>JAIQFS010000017.1 GCA_020073145.1 Terriglobia bacterium
CTTCTTTTCATCGTTCAAGACATTGCTCACATTGACGGAGGGTATCGCCCTCGCGTCGAAATCAATGTCCTGAACGCTGCTTATCGTTGGCCGGTTTTCAGGTGATCATGTATGGCCGGTTTTGGGTGTTCACCGAGGCTGCCAGGGCCACCAAGTTTCCCGCCGACGGCTTCATCCTGCATGGCAAGCCTGACACGATGGAGTAAGAACCATGCGGTCTTCTGCGAGACACCCAAAGCGCGATGCAGTTCCCATGAGGAAATGCCGTTTCTGTTACTGGCGACGAGCCACATGGCGGGAAGCCACTTGTCGAGTCCGATGGGCGACTCTTCCATGATGGTCCCGGTCTTCAGCGTGAACTGGCGACGGGGATGGTGAACGCTGCACTGCCAACGGTTGTGCTGAGGCTGAAACTTCACTCTTTTGGTCCCGCAGTTAGGGCACGTAACGCCATTGGGCCATCGACGGGGCACCATGTAAGCACGGCAGTTAGCGGGGTCCGCGAAGTAGAGAACAGCCTCTTGGAGGGTTGTGGGTTCTGCCATGACCCAACTATAGCGGTTTCCGATGGAATAGTCAAGTATATTCATACCAAGGCAAGCGGGGAGTGCTGGGCCGGCATGCCTTATAGATCTTTAGTCCTAGTACATTTTGAATTCAGTCACCGGCACAAATCCGTTTGCAAGTTCCAGGACTAAGCTACACTATTCTTCTATCCCATACACCCAAAAGGGGGATTCTTGCCGTGAAGACACGCCGCGCGGTGGTTGCGATCTCACAGAAAGTACTGGCACTTGGACTCGTAGTTGGGTTCGCCCGCGCGGATTCGCTGGCGGTTGTGGCAGTGGATTCCAGTTTCACTATCCCCAACGTCCTGACGAGCCTGGTGACCACGGGCCGGTTCACCACCGTCGACCTCCTCGATCCTGCCTCCGCCACATTTGCGAGCCAGCTCAGCGCCTACAGCGATGTCTTGGTTTGGACGTCAAACCCGCCTCCCGCAGGGTTCGGCGACACGCTTGCCGATTTCTACGATCTGGGTGGCAAGAGTCTGACCATTGCCGGCTTCGCGTTCAGCGTTCCCAACCCCATATTCGTTAGCCCACTGCTGACGGGTCGGGTCGCGACTGGTGACTATGCCGGGTTTGCGCTTCCCACGGACACCAGCAAGACCAACGGGGTTCAAACGGACGGATCCCTGGTTTCCACGCCGGCGGGCCTGAATGACCCTATCTTCAGCGGGATCGATCTGAATACGGTTTTCTATGATGCCAACCCGTCGTTGGCAAATCCACAGCTCGCGGCGGGAGCGACGCTGTTGGCGACCGACGGCGGCGGAGTCGACATGATTGCCCGCAGCAAGAATGGCGTGATCGATATCAACGTTTATCCGGCGGGGAACATCGCCGAGGCGCAATTCCATAACAACCAGGCCCTATTCAATCTGATCGCCAACACGTTTCCCGCCGCAGCCGCGCCTCCGCCCACCCCCGACGTGCCGGAGACATCTTCTTTGGCGGCAATGGCTGTTGTCGCGGGGCTTCTCGCACTCGTGTCGCGGCGCAACCGGACCGGCCTGCCTACACGCCCGTAAGACCGGCCAGTTCGCCGGAACTATCGCCCAGGCGATCCACTCGCACGCCAGCCTTGTCCAGCAAGGTTAGCAGCAGGTTCGTCATGGGCGTCTCTTTGGCGTAACGGTGATGACGCCCGCCCGAGAACGGTCCGCCGGCCAGGACGATGGGCAGGTCGTCGTGGCGATGCTGGTTGCCATCGCTCAAGCTGCTGCCGTAGAGCATCAGGGAGTGGTCTAGCAGGCTGCCGTCGCCATCGGGGGTGGAGGAGAGGCGCTGGAGCAGATCGGCAAACATCTGAACGTGCAGCCGGTTGATGCGCGCCACTTTTTCGATTTTTTCCAGGTCGCCGCGATGGTGGGTGAGAGTATGGTGGCCCTCGGTCACTTCGAGCGAGGGGTAGACGCGCTCGCTGGCTTCGTGCCCGATCATAAAAGTGACCACTCGCGTCAGGTCCGCCTGGAAGGCAAGCACCTGCAGGTCGATCATCAACCGGGCATGGGCCTCGAAGGAATCGGGGATGCCGTCGGGGCGCCGCGGGACGGACAGCGGCGACCGCGCGGTGCGCGCCTCCAGATTCTGAATTCTCCGCTCCACATCGCGGACGGCCTCCAGGTACTGATCGAGTTTGCTTCGGTCGGGCGCGCCGATCCGGGACTGCAAGCGCGTTAGATCGCGGCCGACAAAATCGAGCAGGCTGCGGTCTTCGCGGGCGCGGGCGAGGCGGGAGGCGGGATCGGCGGCGTCCGGGTCTCCAAACAGCCGCTCAAAAACGGCGCGCGGGTTGGTTTCAACCGGCAAGGGGGTCACGGGGTCGCGCCAGCAGATGGTGTTGGTGTAGGCGCAGCTGTAACCGCTATCGCACCCTCCCGCGAAGGCTGGATTTTCCAATCCGATTTCGAGCGAGGCCAATTGCGTCCACCGGCCCAGTTCCCGAGCGGCCACCTGGTCGGCCGAGATTCCGGCGCGGAGGCTGGCGCCTTCGGTCTTTCGGGGATGCACACCGGTGAGAAACGTGGCTCCGGCGCGGCCATGATCGCCCGCGCCATCCCCCAGGGCGCGGCCGTTGGCTTGGGCCAGACCGCTCAAAACTAAAAGCCGGTCCCGGAAGGGTTCGAGCGGTCTCATCACTGGAGCGAATTCAAATCCGGCGCCTTCGGCAGCCGGGGTCCAGCGGTCCATGATGATGCCGTTGGGCACGTACACAAAGCCGAGGCGGACGGGCGCCGGCGCCGCCCTCCGTGCCGCGAACGCGGGCATCATCGCGTCGAGGAATGGCAGCGCCACGGCCGCGCCGATGCCGCGCAGCACGGCCCGCCGTGGCAGGGCTTGGTTCGTAAACCTCACCGCGACCTCGTCATTTGAAAAGGAGGGCTGTTCACAATACCCAGCACCAGCGAAGAAAAGGTGGAGTCGGAACCCGCCGTTCGGTCGATCGCGCGGACGGCGGGCTGGTCATAGAATTCGAGGCCGCGGCCCAGGGCGTAGGTGAGCAGCTTCGTAGTCACGGTGGCGATGAATTCCTGCCGGCGGCTCACCAGCACCTTCCGCAGTCCCGCCGGGCCGATAAATTCGGTGCCATCGGGAAGTTTGCCCGAGGCATCGATGGGCGCTCCGGCGTCATCGGTGCGCCACTTCCCCACCCCGTCGTAGTTTTCGAGGGCGAATCCCAAGGGGTCCATGCGCGCATGACAGGATGCACAAACGGCGTTCGACCGATGAAGCTGCATCTGCTGCCGGACGGACAGAGGCTTGCCGTCAGAGGCTTCCGGCTGGAGCGCGGGAACATCGGGAGGGGGCGGCGGGGGCGGCTCGCCCAGGAGATTCTCGAGAATCCATTTCCCCCGCAGTACGACCGAAGTGCGGGTGGAATAGGAAGTCAGGGTCAGAATGCTCCCCTGCCCCAGCAATCCCCCGCGGCGAGTGTCGGGGAGCGTCACACGCCGGAACTCCGCGCCCAGGACGCCGGGGATGCCGTAGTGACGGGCCAGGCGTTCGTTGAGGAACGTATAGTCGGCATCCAGCAGGTCGACAAGGCTGCGGTCCTCGTGGATCACGGATTCCAGAAACAGTTCCGTTTCGCGTTGAAAATCCTGGCGGAGGCCGTTGTCGAACTCGGAAAAGATCTGCGTGTTCGGCCGGATCTGAGGAAGGCGGCGCAGGTCGAGCCATTGGCCGGCGAAGTTGGTCACCAGGGTGTGAGAGCGCGGGTCGTCGAGCATGCGGCGCACCTGGTGTTCGAGGACGCCGGGGTTGCGCAGCTTGCACTGCTCGGCCAGATCCAATAGTTCGTCGTCCGGGATGCTGCTCCACAGGAAGAACGACAGGCGCGATGCCAGCTCGAGATCGCTGATGCGGTGCACGGTTCCGAGAGCGCTGCCGGCCGGGTCGCGTTCGATGCGGAGCAGAAAGTCGGGAGACGCGAGCAAGGCAGTCAGGGCCCGCTCCATCCCGCGATCGAACCCGCCCGATTTGCGTCCCGCGGAAAAGAAGGAAAGCAGCGGCTTGAGGTCCGCCTGGGTGACGGGCCGGCGGTAGGCGCGCCGGGCCAGAGCGCTGAGAATGGTTCGCGCGCACGGAACATCGGCCGCGGCGGTGACAGGTTGGCAGACAAACACGGAAGGCCGGCCTTCGGGCCGGGACACGGCGAGCCGGCTGATGCGCCGCGCGGCCGAGAGAGTTCGTTCGAGCAGAGCGGGCGAGACTGACAGAACGTCCGCGATGTTGTCGAAGCCGTAGCCCGAGTCATCCGGCGGCAGGAGAGCGCTGGAGTCGATTTCCAATCCGAGCAGATCGCGGATCGCGTTGCCGTATTCGGTGCGGTTGAGACGGTGGATCGGCGGCCGGCCCGGATTCGGATCGGCGGCCGCCGCGCGGTCGAGCCCGTCCTGAACTGCCGCCACAAAGTCCGCGCGAACCGGTTCCGAAGGCCGCGGCATTCCGGGAGGCGGCATTTCCCCGGTGCGCACCTGGCGGAGAATCCGCTCCCAGATGTCGGCGCCGGACCGCACATTCTCAATCCGCAGGTCTTCAAAGGCCAGGCCCGCGGTTCTGAGTTTCTGATTGTGACAGGCCGCGCAATAGCGGTCGAGGAGGGCGCGCGAGTTGGTCTGCGCTCCGAGCCAGGGTACGCACAAAATCAGAATGAAAGGGCCCAGCCGCAACGTGTTCCTCGCCTGCCGGACTTCAGTCTACACCGGAAACGAAGGCCCGGCGTACTATCTACCGGGCCGTTTTGGTACTCACACCGGGGTACCGGCCGGCCGGAATCCTCAGAATTTGAGCAGTACGGCCACGCCCGCGGGGTTGTCGAGTCCTTTTTCCCCGAGGGTTTGCATCACGCGTTGCGGGAACGCGACGCTGTGTTCGAAGGTCCGGGTCACGGTATAGATCACCTGGATGACGTGTTGGGCGCCGAAGAACTCCTTGTGAAAGCCCGCCAGGCCGGTGAGCAGCGCCTGGATCATCGAAAAATAAACCGCCATCAACTGGAACTCGGCATGAATCGAGCGCTGCCGGTTCGGATCGCGGAGCGCGTAGGTGTTCTCCTGCGGTCCGAAGGGAAACAGCCCGCGCCAGACATAATTCACCAGATAGTGCTCCAGGATGTGCTCATGCCGGTTGAGAAACGGCGCGCAGTATTGCGCGTAGGCTTCGCGGTAACGGGAGTCGATTTGCTCCATGCTGGAATCGGCTCCCCAGCCGAGTCCGTCCATGAACTCTTTGTAACTGGCCAGGAACTGGCGGTTGGTGAAATCCGACGTAATCCGGGCAACAATCAATTCCACGACCGTCTCCAGTTGCAACGCAGTTCGGGCCGGGAGCTGACTTAAGGTTTCATCGAACAGGCCTGCGGAAACGGCCTCCTCGTAGGCCTGGATCATTTGAGGAACCCCCTGCTCGTCTCCGCCCGCCGCCATCTCCTGTAACTTGTCGCAAAAGAGGCCGAGGATCGCGAGGCGCTTCCAGAGTGGGTGCGCGCGGTTCTGCAGAAGCTTCACGACAAAGGCGCGCACCACGGCAAAATGGCGATAGGGCTTCTCAAGACCGGCTCCGCGGGAGCTGTCGATGGCGGAAACGCGCAGGGTGCTGAACTCCCGCGGATCCCAATCCGCTTGCTGGAACGTCATGGACTCGGGATCGAGCAGGGCGACGCGCGCAGCCTCGGGGCAACCCAAATCCAGCGACTTTTCGAGCACGCCATCCACGACGTTCCAGACGCGCGGAAAGCGCGCGCAGGTCACCGGCAGGTACGATTCGCCGAGCTGCTTGTGAATGGAGCACCAACCTTCGGCCAGGAACGGGCAGGTGGAGCTGGAGAGTGCAATACGGGCGTAGTTATGGTCGGTGGCGCCGGTTGCTTGGATCGTGACCAGTTTGTCGAAGGAGGCGCGCCACGCGGGGTCGGGGCACTGTTGATAGCGCTCGTAGGCCGGCTTGTCGACCGTGATGGCCCAGCCGTCGCAGCAGGTGTCTTCGCAATCGCCGCCCAGGCAATGGAAGGCGGAAAGATGCCGGGGCTCGAGAAGCCGGGTTGGCGTTTGCATAAGCCCGCCCAGGCTACGGCAAGGGCTTTTGGCGGTGAATGAGGTGCAGGAAATTGCCGTCGCCATCGGCGAAAAAGACGATGCAGTTTCCCTGGCTGCCGGTGGGCTCAGCCAGGAATTGCACACCGGTCTGGGTGAGGCGCTCGCGCGCCGCGTCGAAATCGTCGACTTGGATCGCCAGATGGCGGATGCCGGGATCTTTCATCTTGGGTTCGCCGCGCGCGCCTTCGGACTGAATAATTTCAAGCACGGTGCCATTGGCGGCCTTGACGAAATAATTGCCGTCGTATTCGTAGTTGATGTGGAATTCGAGATGATCGACGTACCACTGGGCCAGCTTCTTGGGGTTGGGCGAAGCGATGGCGGTGTGCTCCAGTCCTTTGAACATGACCCGGATTGTATCAGGATTGGTCCGGCTGGAAATTCTCTTGACAGGGCCTTCGATTTGCCATACGCTGTTAGAGAAATGGCGAAGTCGGATTCTCTCGGCCAGTTCGAGCAATTGGTGCTGACGGCAATCCTGCATCTGAAGGACGATGCCTACGGCGTGACGATCCACGCCAAGGTGGAGGAACTGGCGCGGCCCAAGGCCGCATCGCTGGGCGCGGTTTATGTGACGCTCGACAGGCTGGAAGACAAAGGTCTGATTTCGTCCCGGCTTTCCGATCCGACGCCGGAACGCGGCGGCCGCTCCAAACGCTGCTACAAGCTGGAGGCGCTCGGAGAACGCGCGTTGCAGGAGTCGGCGGCCACGGCCCGGCGCGTGTGGGAAGCGGTGGCCGAGGAATGGGGAAAGGAGATCGAGGCATGGGGGCCGCGCCGCCCAAAATGGAATCCGGTCCGCCCAAAGTGATGGAAACCGTGATCGGAATTCTGATTCCACCGGCCTGCCGGGAGGAGGTGCTCGGCGATCTTCACGAGCGCTACGATGGTCTCCCTCGGTATTTCCTCGAAGCCTGTTTTACCGTGCCGATGGTGATTGCCAGCCGCATTCGCCGCACCACCGAGCCGGGCCTGCTCCTGCTCGAGGCCATGGTTCTTTATCTCTCGCTCACCGCCGGCGCTCTGGTTTCGGGGCAGACTCACTTTCTGACCGAACAGAACGGGTACAGCAAGCTGGCGGTCCTCATCGCCATGGCGCTGCTGGCTCTGGTGCTGGTGGACGCGTATGCCGGCGTGGCCGCGCGCCTGATTTTGGCGCCGGCCGCGGCATTAGGCGCCCTACTCTTCCAATTCCGGCTGCAAGCCAGTAATCCGGAACTTGCCATCCCGTCTTTCCGTATGGTTCTGTTTGGCAGTCTGGCCGGGATGCTGCTGGTGACTGCATTGCGTTGGCTGTTCGCGCCGGGCGACAACCGCACCACGGGCGCGTAAAGGAAATCAGGATGGACGCTGTCGAAATCCAAAGTGTCACCAAAACGTTCGGCGATCTTACCGCTGTCGACGATCTCACCCTCACCGTGCCGGAAGGCTCAGTCTACGGCTTTATCGGCCCCAACGGCTCGGGTAAGACGACCACCATGCGGATGATCGTCAACATCTTCTATCCGGACCGCGGCACGATCCGCGTGTTCGGCACGGAATCGCACGGCACAAGTTCCGCGCACATCGGCTATCTGCCCGAGGAGCGCGGCCTTTACCGCAAGATGAAAGTGCGCGAGTTATTGGAGTTCTACGGGGAACTGCGCGGCGGCCGCAAGGTCACGGCCGAAGTCGACGGTTGGCTGCGGAAATTCGATTTATTTCAATGGGGCGATCAAAAGCTCGAAACATTGAGCAAGGGCATGAGCCAGAAAATCCAGTTCATCGCCGCCGTAGTGCCCTCGCCCAAGCTTCTGATCCTCGACGAACCGTTCAGCGGCCTCGACCCAGTGAGCGCCGACCTGCTGCGGGACGCCATCCTCGAACTACGCCACCGCGGCGCCACCATCATCCTGAGCACGCACGATATGCACGTCGCGGAAAGCATGTGCGATCGCATCTTCATGATCTTCCGCGGCAAGAAGGTTCTCGACGGCACGCTCGAATCCATCCAGGGGCAGTACGGCAGCGACACCATTCGCGTTTCGTCCAACGGAGACGCGGCCGCGCTGAACGGTCTGCCGGGCGTGGAACGGGTTCGTGACCTGGGGCAGGTCCAAGAACTGCGCATGGCTCAGGGCTGCGATCCGCAGGAGGTGTTGCGGGCTCTGGTGGGGCGGGCGCGGGTCTCCAGCTTTTCGATTGCCAAGCCCTCGCTGCACGAGATTTTCGTGCGCATCGCCGGCCCCGCGGCCGAGGAGGTGGCAGTTGCGTAAGATTCTGTTGATCGCCAAGCGCGACTACCTGGCCGTGGTTCGAACGAAAGCGTTCCTCATCGGCCTGGTGGCTCTGCCCATCGTCTTCGGCGGAGGATCGGTGGGTTCGGCACTTGTGCAAAACCGGGCGGGCGCAAAAAGCCGGCAAGTCGCGATTCTCGACCCCACCGGTGCCGCCGCGGCCGCGATCGTCCAGGCCGCCAAGGACAAAACTGAGGAGGACCGGTTGAGCAAGACAGCCGGCCTCCAGGCCAGTCCGCAATTTGACTTTGAGACGGTCGCGCCGGATCACGCGGGTCTGGACGAGCAGCGGCTGGCGCTGTCGGACCGGCTGCGCAGCGGCAATCTGGCCGCGGTTCTCGAACTGGACCCCGACACCCTCCATCCCCGCACCAACCCTCCGCCGCCCGTCCGCTATTACACCAACTCCGGCGGAATCGACACGGCGCAAGGGTGGCTGGCGGACGCCGTCAATGAGGGACTCCGCCGTGCGCGTCTGACCGAATTGGGCGTCGCGGAAAGCCACTTCAAGGAATTGCTGACCAATACTCCGCTGCAGAGCACGTCCCTGGTCGCGAGGGATCCGCGCACCGGCGCGATCGGCGCGCCGCGCAAAAGGGGCCAGGCCGAGAGCTTTGCCGTCCCCTTTATCACCGTCATGCTGCTGGCCATGATCGTATTGATCGGCGCCAGCCCCATGCTCTCCGCCGTAGCCGAAGACAAATTGCAGCGGGTCTATGAGATGTTGCTGGCCACGGCCACGCCCTTCGAGCTGATGGCCGGCAAAGTGCTCGCTGCCATCGGCCAATCGCTGACCAGTTCCGTGTTCTACATCATTGGCGGCTTACTGGTGCTGGAGGGAATGGCGTTGATCGGCATGGCGCCGCTTTGGGTGCTGCCTTGGTTCTTCATCTACCTGGTGGCGGAGGTGACGATGCTGTGTGCCATGGGGGTGGCGTTGGGCGCCACATGCGGCAGCCCCCAGGACGCGCAACACCTGGCGCTTCCCTTGTTGTTTCCAGTCGTCATACCCCTCTTCCTGATCGGGCCCATCCTGCAACAGCCCAACGGGCCGTTGGCCACGGCTCTGTCGCTGTTCCCGCTGTTCACCCCGATCGTGATGATGCTCCGCCAGACCCTGCCGGGCAGTGTGCCAGCCTGGCAGCCCTGGGTCGGTCTGGCCGGCGTTCTGATCGTCACGCCGATCATCACCTGGGGCGCGGCGCGCATTTTCCGCGTTGCCATCCTGCTGCAAGGCCAGCGACCGAACGCCGCCCAATTGCTCCGCATGGCCGTGCGCGGCTAATCTCCTGCGGCTTACAGCTGGGGCGGTGGCGGCAGGTCATCCGGGCGGGCTTTACGCCAGCCAGGGGCATTGGGGTCGGGAGCCCGCGCCGGACTCGGAGCGGCTTGCGTCGTTGGTGAAGCGGACGTATTCGAAGGACTATCGGGATCCAGCGGCCCTTGCCGCGACCGGTCGGGAACCGGGCTCACGCCCGGCCTTCGCAAACGCGGCCGGTCCGGGTCATCGGAAGCCGGCCCGCTCTCACCGGAGCGCGTGACCACAGCCGGCTCACCCGATCCGGACCCGTTAGCCGACACGCTGGCCGGAGCATAATAGGCGCGACGGTAGAGGACTTCGGCGGCGGGATACCGGTTGCGTGCGGAATCCGCCAGCTCGACTTCGATTTCGCGCTGCTCACCGGCCCGGGCGCCGGGCGGCACATAAAAGTGCAGGGCGTAACGCTGGCGGATGCGCGCCAGCGTGTCCTGCAAGGCGTACGCATCTCCGACCTGCATGGTGTCACCGCCCGACTCCCGTGCGATCTCGGCGGTTCCGGCCGACAAGGTGCGCGAACCCGTGGCCCCGCCGCCCGGATCGCCCCCGCCCGATCGGCCGCGCGGCGGGCCGAAAATGATGCCGCCGAGCGGTCCATTGCCTCCGCCACCCGGATAGCCGCCCGGATTCCGACACGCACCGCGGCTGCGGATCGCGTCCGGGGCCAGCAGGGCGCACAGGACCGCGTCCGCCCGGGTCAGCGCCCGCGACACGCCCTCCACATCACGGTTCCGCTCCGTCTGGTCGTCGGTGACGATCACAATCGCCTTGCGCGCTTCCCGCCGCCCTTCGCGCCGCACGTAGTCCGCCGCATCCAGCAGCCCCAGGGTGATGTCGGTGCCACGGCGGAACGATTCGTCGTCGAGCAGCCGCTCCAGTTCGCGGTCCACGCTCGACTGGCTGCTCCGGAAACCCATTCTGACGCGGCTCTGCCGGTCGAAAACCATGATGGCCACCCGATCCTGATCCCTCAACTGCCGCATCGCTTCATGGGCCGCCGCCGCAATACGCTCGATGTGCGGCCGCATGCTGGCGCTGACGTCGAGCAGCAGAAGCAGGTCCACCGGGAGGTTCTCGCTGTCGACGCTTTCGATCTTTTGCGGTCTTCCCCCGTCGTAAAGGACGAAGTCGCGGGGCGTCAACCCGGTGATGGCGCGGTTGTCGCGATCGAGCACCTGCGCGTCCACGCGAACCAGAGAGACGTCGCTGCGGAAAACCACCGGGGCGTCCGCCCGAGCTTGGAACAGGCCGGCCAGCCCTACGAGCAACAGCAGGCCTTCGAATGGGCGCATACCCAATACTACGCGCTGCACCGGCCAGCCGTTACACCGCAGTATCTACAGGATTTAAGAGGAACCGCCGTCAGACGCCGTAGCCCGCCGCGCGCGCCGCTTGGGCTTGCTGGTGAGCACCTGCCGGACCGCCTGCCGCCATTCCGCCATCGCAATCTGATCCAGAATTCCCGGCTTGCTGCGCGCTGCGTTCAAGTCCTGGAGGATGGGGTCGAGTTCTTCGGTGTACCGGACCGCGGCGATCACTCGCAGACGGCCTTGCTTCCGCCGCAGGCCACGAGTGAACGGAACAGCCCCCGGTATCAACGGATTCACAATCAGAACATCGATTCGGGTCCGCAAACGCCGCAGCAGTTTCTTGGCATCCGCGACGCTCGGGGCGGGTATGGGCTTAAAGTCAGCCGCCAAGGCTTGTCCTAACCAGAAAAGAAAGCCGAGGTCATCGTCGAGGATAAGGATTGCCGCCATAGCGCCGGATACTAGACGGTGGAAGTCCTACTAGGCATGCGTTGGTACATCGTAATCCCTGCATCGTCACGGCGCAAATACTTTCGTTCGCGCACAGTACTCTCCCTGCTAGGACCACCGGACGGACGAATGGCGCGTCGTGACCAGGTCTCGTGCTCGCCGATCTGCCTCCTCTCGCCCGAAACTGTAAAGAACAGCACAGGTTTTCGAAATCGGGTACTAGGCAGTACTCGACGTCGCCAGAAGTTTCCGCGAATAATCGCAAGGGAGGTCTGGACTTGGCATTCATCATGGCGGCTGCTGCTCAACAACGCTCTGGACAGCGGCATAGCGAACGGCGATCGAGTCGCCGCTATCCAATCTGCCTCGATGTTGTCTTTAAGCTGCGGCGCGGCCGATTGGTCGAAAGCGGCGCCGGTCAGACACGCGACGTATCCAGCTGTGGAGTCTTGTTCGAATCCTCCGTAGAGCTGTACCCGGGCGCACGCATCGAACTCTGCATCGCCTGGCCGGTTTTGCTGAACGAAGATGCCGCCCTAAACCTGTTCGTGACCGGGCAGACGGTGCGCACAGAAGGCGGATTAACCGCCGTCCAGTTCGTCCGCTACGTCTTCCGGGTACGCTCCCGCCGGCGCACCGAATTGGGCGAAGGCCAGAGCCTGCCGATTTCGGTGCCTGACATCGAAGCGGGAAGCTAGGATCCTTCTGACGGCGAAGCTCGATCAAAGCGCAGCCCCGCGTTTTATGCCACAAATGGAAGGGTGACCCAGCCCATCGAGTTCCCCGCCCCTCTCCGTCTCAGCGTTCTCGATCAATCGCCGATTCCGGAAGGTTCGAGCGCCGGCGGCGCGCTCCGAAACACGATCGACCTGGCCCGCCTTGCGGACCAGCTGGGCTACCATCGCTACTGGCTAGCGGAGCATCATGGCACTCCCGGCCTGGCCTGCGCCAGCCCCGAAGTCATGATCGCTCCGGTAGCGGCGGCGACCGCGCGAATCCGGGTCGGCACCGGCGGCGTCATGCTGCCGCACTACAGCGCGCTCAAAGTCGCCGAGACCTTCAGCATGTTGAGCAGCCTGTTTCCAGGGCGCATCGACCTCGGCCTGGGCCGCGCTCCCGGCACGAGCGCGACCGTGGCTCACGCGCTGCAGCGCGACCGCCGCCAACCGCTGCCCGACGATTTTCACGAGCAACTTGACGAACTCCTCGGCTACTTCGCACAGCGCAAGCACCCCGCCGGCCCCTTCCGCCAGATCCCGGCGATGCACTTCGAAAGTCCCGAGCCCTGGCTGCTGGGCTCCTCGCCCCAATCCGCCATCTGGGCCGCGGAGTTCGGCCTGCCGTATGCGTTCGCCGATTTCATCAACCCGGCAGGCGAAACCTACGCCGCATCGTATCGCGAGCATTTCCAGCCTTCGGACCGTCTCTCCCGGCCCCGAGTCGCGATCGCGGTGTGGGCACTGTGCGCCGAGACCGAAGAGGAAGCTCTTCGCCTTTCCGCCAGCAGCCGTATGATGATGCTGCACCTTTATCGGGGAAAGTTGATTCCGGTGCCGCCGGTGGACCGTGCCCTGCGTTTTCTGGAAGACGAAGGCGTTCCCATGAAATTGCTCCCGCCCAACCGCCGCATGATTACGGGCGCCGGACCGGAGGTGCGGGCCGCCATCGAATCGGTTGCGGCCGCGTACGGCGCCGAGGAAGTGCTGGTAGTCAACATCATGCACGACCACGCAGCCCGCCGCCGTTCCTACGAACTGATTGCGCAAGCGTTCGATTTAACCCCGAGCGGGTAGCTCAATCGAACAGGTGCGGCACAAACGGGCTCACATTGGTGAGGATCGGCGAGGCCGACTCGCGAATGCCCATTCCTCCGGCGGCGTTGCCTTCTTCGTGCCCGATGACCCAACTGCCCAGGACGGGATATTGCTCGTCGAAGGTCTTCAAGGCGGCCATCTGTTGATACACGAAGCCTTCCGCGCCGTAGCCGCCGCCGGTTTCCAGATCCCTGCCTACTTCGTGCAGCGTGATGTTGGCGCCTTCGCGCCCGAGCAGCGGCTTCCGAACCCAGGACATCATCAGGCCGGGCCCGTCGAAGCTGGCTTCCAGGAGGTTGGGGTGGCCCGGGTAGAGCTTCCACAATACCGGGAGAATGCCTTTGTTCGAGAGCAGCATCTTCCAGGCCGGCTCCACCCACAGACACGGCGCTTGGCTGACGTGCGCTCCGAACTTTTCCGCCACCATCCACTCCCAGGGATAGAGCTTGAACACCGCGCCCAGCGTGCGGTTGTCAGGTCCCACAAACGAGCTGCCGTCCCACCCGATCTCGCCGATGGGGAAGACGGACGTGGTGAGCCCCGCTTGTTGCGCCGTGTCCTGCAGGTAGGTGACGGTCATGCCATCTTCGAGATCGTCCATGGAGCAGAAGTCGATGTGCCGCCCCGGCAGGTAGGGAAGCAGTTCCTTCCATAGCGCAATCAGCCGTTCGTGAATGGAGTTGAACTGGTCGCGTTTCGGGCTGACCTCTTGGAGCCAATACCACTGCACCACGGCGGCTTCGACCAGCGCCGTAGGCGTGTCGGCGTTGTACTCCAAAAGCTTGGGCGGATTGACGCCGTCGTAGGCCAGGTCGAAGCGTCCATACAGCGACGGCGGCTCAGCCTCCCAAGAGCTTTCAATCAGGGGCACGGCGCTTGGGGAAATCCCCATCTTCGCGTACAACTTTTCGTCGATGACGTGCTGAGCCGCCGCCAGCGTCATCTTCTCCAGCTCATTGGTAGCAGCTTCCAGAAGATCGACTTCTTTGGCGGTGAACTCGTAGAAGGCGGACTCGTTCCAATAGGGCTGCGACTCCGAGTGCCAAATCAGCCCCGCCTCCCGCACTCTCCTCTGCCAGTCCGGCCGTGGCGTCGCCAGAATACGCCGCATTATTCTCCCGCGCCTTCACCGCCGCCGTGACCCGTGGCTCCAAAGCCTCCGCGCTCGACACCCGCAGCGCCAGACCCTCCCCCGCCGGGCCGCGCATAACTGCCCGCCGGCAAGGTGGTCACTGCGCCTCCCGTCGACGTATAGCGGCGGTACGAATCGTAGTAGTAGGGATAGGGATACCCGTAGGTCATCGGGAACCACGTCCCCCGCCAGTAATACCCGCCGCTGTGGACGGCGTCCTGACAGGCCTGGTCGTTAAACGCCTGGGGCTGGCACGGGTCAACCCGCTGCCGGCTACACGCGGCCATCCCGATGGTCGCAACCACCGTCAACGTCACCTGAGCCGACTTCTTCATGAGCCCGTCTGATCCGAAGCCGGAGACCGCCGGCTCACGGGCGCGCGGGTCCGCCGGACCCCGCGGTCCGCTTCACCCGCACCAGATCGAGCGGGTTCATGCCCGCCGGAATCGCCAAGTCGACAAAGCCGGCTAGCATCTCGTCCCAACTCTGATCACCCCAGTAGACTTCTTTCTTGGGGTCGGGGTTGTACGGATTGTTCACCGAGTTGTCATAAACGGCGGTCGCTTCCAGTTGCGTGCCCGCCGGCAACACCAGCGGCTGGGTCAAATAGTAAGTGATCTGCCAGTTGAAGTTATAGCGCGGAACATCCAGCAAAGTAAGGACTTTCCCGTCAGGAAAAGTAGCTCGATATTGGAACGATTTGCCTCGCAGATGCATGTGCGGAAACAACGCCTGCAGTTGCGCCGGCTGCTGCAACGTGACTTTGCCAACCACCTGATGGCCGGGCTCGCCCGGCGGAATCCGCAGGGACTGGTTCATGATGAAGGCGTTCACCACTCGCTCTCTGGGCGGCTCCGTAGCAAAAATCATCCCCACTTTGGTGCGATCCGTTCCCGCGCTTCCGTTGGCGGTGTAGTGCATCTGAAAGATCAGATCGGCGCCGGCGGGGATCAGCCGCGCCTGGCCCGGCAGGGTCCGGTACGCCACGCCGCCCGGCACGTAGACGGCCGACATCTCATAAGCGCCCGCATTAATGCCATACAGGGTGGCGCGGTCGGTTTGGGGCGGCCGCTCCTTCTGCGGCCGGTCGTCGGGCGGAGGCACATAGGGGATGCCCGGCTTGGCATCGCCGACAAACTTCGAACCTCTCGGCCGGGTGTAGACGATCACGTGGTGCACCAGCGCCTTATTGCCCGGCCTCACCTCAATCTCTTTGACCCATTTGTCTTCGGTGAAGCCGGTGGGCACCACGAAATAGGTATATTCAATAGTGCCTCGCGCGGGCACCTTGAAATCGACGCCCAGGTCCAGCACCAAGTCCGGCTTTCCGATGGACCACCCCTCGGCGAACGCACGCGCCGGGGGTGCGTCTTTCGGCTCACCAGCCGCCGCTCCGCCATCCGCCCACGCCACCAGCGTATCGACCTCTGCCTGATTCAGAGAGCGGTCGTTCGAAAACGTGCCGAAGTGTGGATCGGCAAACCAGGGCGGCATCTTGTGCGTGAGGACCGCCGCTTTGATGGCCTTGGCCCACGGCCGCGCCTCCGCGTAGGTCAGCAGCGACATCGGCGCGACTTCCCCAGGGCGGTGACACTCCTGGCAATGCTTCTGCAGGACCGGAACCACGTCTTTGTAAAACGTAGGGGACTGGCCAAACGCCATCCCCGCCATCAGCATGGAAAACGCCAACAGGCGCATCGGCTTACCCTCGATCGTTACGACTTTCTCTTCAGACTATCACAGCAGGGTTGTACAATACGGGCTGGATTCGATCGTAGGAGAGGAAGCGGAATCATGGCCAGCGCGGCGGCAGGTCCCAAGTCAAATTACCAATGGCGGCTCGGCGCAAGGCCTCAGGGGCGCGTCAAGGAAACGGACTTCGAGTGGGTCGAAGCCAGCACGCCCGAACTAGCGGACGGCCAGATCTTGGTACGGATCATTTATCTTTCGCTGGACCCCACCAATCGCGTGTGGATGGAGCCGGTGGATACGTACATGCCGATGCTCCCGCTCGGAAGCGTGATGCGCGGGATCACCATCGGCGTGGTGGAGGCTTCGCGCCACCGCAGCTATGCCCCCGGGGACCTGGTGCAGGGCTTGGGGGGATGGCAGCACTACTATGCGGGAGACGCCGCCGGCTGGAGCAAGCTGCCGCGCATTCCGGGCGTTCCGCTGACCGCGTTTTTTGGCGCCCTGGGCCACATCGGGTTCACGGCGTATTTTGGCCTGCTGGATATCGGACAGCCCAAAGCCGGTGAAACCCTGGTGGTGTCGGCCGCTGGAGGCGCCGTAGGCTCTCTGGCCGGGCAAATGGGCAAGATTGCCGGCTGCCGTGTGGTGGGCGTGGCCGGCACCGATGAGAAATGCGATTGGATCATGCGCGAGTTGGGCTTCGACGCCGCCATCAACTACAAGACCACCAATGTCGGCGAAGCGCTGCAGCGCGAGTGCCCGAAGGGAATCGATATCGATTTCGAAAACGTGGGCGGGCCGGTGATGGACGCGGTCCTGGGGCGAATCAATATCGGCGCGCGCGTGGTATTGTGCGGCTTGATTTCTCAATACAACGTCCAGGGCCCCGCGGCGGGCCCTACGAATTTCGTGCAAATCCTGTCCAAGCGTGCCCGGGTCCAAGGCCTGATCGTCACCGATTTCGCGTCCCGCTTCGGCGAGGCCACTGCGCAGATCGTACAGTGGATGCAGCAAGGCAAGCTGAAATACCGGATCGATACGGTGGAGGGCCTGCGCCAGGCCCCGGCTGCGCTCAACCGGCTGTTCGACGGAGCCAACATCGGCAAATTGCTAGTGAAAGTATCGGACGAGCCGGTGCGGTAGGGCTGCACCGGCCCCTTGCATCGCGACCTTTGGACACCGGATGGGCCCGGATCCGCGCGCGATCCCCGATTCTATTTGGTGGCCGATAGGGTCCGGCTCGCCGGTTCATCCTGCCGCTTCAGGGTGAGCACCACGGGCATCACTTCGAACGGCATCTTCTCATTGGCCGACAACAGCGGCACCGCCTTGGCCCGGATCATCTCCGTACTGTTGGACCAGGCGTCCAGACGGATGCGCGACAGCAGGGGCAGCGCCTCGATCTGGTCTTTGTTGTTGGGGGTGAGTTTCGGCGCCTCCGCGATCAGTTGGGACAGCAACGTCGGGACACCCTCGCTCGCGACGGGGTTGCCAATCCGCGCCTGCGTCAAATTGGTGAGGGCGCCGTTCTTGGCCACCAGCGCCTTGAGGAACAGCCCCACGCCGGGCAATTGGGGAGCGTAGGGAGAGTTCCTCAAAATGTCCAGGGCTTTCCGGTTCGCCTGCACGTCCTCCTCGGAACTGCGGCGGAAGACAAACTGGCGGAAGATCTGCGTATCGTCAAACAGCATCCGATCGCTGAAGGCGTTCATCGTGTTGCTCTTGAAACCAAGGACGACCGCCGCAAGCTCGCGCGAAACCACGGCAGCCAGACTGGCTTCATTGGGGAGCACATCGATCAGGCCACGGCTCACCAGCAGCGTATGGCCCACCGTGAAGCTCTCCAAAGGCGTCGTGAGCAGAACCCGGGTGCGGATCGGCGGATCCACCGTGATTTTGTTGGTTACCATCAGGTTGTTGAGCACCGTGTCCAGGACCTTCTCCACGTCGCCGGGAGGGCCGATCAGACCGGCTTTTTCCATCCGCTGGATGGTATTGTCCTCGGCCTGGCGCTCCCAATCGCGCAGCGCTTCGGTGCGGGAAAGTTCGTTGGCGGCGGCATCCTGGGGCGGCTCGGGCGCGTCGATCACGATATTGGTGAAGGTCTCCGTCTTATGCGGGCCATTCGATGCGTAGGACCAAAAGCGCACCAACCCCTTCAAGTCCGCGCCCGCCTGCTTGTTGGCGCTATCCGACTCTTCGATGTAGGTGATGGAGGGGAGCCATAAGCCGGGCCCCACCTGCTCACGGTAGCTGTTGAAGTGGAGGTTGGCGCCCTCGTGCTTGAAGGTATACGTTCCGCTGAACCGCACCACATGGAACGTCCGGTCTTCCACCCAGATCCGGCCGATGAACCGTCCGGCGGGCTCTTTCGGTTTGGGCTTCACATCGAAAACGATGCAGCGGACGGCACCCAGAAATTCGCCGTGAGGATTCTCAAAATCGTAGCGTTCGGTAGTGAAGTAAACCGGATCGATGAGCGCCATCCGGGCAAAGCTTCGCGGCACCAGGTGCGGCTTCTTCGACCCTCGGAGGAAATCCAGAACGCCCGAGCCGAACGTCTTGTCCGGGTTAAAACCCTGGTAGTCGACACTGCGCCGGAACTCCGCATTCCCGATGAAATACGCGTCATCGCTGATCTGTTCCGAACCGGATGGATCGGGGGTCAGGAATTGGACATACGTCTCGACGAGCGGTTTGTATTTGGCCAGATCGTCGAGAAACGTGTTTTCCGTCTTGGTGACGCGGGCCAGGATGTCGGCCACCTGCAAGTTCTCGCCGGCGGTTTGACCTACCGCCACGCCACTGAAGCAAATCAAGCTCACCACGCAACGCAAGTTCATGTTTTTTATCCTGTAATCTGAAACACAACGTGTAGGATGACGCGCTGATCGACCGGCATGCCCGCCTGGGTTGCGGGATGAAACCGGATCCGTCGCGCCGCATCGACTGCATTTTCATCAAGACCGTATCCCAGGCCGCGCGTCACACCCAGCACGCGGACCTCTCCGGTTGCGGCAAAAATCACATCCAGAAGCACGTCGCCTTCAACCCTTTGGCTCCGTGCCTGCGCCGTATAAGCCGGCTGCGGCTTCTCCAGAATCTCGACCGGGCGCATGGACGCGGCCGCAGACGCCGCCGGCTTCGCCTGCGCCGAAACGGCTTTCACTTCATCGAAACTCGTCTTGCGGATGGCGGCATCGACAGGCCCGGTCTTGCCCTTGTCCACCTGGACATCGAAGGCGGTGCGGCCGACGTTCGTCGCCACCATCCGCGGTGCGGCCGTCTGGCCCCGGCTGGTTGGATCGAACGCCCCGGTCTGAATTGTCGCGGCTGGCGCGGCCGGCTTGGTTTCCGTCGATCGCGTATCAAAGGCGCCAACGGCGGTTGCCGCCGGCAACGGCACGACCGGCGTTGCCTTGGCACCGGGATCGAACGCGGCGCTCCGAACCGCTGGAACCGGCAGAACCGGATCCGCGCGCGGCGGCAGATTGGTGCCAAAGACGCCGGTTTGCACGGGCGGAGGGATCCGCGGGGCGGGCGCCGGTGCGGGCAAATCCAGCTCCAGACGGCGCGCCTTCGAGAGAGCCGGCGCTTCTTCCAATTGCGGCGCCGCAAGCCGTGGCTGAGTCGGAGCGACAAACTGCTTCAGCGACCGCGGTTCCGGCGGCGGAGTCACGGTGGTGACATGAGTCGGAACCGGTTTGGGAGCGGGCGCAGCTTCCGGCGGCGGAATCAGCGGTGCGTACAGCCGATACTCAGCCCGGTGGTTCACCAGAATCGCCGGCGTGGCAAAGGCCAGCAGCCCGATCACCACAGCGTGAATACAGACACTTACGGAGAGATTGCGCACCCCGCGGCGGGGCTGCGGAGGGATCCCGCGAAACAGCAAATTCTCGGACGGAGGAGGGTGCATAAGCCGCGGTCAGATGTACCATACCAGCGGCCCTCCCCGCCCGCAAGATATCGTTAGTTCGCAAGCTATCGTTGGTTAAGGGCGGTAGAGCGAGACGGCATAGCCGCCCATACGGTGACCGGATCGGAGCGCCGAGCGTGGGCCTCTCTGGTGAACGAAGCCGCGGTGGAACGCTCGCCGTCGACTCTGGGATTCACTGGCCCCTGATCGATGAGGATTTGGCCGGCGGCCCACGGCTTCGGGGCAGCGTCGTCTGGAGCCTGACTCCTATTTCAACGACGCGCTCACCTTGATCCGGAATTCTGCCGCTTTCTGCAAAATCTGCGGCTCATCCAGGGTCAGGATCTTGGCGTCGCGCACCACGGGTTTCCCGTTGACCATCACATCGCGGACGTCTTCGGCCTTCAGCGCATAGACCATCTGGGAAACGGGATCATACACCGGAACCGCGTTGGGGCGGTCCAGCCGCACCTCGATCAGATCCGCGCGCTTGCCGGGTTCGAGCGATCCAATCTCCTTCTCCAGACCGAGGGCCCGCGCCCCACCCATCGTGGCCATCTCCAGCACATCCTTGGCGGGGAGAGCCTGCGGATTCATCGAGGTGACTTTGGCAAGCTTGGCGGCCAGGTCCATCTCCTCGAACAGATTGAAGTCGTTGTTGCTGCCGGCGGGGCCATCGGGGCCCAGGCCCACGGCGATGCCCAGCGCCCGCATCTCCACCACCGGCGCCACGCCGCTCGCCAGCTTCATGTTGCTCGACGGGCAGTGCGCCACTCCCACGCCGCGGGCTTTCAGGATGGCGCGGTCGCCGGCGTCCACCCACACGCAGTGGGCCGCGACCGTGCGGCCGTTGAACACGCCGAGCGAATCCAGAGCCCTGACCGCAGTCATCTTGCGCTTGGCAAGCTCGTCGACATTCTCTTTCTTAGTTTCGGCGACGTGAATCAGCAGCGGTGCGTGGTACTTGTTGGCCAGCGCGCGCGCGGCTCTCAACGTGTCATCGGAGTTGGTGTAGAGGGCGTGGGGCGCCACCGCCGGGGTCACCAGCGGATCGTTGCGGAAGCGTTGGAGATAGCCTTCGGTGAAGCGCAGGGCGTCGGCTGGAGTCTTCGCGTCGGCCACCGGAAAACCGATGATGGTTTCCCCCAGCACGCCGCGGATGCCGGCTTCCTTGGCCACCTCGGCCACCACGTCCTCGAAGTAATACATGTCGGTAAAGGTGGTGGTGCCGCCCAGCAGCATTTCCAGCGCGCCCAGCCGCGTGCCCCATCGCACGTACTCCGCGGAGAGGTTCCTCGACTCCGCGGGAAAAATGAATTTGTTCAGCCAGTCCTGCAGGTTCAGGTCGTCCGCCACGCCGCGCAGCAACGACATGGCGGCATGCGTATGGGTATCGATCAGGCCGGGAGCGAGAATCGCGTCGGGACGGTCCAGCCGCTGCTTGGCCTGGAAGCGGGCGTCGATCTCCGCTTTGGGACCCACGGCGACAATGCGTTCGGCGCGCACCGCCACCGCGCCGTTAGAGATGACGCGGCGCCCAGCGTCCATGGTGATGACGTACCGGCCGCTCCAGATCCAGTCGGCCGGCTCGGCTGCGAGCGCGAGGGCCGTAAGTCCGGCCAGGAAGAAGACTCTACAGATACGAGACATCGAACGGCCTCGGGAACAGGTCCTTCAGGCGGAACGTTTCAATCTTACCGCGCGGGTTCACCAGCACGATTTCGACGTCACCGCAGAACTCCCAGAGGATCTGGCGGCAAGCGCCGCACGGTGGCGTCAGGTTGTCGCTCTCGGCGGCCACCGCCACTCGTTTGAAGCGACGCGCCCCTTCGGAGACCGCCTTGTAGACGGCCACGCGCTCCGCGCACATGGTGAGGCCATAGGTGGCGTTTTCCACGTTGCAGCCCGTGTGGATCCGGCCGTCGAGCCCTTCGATCGCGGCGCCCACCTTGAATTTGGAAAACGGAGCGAAGGCGTTTTCGCGCGCGCCCAGCGCGGCCACTAGCAGCGGGTCGGTCATGGGCGCCCAAGCGAAGCTCATGATTGCGCCTCCAGGCGCGGCAGCAGCGATTTGAGATAGCGGACCAGGGTGTCGCGCACCATAGCCCCGGTCTCGAGCACTTCCTCGTGGTTGATCTTTTGCGGCAGTATGCCCGCGGCCATGTTGGTCACGCAGGAGATTCCCAGCACTTTCATGCTCATATGATTGGCCACGATCACTTCCGGAACCGTGGACATGCCCACGACATCGGCGCCGATGGTCCGCAGATAACGGATCTCCGCCGGCGTTTCATACGAAGGGCCCAGCACAGCCGCGTAGACCCCCTCCGTCACCGCAATTCCCAATTCGGCGGCCACCTGTTTGGCCGTTTCCCGGTAAGCCGGAGCATAGGCTTCCGACATGTCGGGAAATCGCGGCCCCAGTTCATCGGCGTTCGGTCCCACCAGCGGATTTGAGCCTTGCAGGTTCAGGTGGTCGGAGATCAGCACCAGGCCGCCGCGTCCCAGGGCCCGGTTGATGCCGCCGGCGGCGTTGGTGAACACAATGGATCGCACGCCGAGAGCTTGCAGGACGCGCACGCCGTAGGTCACCTGCGCCGGCGAATACCCTTCGTACAAGTGGGCTCGACCCGCCATCACCGCCACGTCCAAGCCGCCCAGCCGGCCAATCGCCAGTTTCCCGGCGTGACCCACAGCGGTCGAGCCCGGCCAGCCGGGGATCTCCGCATAGGGAATATCGACGCGTTCTGCGAGCTCGTCGGCAAAGGCGCCCAACCCGCTGCCCAGCACCACCGCCACCGCCGGCCGGCGCTGCACGCGGGTTTGAATGTGCCGGACAGCCTCTCGAATCGCGGCCATCATCACAGAAGCATGCCAGCGATGCACGCCGACATGAAATTGGCCATGGAACCCGCCGCCACCGCCCGCAGGCCCATGCGGGCCAGATCCGACTTGCGGTTCGGCGCCAACGCGCCGATGCCGCCGATCTGGATGGCGATCGAGCTGAAATTGGCGAAGCCGCACAGCGCGTACGTCGCGATGGTGAAAGAGCGCGGATCCAGATGCGGCTTCATCGGACCCAACTGCGTGAAGGCCACGAATTCATTGAGCACCAGCCGCGTACCCAGCAGGTTGCCGATATCGGAGGCGTCCTTCCAGGAGACGCCCATGATCCAGGCCAGAGGCGCGAAAATCACGCCGAAGATCTTCTCCAGCGTCGGCGGCACCCAGCCGAAAAGCGGGAACGTGTGAACCCATCCGAGGATCCCGTTCGCCATGGCGATCAGCGCGATGAAGGCAATCAGCATGGCCCCGATGTTCAAAGCCAGCCGCAGCCCGTCCCCCGCCCCTTGGGCCGCCGCGTCGATCACGTTCACCGCGGTCTTCTCCACCCGGATTTCCACTTTTCCGGCGGTGGCCGGCTTTTCCGTTTCGGGGATAAAAATCTTGGCCAGCATGATCGTGGCCGGCGCCGTCATAATCACCGCGGTCAGGAGATGTTGGATTTCCACGTGCGCGATCAGCACATAGGCCGCCATCACCGCGCCCGATACGTGCGCCATCCCGCTGGTCATGATGGTGAACAGTTCCGATTCCGTCATGCCGGCGATGAACGGCTTAATGGTCAGCGGCGCTTCGGTCTGGCCCATGAAAATGCTGGCGGCCACATTCAGCGATTCGGCGCCGCTGGCGCCCATGACCTTCAACATCACAATGGCCATGCCGCGCACCACCCACTGCATGACGCCCAGGTAATACAGGATGGAAAAAAACGAGGCGATAAAGATGACAATGGGCAGCACCTGAAACGCGAACACCACGCCGAACGGACCGTCCGGACCGCCCAACTGGTTGCCAAAGACGAACGTGCTGCCCGCCTGCACGTAGTTGATCATGGCGTTCACGCCGCGGCTAACCGCCTGAAACAATTTCCCGACGTCCGTCTTCAGAACCAGCAGCGCGAAGGCAAATTGCAGGCCCAGACCCCACGCCAGAATGCGCAGCTTGATATCGCGTTTCCGCGAGGAGAACAGCCAGGCGAACCCCAGTATGACGATGAGCCCCAGGAACCCGGTGAAGCGGCCCATTTACCCCACAACTTCCAGGATGAGTTCCCGCTCGTCGGGCTTTTGCGCCGAAATCCGGAAGGCATCTTCCACCATTTCGGCGGCTTCTTCCACCCGGTCTTCGCGCGTGTAATAGAGGCGGCAGAGCACCGACCCGGCGTCCACCTTCTCGCCCACCTTGACTTCCAGAATGATGCCCACGGCGGGGTCGATGGCGTCTTCTTTCTTGTCGCGGCCGGCGCCGATCATGTTGGAAGCCTGGCCGATGTCCTCGGCGTCGATCACGCTGACGTACCCGCCGCGCGGCGAGGTAACTTCGCGCATGCCCGTGGCGTTGGGCAGCAGCTCGAACTTGTCCAAGGCTTGCGGATTCCCGCCCTGCGCCGCCACCACCTGCTTGAACTTCTGGTATCCCGAGCCGTCCACCAGGCGCTGCTCGGCGATGCGCCGGGCCTCATCCAGTGACCCAGCCTTTTTGCCCAGGTAAATCATTCGCGCTGCCAGTTCGATGGAAAGCCGCGTCAGATCGGTCGGCCCCGCGTTCTGCAGAGTCTGCGACGCTTCCATCACTTCCAGCGCGTTGCCCACCGCGTAGCCCAGCGGCTGGCTCATGTCGGTGATCAAAGCCTGGACCTTCTTGTCCCTCGGGCGGCCGATGCTCCGCATCATCTCAGCCAGACGGCGCGCGTCCACCTGCTTCTTAATAAATGCGCCGTTCCCGACCTTGATGTCCAGAACCAACGCATCCACGCCCTCTGCCAGCTTCTTGGACATGATCGACGAAGCGATCAGCGGAATCGATTCCACCGTCGCGGTCACGTCGCGCAGCGAGTATAGCCTGCCATCGGCAGGCGCCAGGCGCTCCGTCTGACCAATAAAACAGAGGCCGTGCTCCGCCAGTTGGTTGCGAAATTCCTCGGCCGAGAGGTTGGTGCGAAAGCCGGGAATCGACTCCAGCTTGTCCAGTGTGCCACCCGTGTGGCCCAGCGCGCGCCCCGACATCATCGGCACCACCACACCCGCGGCCGCCGCCAGAGGCGCCACGATGAGGCTGGTCTTGTCGCCTACCCCCCCGGTCGAGTGCTTGTCCACCTTCACGCCGGGGATGCTCGAGAGGTCCACCGTGTCGCCGGTTCGCAGCATGCAATCGGTGAGCCGGCTCACTTCGCGATCGGACATGCCCGAAAAGAACACCGCCATCAGGAATGCCGACATCTGGTAGTCGGGGATCTCGCCGCTGGTGTAACCAGCCACCAGAAATTCAATCTCTTCAGGCGCGAGTTCTTCCCCGTCGCGTTTCCGCTGGATCAAGTCAACTGTACGCATTATAAGACACTCAGGCTAGCACCCCAAGGCACTGAAAGTAAAGGGAAAGGTTTTGAAAAAAGAGGATGGGGCCGGTTTGGGACGCCAGGAGTCCGCCGAGCGGCCTGAAAACTCCCCGTCTGCCATCCATCGCACCCTCGGAGAGGCATAAGAATTATCGATTGGACGGCCCTGGGATCTGCCGATACACTGAAACCAAGTCCGGTCTTTGCCGACCCTGCTTGTCAACTCTCCGCCGAGAATCTAACCTTTCAGGAGATCTGCTAATGTCTCGTGTCACGTTGCTCGGCCTGCCCGAAGATCTGGGCAATCAACTCACCCGCGTCCTGCTGGAGGAATCGCATCAGGTGAGCCGGAAACTCTACGTCTCCGACCTTGGCCGCGGACCGAAACCGTGCGCCGTATTTATATCCGGTGACAACTTGGACTATCGCCGCACCCTTTCCCTACTCCGGGAGAGCCATCCCGACCTGCCCGTCGTAGTTGTCAGCCGGATTCCGGACGCCAAACAGTGGCTGGACGCCTTGGATGCCGGCGCCACCGACTACTGCGGCGCCCCGTTTGAGCGGATGCAAGTTCGCTGGATCGTCGGTTCCGCCCTGGCTGGCCCCGCGCGCGGCGCTCCGCCGTCGCGCCAGCAGTCGTCCCTCTTAAGGGCCGGCCGTATTCTGCAGAGCGCCTTGGGTTCGCACTGATGGCACGGAGACCCGTAAGGGAAACGCGCGGATGGCGGCGGAATCCGTTGTGCAGGCGAAAATCTTGCGGTTTTGCCGCTTCTGCGGGCGGGAGACCACTCACGAAGTGCGCGCCGGCTACGCGGGCCCCCTGTTGATCTGCGTTCGCTGCCGGGACCGGGCGCTGCACGAAGAACTCGACCGCGATTGAGCCAGCTTACTGGGAACAGTTGCTACGATGGTAGCAATGACCCCCAATCAACCGGGCATGCCGCCCAAACTGCCGATCCCCGGCGTGAAGAACCTGATCGCCGTCGGCTCAGGCAAAGGCGGCGTGGGCAAGACCACGGTATCCGTCAACCTCGCGGTCGGGTTGGCGTCACTAGGCTACAAAACCGGCCTCATGGACGCCGATGTCTACGGCCCCAACGTGCCCCTCATGATGGGCATCAACCGCACCCCGATGGCCCTGGGAGAGCGCATCCAGCCGCTCGAGCAATACGGCGTCCAGCTGATGTCCATGGGCTTTCTGAACCCCGGCGACAAGCCCCTGGTGTGGCGCGGCCCCATGCTCCACAGCGTCATTCAGCAGTTCTTGCGCGGCGTCGATTGGGGCACCCTGGACTTCCTCATCATCGATCTTCCTCCCGGCACCGGCGACGTGCAGCTCTCCCTCATCCAGACCGCGCCCATCACCGGCGCCATCGTTGTCACCACGCCGTCGGATGTCTCGCTCGAAGACGCGCGCAAAGCCATCCACATGTTTCATCAGGTGAAGGTGCCGATTCTCGGCATTGTCGAGAACATGAGCTGGCTGATCTGCCCGCACTGCAGCGAGCGCGTCGACGTCTTCAGTTATGGTGGCGGGCGCCGCACCGCCGAGCAGATGCAAGTCCATTTCCTGGCCGAATTGCCGCTCGATCCGAAGGTCCGCATCGGCGGCGACACCGGTAAGCCCATCGTCCTCCGGGCGGGCGAGGCCGAGCCGTTCCTGGAGCTGGCGCGGAACACGGTGGTTCAGGCGCAGCAGGCCGCGCAGCAGGAAGGGCCCAAGATCGAAATCAGCGACTGAGTCCATCGCCAAGGACGGCATCGGTGAAGTCCATCACCTACCGGCGCCAGGAACCAGCGGACGGCGAGACGACACAAGTCCCTCACGTCGATCGCATCAGGCCGCAGCGTTTCTCAAATTTGAAGGCCCGCTCGTAGCCAAGCCGTCCCATCTGGCGAATTCAGAGGGCCGAGCAACCACCTCCAAGACGGCTCCCTGAGGTCAACCGGGTCTGCCTAGTTGGAATTCTTGGCCGTGTCCGCGACGAATTCAAAGTTCGCGCCGAACGCGCGCCGCGCGGTGTATCCGTGAGCATGAAGGAATTGGACCACCTCGTTGGCGCTGGAGCCCATTGCCTGCAACTGCCGGTCGACAAGTTCCACCAGCAGCGCCGGATGATACCGGTCCAGCGTTTCGTGAGCGCCTTTAAGCACCATCATCTCCGCGCCTTCCACATCGATCTTCACCGCGTCCACGCGCGAAACGCCGGCGTCCCTGACGATATCGTCCAAGGGGCGCGCGCGCACCCGGTAGGTGGCGGCCGGGGGACCGTCCTGCGAGGCATTGCTCTGCGACAAAGAGGTTTCCCCGGTGTTGGTCCGGGATGCGGCAAACAAATCGAGGGTGGCGTCCACCTCGGCGCAGGCGAAGGGCTGCACGTTGATCGTCGTCGCGCCGCTGGCCTGAATATTGCCGTGCAGCTTGGGAAGGGTATCGGGATTCGGTTCGATCGCGATGACGTGGCCGCTCGGGCCAACCACGGGCGCGGCTCTCAGCGAGTAATATCCAATGTGCGCTCCCACGTCTATGAACGTGTCGCCCGCGGCCAAGTGCTGCTGCAAGGCCGCCCAACTAGTCGGCTCCCACGAACCGGTCTCAAGGATCTGGTGTGAGACGTAATCGGCCGGATCGAGCCACATTCGAACGTGCGGCTCCACCTGCACCCATACCGGCGCGAGGGGATACAAGGCAGGCTCGACCGCTCGCGGCAGGAATTGGCCGTGCTCCAGCGGCCAGTGCGCCAGCCATTCCCGCTGAAACGCAAAATAACTTTGGGTTCGAGCGGCAGGACCGGCGATTGTGCCTGCCACCCCAGCCACCAGCATGAGGCCTCCAGGCAAGAACGGGAGTAGGAGTCGTTTGGGCATATCTTTCTCCAGTTCTTATTGCAGTATTGGAGGGCCCTGCTACGCAAGATCGCCTTTGTTAGGCGCTTGCTGTATACCCACCGGGCGAAGCTCGCCGATTGGCGGCTCGCTTCGCGCCTCCGAGACCTGCCTTTCGCGGCCGGGAGCCTGGCCGCGCGCGCTCTGTCTTTCTGTCACCAAATCACTATCGATATTGGGGTTTCCCATAACCATTAACAGCCATGACAGCCTCACAGCCTCGATGTTCCGATAAGAGAGCAGCGCCACACTCACTCCGAAATCGAGGCAATCAACGGTGACTCATTGGACACGCTTACCCTTCAGGGCCCCAGCTTTGTGGTTATTGGCAGTCCCCTGCTTGCTCGGCCAGACTCATGGAGACCTCACGGGGAGTGTAGTGGACGCTACCGGCGCGGTGGTGCCTGCGGCCAGGCTGGTTCTGACCAGCACGGAGACTGGCGAGCAGCGCAATCAGTCCGCTGACCCGGAGGGCCGCTTCGCCTTTCAGCAATTGAAAATCGGCGCTTACGAACTGCGCGCAACCGCCGCGGGCTTCCGCGACACGCTGGCCGCCGCCCAAGTGATCAGCGGCGAAACCTCGGTCCTCACCCTCGAACTCAGCGTTGGGCAAATCACCAGCGCCGTCTCCGTCACGGCTCCAGCCAACACCGTCGATTCCGCCAGCGCTCAGATCCAGTTCGCTCTGGGCGCGCAGGAGGTCGCCGTGTTGCCGGTCCTGCGTAACCCGGTCCTCTTCACGCTGACTGCACCCGGAATCGCCCCGGTCACCAATAACAACCCCTTCCTGACCACGAGCAGCTACAACTCCAACGGCAGCCGCGGGCGCGCCAACAATGTCACCATCGACTCCATCACCTCAACCGACGTCGTCACCTCGGGCAACGGCGGCACCCAGATGGGTCCTTTGAACTTCGAGCAGATTCAGGAAGTCCAGCTCATCACCAATAACTTCAACGCGGAATTCGGACGCAACTCGGGCTCGCAATTGCAGTTCATCACCAAGTCCGGCACCAACGAACTGCATGGGTCGGCGTATGAATTTGTGCGCAACAGCCTGTTCAACGCCCGCGATTTCTTTGACACCACGGGCCACCCTTCAGTGACGCGCCAGAACGAGTTCGGCTTTGCCGTGGGAGGGCCCATCCGCCGAAACAAGACGCATTTCTTCGCCACCTTCGCGGAGAACCCCATCCGCGGACTGGGCACGGCGCGGATCGCCCTGGTGCCGACCTCGGCGATGATCCAGCAAGTGACTGACCCCACGTCGCAGAAGCTGCTTCAGCTCTACCAACTGCCCACCTCCAGTTCGGGCAGCCTGGTACAGTCCGGCCCCAACTGGCAAAACGCCTACCAGTTCTCGGCCCGCGTCGATCACCAACTATCAAGCCGCGACAGCCTGACCGGCCGATACGCGCTGTTCAATCAGGATGGCACCAACCCCAGCACCACTTTTTCGACGTCCAGCCTGGCCGGCTTCGGAGGGAACTTCGTCAATCGGCCGCAGAACTTGAACCTCACCGAGACTCATTTGCTCTCGACCTCCCTGGTGAACGAATTTCGCTTCGGCTTGGGGCGGGTTTCTCCGGTCTTTGTGTCCCAATTCGCTCCGCCGGCGCCGTTCATTCAGATCACCAGCGGCGAAGTCTCCCCGTTCGGGGAGTCGCCCCTCTACCCCCAAGGGCGCGTGGAGAACACCTTCCAGTACGGCGACAGCCTTTCCTGGGTGAAGGGCGCACACAATGTCAAAATCGGTGCCGACGCCTTCCGCTACCAGGTGAACAGCTTCAGCAACACCAATGTTCTGGGGGCGTACCGCTTCAGCAGTTGGGCCAATTTCGCCGCTGGAATTCCCCTGCTCTACTCGCAGAGTTTCGGCACTACCTATCGCGGCGACCGCGTGACGAACTCTGCATTCTACGTCCAGGACGACTGGCGCATCCGGCGCAACTTGACCGTCAACCTCGGTGTGCGAGCGGAGGCCGCCGGCGGGGTTAGCGAGGTCAACGGCCTCATTTCCAATCTCAACCTCAGCTGCACCTCGCCCATCGGCGCGGCCGGTACCGGACCCCTCGGCTGTTTCACCACCGATCAGCCTTCCAACCGATCGCACGTCAATTGGGCGCCGCGCGTGGGCTTCGCCTGGAGCCTCGGCGCCCAGGCCCATACCGTCATCCGTGCCGGTTACGGCATCGCCTACGACTTTCTGTTCCTGAACCCGATCCTCAACCAGCGGTCTTTGCCGCCGTTCACCTACTCCGGTTCGCTGAGTGGAGGCTCGTCATTTGCGGGCACCAATAGCTTTGCCAGCCTAGTGGCCGGAACCGCGGCATTCCAAGCCGGCGGCATGGCGTCGGTCGGGGTGTTCAATCCAACCGCCCTCAATTTCGGAACGCTCAACCCCGTCATCGACACCGCGCTGCGCAATCCGCGGACCCAGCAGTGGAGCTTCGGCATTGAGCGCGACCTCGGTCTCGGTATCGTGCTCAAGGCCAGCTACGTAGGATCGAAATCCGACTTTCTCCAAAGAACCCGGCCCATCAACATGATCGCCAATCCGCCCGCGCCCGCCACCAGCCTCGCCGATGAAACCGCCCGGCTCTCGGCGTTCAAATCCGCGGTGGCCGCCGGCAGCGGCAGCGCTCTCGCTCCCAGCGACCGCTTCGACCCCCGCTTCAACGACGTCAATCTGCTCGATAGCTCCGCCAATTCGAATTACCACTCCTTCCAGTTTCTCGGGCAGCGCTCGTTCGCCCATGGCTACTTCCTGCAGGTCGCGTATACGTTCTCCAAGTCAATCGATGATGTCTCCGACGCCCAGGGGGTGCTCATCAACGACAGCTCGAACCAACAGAACCCTCTCAACAATCGCGACAACCGCGCGGTATCAGAATTCGATATTCCGCAGCGGCTGGCCGTCACCCATGTCTGGGAACTGCCCTTCGGCAAGAACCTCCACAGCGCGTGGATGCGGCGTCTGGCTACTGGATGGGCGTTCTCGGGGATCTCCAGTTGGCGCTCCGGGTTCCCGGTCACCTTCGATGCCGGCCCGCGTCTCGGGATTCAGCCCATCGCCCTCACCGGCGTTAGCGGCGGCGTCATGCGCGTTAATGCGGCCGGGCCCTTCTCTTTTAATCCCGAGCCCGCCGGAAGCGCGGGCGCGCCGGCTGGACTGAACACCGGCACCGTCCCCTTCTCCGCCTACGCGGCCGGCCTCGGGCTTTCCCAGCCGCTGCTCGGCAACTACGGCACTCTCGGACGTAATGCCCAACGGCTCAACGCCGCCCCGGATTTCGACTGGAGTGTTCTCAAGAACACCTCCATCACCGAGCATCTCAAACTCGAACTGCGCGGCGAGTTCTACAATATCTTCAACAACGTCGTCTTCCAGAACGTCAACCAAACCATCATCAGTTCCGCTTTCGGACAATACACCTCAGTGGCGTTCAACTCCCGGAACGTGCAACTGGGCGCCAGGTTTGTGTTCTGAGCGCCGCTAGAGAAGCTGTTCCATCACGTTGACCAGATATTCCTGGTCGAACGGGCCGGAGCGATAGGTGCGCGCATCGAAGAACCGCCACATCTTCTTCTCCTTTTCCAGCGTGTAGAAAAGCAGTTGCTCCTCGATCAGGTCCTTGTCGAGTAAGATCTGATTGAAGGCCCGTACCGACCCCTTCATCGTGTACGGGATGCGGAAGTCTTCAGTTGACACCAGGTCCGGAGCCGTGGCAAACTCGATCTGCAGAATCCGGCCGCGGGCGTTGACCTGGATCAGGTTCACGCCTTCTTCCCGCAGTGCCTCGGCGGAAAAATCCGGCGGGTCCAGGGTCACCTCGCTCCGAGAGAGCAACCGGTTGACCGAGGCCACAAAATCCGCGCAAATCGCATGCAGTTCCGTGGCGGCCCGGCGGCGCAGAGCGGCGATTTCGCGCGAGTGGTTCTCGCGCCGTTCATCCTTCTCCGCCAGGGCGTCAATGTTCTCGGCCAGGCGCTTCAGCCGCTTATCCCGGCCTAGCATTTGGTTTAACCGTGCCAACTCAAAACCCTTTCTCGTCTCAGCATACCCAACCGGAGCGGTCCCCTATCACGTCAGCGTACCCGCTCATCCGGTTGGATCAAGTCTCTCACGTCCAGGTGTAATCGGCGCAATACCTGATCCGCCATGGCCACCGAGAGTTGGCGTTTCCCTTTCAGAACATTGTGCAGGTGAGGCTGAGAGATTCCGGCCACTCGGGCCAACCCCCGCTCGGTGATTTCCCCGCTTTGCACCCGCTCTTGGAGGTTCCGGATCAGCCGGATTAGGAGGTGCTCGAAGTCTAATAGCATGGCGGGTATATTTCTTCCAGGAATAGAGGAGTACCAGATCTCTTTCCACGGAAAAAAATCTTACCGATTTTTGGGCCCTTTTATGTTGCAGTTCCGCCGCACCCAACCCATATAGGACATTTACCTTACCACACTGTTCTTTCGTACTAGGACCTACGGTAGGGCTGAACGGCCCAGTTATAATCTTGACGATTTTCTTATCCGAGATAGAGTCAATTCAGTTGTTGTGGCGACTGCCGAAATGGATTCGGTTGCCGCCAGGAGGACATTCTCTACAATGCAGTGGGATCGAACGAACACGATAGGATTGGCCAAAGTCTCCTGTTCCTATTGTCACGGATACGGCCTTCGGCTTATCCGAAAGGGCAAAGAAATACCCTGCGACTGCGTCTTCCGCGCGGTCTTTCGAGCCTGCCATCATCGTTTCCGGGAGTGCGTCGAAAAAGGGCCGCACACCAGCACGGTCACGCTGGAGTTCTGTCGTGGCACCGAAGGCCGCCGCACCTATTCCCGCAAGCGAGAGGAATTCATGGCTGACTTCTGTCTAGTGAGTCGGCGCTCGCTCGACGATGTCGAGTATCGCATCTTCCGCTTCCACTTCCTGCTTGGGGCGGACTGGAAACTCTGCTGCCGTCAACTCCGCATGGACCGCGGCTCTTTCTTTCACCTGGTTTACCGGATTCAACAGAAGCTGGGCCAGGCCTTTGTCGAACTCCAGCCTTATGCTCTCTATCCTCTCGATGAGTACTTCAGTGGCATGATCCGGCGCGAGCCCCCGCGCGCCTTTCACCCCACTCCGTCACGACACCTGCCAGAACCTCTGGCGACCCCACTGCCCCTCTCGGCCTAGCATGCCGGGGAACAGCCGAGCTGTTCCCCGGTTTCTTCCCGTACAATAGGGAATCCAACGGCATGGATCCCCTGACTCACACCGCAACCGGCCTGTTTTTGAGCCGCGCGGGCCTCAACCGCTGGACGCCCAATGCCGCCCCGATCCTCATGCTGGCGGCCAATGCTCCCGATATCGACATCGTCACCGCCAGCGGCGGCTCGCTCAATTACCTCCATTACCACCGGCATTTGACCCATTCCCTAGTAGCGATGCCGGTGATGGCCATCCTGCCGGTCCTACTGGTGTGGGGGGTCTTCCGCAAACAGGTTCATTGGACCGGCGCCTTCCTGGCGGCGCTGATCGCGGTGGCTTCGCACTTGCTCCTGGACTACACCAACGTCTACGGAATCCGTCTGTTTCTGCCGTTTTCCAGCCAATGGCTTCGGCTCGATCTGACCGGAGTCGTCGACTTCTGGATCTGGGGCGCGTTGCTGCTTGGCATCGTGGGCCCTGCGCTGGCACGGTTGGTGGCGTCCGAGATCAGCTCCGGCAAAGCGCGTACGGTTCACCATGGCCGTGGGTTCGCGATCTTCGCGCTCGCCTTTGTTTTCTTCTACAACAGCGGACGAGCCGTGCTCCACGCGCGCGCCGTTGCCGCTCTCGACTCTCGTCTCTATCAGGGTGAAACCCCAACCCGCGTCGTGGCGATCCCTGGGTTCAACCCTCTGCGGTGGCGCGGCCTCGTCGAAACACGCGAATTCTACCAGGTGTCTGACCTCGATTTGACCGGCTCCTTCAACCCAGCACGCGGGCAGCTCTTCTACAAACCCCTAGCGGACCCGGCCCTCGAGATTGCCCGCCGGACCGCGACCTTCCAGCAGTTCCTCGCGTTTGCCCAGTTTCCGTTGTGGAGCGTCAGAGCCACCAGCCAGCCGGAGAATGGCAAGGTCGTGGAATTGTTCGACATGCGCTTCGGCACCCCTCTGGAGCCCGGATTCATGACCAGAGCGGCCCTTGATAGCCGTGCGACCGTGCTCGAAACTTCCTTTCAATTCGGCGTCGCGCGGCCTCGCTAAGGTTCTTCCGGCTTGCGAACCCAGTATTTGACCGATTTCAAAACGTCGCGTACACCGCCAGAATCAAGCTGTGAACGCCTTCGAGGGAACTCCCCCCCTAGATCGAGACCAACTCCGGGATGTCACGCTCAACGATGGTGAGTTGATGCGCGAGATTCTGGCTGCGCTGATCAACGATACGTCCCGCCAGATGCTCCTGCTGGCCACGGCCATCGACGACCAGGACGCCACGCGATGCATGCATCTGGCGCATTATTCCAAAGGAGCCTGCGCCAATCTCGGAGCCAATGCCGCCGCCGATCTGTTTCGCGAAATCGAGCGCCGCGCCGCCCGCCATGATTTTCGCGAATGCAAGGATGCCCTCGGCCGCTTGGCCGGAGAAGTCGAGGTGTTGCGGTCCGAGGCCAGCACCCTATAGAGTGGGCGTCCGCCGCAGCAGACTGTTGACTCCATCCAGACACAGCACTGCGGCGTGTTTCGACTCGGGGGCCAGCCCGCCCACCGCATCCTCGATCGTCGCCAGATCGAGAACCGCCATCTCCGCCCGGGTCTTGCCCGTGATCCACTCGGTGAGCGCCGAACCCGCCGCGATGGAGGCCGTACAACCCCGCACTTTGTAGCGCGCTTCGCGGGCGATCTCTCCCTCGAATCGCACCCCCAGACGCAGAATATCACCACAAGCCGGGTTGGACACCTCCACCGTAACCGCTGGCGCCGGCAGGTCTCCGACGTTGCGCGGGTTTTGGAAATGATCGAGCAGCCGCTCCGAGTACATCCACCCCTCCACCGGTCAAGAGCCCACCGGAATCGCCAGCACTGGGCATCGCGCGGAATGGATGATCTGGTTCGTCACGCTGCCGCGAAGCGCCCCCAGGAACCCGTGGGAGCCGTGGGTGGTCATCACGATGAGGTCGGAGTCCAGGGTGGCTGCCGCGTCCAAAATCTCTTGGGCGACCGGGCCGGTGCGGTTGATGGTCTCCCAGGACAGATAGGGACGCACGGGAATCTCAACCTGGGGCGCCGCATCGCCGTTTCCGACATGAACCACAGCCATCCGAACCAGTTCTTCGGTCGAGAACACGGCTGATCGGAAGGCATAGGTGATGGCCGGGCGGGGATCCGGCTGGTGTTTCACGGGAACCAACACGCGCTGTAGCGTGAAGCCGCCATGGTCCAAGGAGACGAACCCCTTGCCGGCCGCCGGGACGAACAAAGTCATCACTCGCGAGTCGTGGATCAGGCTCTCCGGAAGGGAGCCCCGCAGCCAGGAAACCACCCCTCTCGGCCCCTCCGTTGCAAGCACCACGAGGTCCACCGGGTCTTCTTTCAAATGGTCCCGCAGAGCGCTGAGCGCATTCTCCGCGACCACTTCCACTTTCCGTACGCGCACCGCCACTTTCTCGAACACCGCGCTCCGTGGACTTCCTTTTTCGAGATACCCCCACTTCTCCAGGACACCCCGCACCAGCGGCACGCGGGCCCACTCTACGCCGAATTCATCACCCTTGTCCACGTGAAACAAAGTGAGGTCACAGCGAAGGTTCATGGCCATCATGAGAGCGTGGGCAAACGCGTTCAGGCTGGGGGGTGAGAAATCCGTTACGCATAAAATCGACTGGACAAAGGCTTCCCGCGAGTAGCGGGAATCCGCAGGCTCTTTCGGCATAGTTCGTTCCAGAATACACCGGAGACCTGGACTCTAGCAGATCACCAGCCCCAAACGTCAGCCTGGGGGGCGATCACAGCCCTCCCCGAAGCCGCCCTCGATCCGCCGGGGCCCCCGCAACGGCTTGAAGGCGGCGATCCTGGCACAATACAGGGATGGTCCAGGTGGTGGCGGCGATTCTCGAGCGGGACGGGCGGATTCTGATCGGACGCCGCAGGCCCGAACAGTCTCATCCGCTGCAATGGGAATTCCCGGGCGGGAAAGTGGAGGCCGGTGAAACACCCGAGCAAGCACTGACCCGCGAATTGGATGAGGAACTCGGCATCCACAATGCCGCGGGCCCCGAACTCGCCCGCTACCCGTACACCTATCCGGGCAAAGACCCGATCGTACTCATCTTCTTCCAAGTGACGTCTTTCACCGGCGAGCCGCATAATTTGATTTTTCAGGAGATGCGCTGGGAGCTACCCGCGAAGCTGAAGGAGCTCGATTTCGTCGAGGGCGACCTCGATTTTCTGCGCTCCCTCGCCGGATGATCCGGGGGCGTGCCCGCCTCTATACTGGTGGCTATGGCAACCGCAATCAAGATGGTGGACCCGCAGGCCGACGAATTCCTGGCGGGTCTGGAAAGCAAGACTAAACGCGTCAATCACTTTTTTCGCACCATGGCTAATCGACCGGAGGTCCTCAAGACATTCGTGCCGCTGTACGGCGCGGTGGTGGGGCCCGGATCAGTCGAGCGGCGCGTCAAGGAATTGGTGTATCTCACCTGTTCGTACGCCAACCAGTGCGCCTACTGCAGCGCGTCTCACACGGCGAGCGGCACACGGGCTGGCATCTCCGAGAAGGAACTACAAGCCTTGCACGCCGGACAGGATGACGCTTTCTCCGGCGCCGAGCGCGCGGCCGTTCGCTACGCCCGGGAATTGACGCGGACAGCCCAGGCTTCCGCGACGCGCGACGAGTTGCTCGCCCACTTTACGAACGAGCAGGTGGTGGAACTCACGCTGGTGGCCGCCATGGCGAACTTCACCAACCGGTTCAACAACGGCCTGATGCTGCAGCCGGAATCCTGATGGCGATCCTCAGCGGAATTCACCCGGTGGCGGAAGCGCTCCGCGCGGGCCGGCCTTTTGAGCGGGTGCTGGTGGCCACGGGCGCGGGCGGGCCGCGCCTGCAAGAGATCATCGACCAGGCGCGCCAGGCCGGCGTGCCGGTGCGGTTCGAGCCCCGGGCGGCCCTGGACCGGTTGGCCGGCACTCCCGCGCATCAAGGCGTGGTGGCACTGGGAGCCGCCCAGAAATACGCCGATCTCGATTCATTGGCCGCGGCCGAAATGCTCGTGGTTCTGGATGGCGTGGAAGACCCGCACAACCTCGGCGCCATCATCCGGTCCGCTCACGCCGCCGGCGCCTCGGGCGTGGTCATCCCCGAGCGGCGCGCCGCCGGCATCACCGACGTGGTGGCCAAGGCCGCGGCCGGCGCCATTGAGCACCTGCCGGTCATCCGCGTGACCAACATCAACCGGACCCTCGAAGACCTCAAGAAACGCGGCTACTGGATCTACGGCCTCGACGAGCGCGGCACCGAGACTTACGACCGCGTGGAGTACACCGCCCCCACCGCTCTGGTGCTGGGCGCCGAAGGCAAGGGCCTACATGAGCAGGTTCGCAAACACTGCGATGTCTTGGTGCGCATCCCCATGGATGGCAAAATTGCGTCGCTTAACGTCTCCGTCGCCGCGGGCATCGTCCTGTTCGAGTGGAAGCGCCGCCGCGCGAAGTCATCATAGTAGAATCGAGGTTAGCCCGTCTGTCACCGTGCGGTCGGCGGCGCAGGAACGCGAGGCCCGCGGCGTTCCAAAGGACACGAACAACGAATGAATCATGTATTGTCAACGCACCTGTTTGCCAACCATCGCCTGACCACCACGATGTTGAGTAAGATCCAGCAAACGGGCATTCCGGCGGTGGAGGTCTTCTGCGCGCGCCAACACCTGGACCATACCAATAAGGCCCAGGTGACGGAACTCGGTCACTGGTTCCGCGACTCCGAATTGAAACTGCATTCCCTGCACGCCCCCATGTACAACGATGAAATCTGGGGCCGCAGCGGACCGCAATCGGTCATTACGATCACCGAGACCGTGAAGGGACAGCGGTTGAAGATGGTGGATCAGATCAAGCGGGCCATCGAGATCGCCGAGACCATCCCCTTTAAGTACCTGATCCAGCACATCGGCGTCGGAGGCGAGGAGTACGACCTGCGCAAATTCGATGCGGCTTTCAGCGCACTCGAAGAGTTGAGCTTATTCTCCCGGCAGCGCGGCGTCGAGATTCTGCTCGAGAACATCCCCAATGAGTTGGCCAGCGCTGAGCGTCTGCTCCAATTCGTAGACATGACCCACATCGGGCTGAATTTCGTGTTCGATACCGGCCACGCCCACATGATGGAAGGCGTGCCGGAGGCCTTCAACCTCATGAAGGACCGGATTCGGTCCACCCACATTCACGACAACAACGGCAAACAGGACCAGCACCTGTTTCCTTTCCTGTCCGAGGGCGGCACCATCGACTGGAAGAGCACCATGAACCTACTGCGGAGCCGCGAGAAGCAGTTTCCGCTTCTGCTGGAACTCAAAGAGCAGCCGCAGTTCCCGAATCCGCTGGACAGCGTCAAGGAAATCTTCGACCGACTGGAACAACAGGAAGCCGAGCCGTGATTCTACCCGGAAACTACGTTCGCGACTTGTTGCGCAGCGCTCCCGGCGCCGCCGTGACCGCTCGGGGATGGGTCAAGACGCGCCGCGACGGCAAAAACGTCCACTTCATCCAGTTGAACGACGGCTCCTCGCCCACCGATCTGCAGGTGGTGCTCGATGAAGGCTTGGTCGCCGCAGAGGTCGTGGCCAAGATCACCACCGGCGCCTGCCTGAGCGTGGAAGGCGAGCTGGTCGCTTCCCTGGGAAAGGGCCAGGCGGTGGAGCTGAAAGCCCGGACCCTGACCGTCCATGGCGCTGCCAATCCGGAAGATTATCCGCTCCAGAAAAAGAAACACAACCTGGAAACCCTGCGGCCGCTCGGGCATCTGCGCGCGCGAACCAACACCTTCGGCGCCGTGTTCCGTGTGCGCAACGCGCTGGCCCGCGCCATCCACAAGTTTTTTCAGGATCGCGGATTCCTATACGTGCACACGCCCGTGATTTCGTCTTCCGACGCCGAAGGCGCGGGCTCCATGTTCCAGGTGACCGCGCTCGATCTCGACCAGACGGCTCGCTCGGGGGAGCCGCCGGATTTCGCGCAGGATTTCTTTGGCCGCCGCACCTTCCTCACCGTGAGTGGACAACTCGAAGCCGAGATTCTGGCGCTGGCTTTTGCCAACGTCTACACCTTTGGCCCCACCTTCCGGGCCGAGAACTCGAATACCCCGCGCCATCTCGCCGAGTTCTACATGATCGAGCCCGAGATGGCGTTCTGCGACCTGAAAGACGATCAGGATCTGGCCGAGGCGTTTCTCAAGAGCCTGGTGGAACAGGTGCTGGGCGATTGCCGTCCCGACCTGGAGTTCCTGAGCAAGTGGTATGAACCCGAGCTGTTCAAGAATCTCGAAGTCGTCCTCGCTGGCGGTTTCGAACGCATTTCCTACACCGAAGCTGTGGCGCTGCTCCAGAAATCCGGCCGCTCCTGGGAATTTCCCACCGAGTGGGGCTGCGACCTGCAGAGCGAGCACGAGCGCTACCTCACCGAGGAACTGATCAAGAAGCCCGTGATCGTCACCAACTACCCGCGCGAGATCAAAGCCTTTTACATGCGGAGCAATGACGACGAAAAGACGGTCGCCGCCATGGACGTGTTGGTTCCCCGCATCGGCGAGATCATCGGCGGAAGCCAGCGCGAAGAGCGGCACGACGTGCTACTCGCCAAGATTCGCGAGCAGGCCGCCCGGGGAATGAAGGAAGAAGCCTACTGGTGGTACCTGGAGCTGCGCCGCTTCGGAGGCGTCGAGCACGCGGGCTTCGGCATGGGCTTCGAACGCATGATGATGTACCTTACCGGGATGAAGAACATTCGGGACGTCATTCCGTTCCCGCGCACCCCCGGGAATGCCGAGTTCTAGAGACATGCCGCACGAGGCCCGGAACACGACGGCAACGCAAGTCGTGGGGCGGGCGGTCCACGACGCATGAAGCCATCTCACATCGCGATCATCGGAGCTCCCCTCGACCTTGGCGCGGGCCGGCGGGGCGTCGACATGGGGCCCTCCGCCCTGCGCATGGCCAATCTCAACCGCCGGGTGGCCGCTCTGGGCTACGACGTCGCCGATTTGGGCAACGTTGACGTCGCCCAGCCCGAGACCGCGGCCGAAGGGAGCAGCCACGCCAAGTACCTGCCGGAAATTGCCGCCACCTGCGGCCGCCTCGCCACAACAGTCGCTCAAGCGCTCGCGCGCGGCAGTCTACCCGTGGCCTTGGGCGGCGATCATTCCATTGCCGTGGGCACCACCAGCGGAGTCTCACACTTCTTCCGTGAAAAGAACCAGAAGATTGGAATCATCTGGCTGGATGCGCACGCGGACATGAATACCCCCGACACCAGCCCCAGTGGCAACGTGCACGGCATGCCGTTGGCGTGCATCGTGGGGATGGGTCCTCGAGAACTGACGCACCTCTCCGGCCAGGCACCCATGGTGGACCCCCGAAATGCGGTGATCGTCGGCTTGCGCGACGTGGACCAGATGGAGAAGCCCCACGTCCGCGACTCCGGGGTCCGCGCCTTCACCATGCGGCACCTCGACGAGCGCGGGCTGCGCTCGGTCATGGAAGAAGCGATCCGCCTGGCCTCGGACCGAACCGCTGGCATCCACGTTTCTCTCGACATGGATTTCGTCGATCCGCAGGACGCTCCGGGGGTCGGTACGCCTGTGCGCGGCGGCGTCACCTACCGGGAAGCGCATTTGGCAATGGAAATGATCTGTGATTCGGGACAGATGGTCTCGATGGAAGTGGTCGAGGTAAATCCGGTGATCGACGAGCACAATCGCACAGGCGATCTCGCGGTGGAGCTGGTGATGTCCGGGCTGGGAAAACGAATTCTATGAAACTACGGGTAGCGGTCGTTTATGGCGGCCGCAGCGGTGAACACGAGATCTCGATCCGCTCCGCTAAAACCATCCTGGAGCGCATGGACCCCGCCAAGTACGAGAAAATCGAGTACTTCATCGATAAGAGCGGCAAGTGGAGCCCGCGGCCCATCCTTCCCGAACCGGGCGCGCATCCAGACATCGACGTAGTCTTCCCCGTCCTGCACGGCACCTTCGGCGAGGACGGCACGGTCCAAGGCCTTCTCGAAATGGCCGACCTCCCTTACGTCGGCGCCGGTGTGATGGCGTCCTCCGTTTCCATGGACAAAGAGATGATGAAACGTGTCTGTCTGGAACGGATGTTGCCGGTGGTCGACTACGCCACCGTCACACGAGATAACCCGGATCTGGACGGCATTCGCAAGCGTCTGCCCTTTCCCCTCTTCGTCAAACCCGCCAATCTAGGCTCCTCGGTGGGTATTTCCAAAGTCCGCAACGCCGCTGAACTCGAAGCTGCCGTTCGCCTGGCCGCCGAGTACGACCGCAAGGTGATCGTCGAGCGCGGCATCGTGGGCCGCGAACTCGAGTGCGCCGTGCTCGGCAACGAAGCCCCCGTGGCTTCCCTCCCCTGCGAGATTCTGCCCTCGCGCGACTTTTACGATTACGAAGACAAATACCTGCTCGACCGCGCCGAAACCCGAGTTCCCGCCGATCTGCCTCACGATAAGACCGAAGAGTTGCGCGCGCTCGCCGTGGGCTGCTACCGCGCGGTCGAGTGCGAAGGCATGGCCCGCGTGGACTTCTTCCTCGAAACGGCCACCGGCCGGCTCTACATCAACGAGATCAACACCATCCCGGGCTTCACCTCCATCAGCATGTATCCCAAAATGTGGGAGCACAGCGGCATCCCCTTTCCGGCCCTGATCGACGAATTGATCGGCCTCGCGCTGGAACGCCACCGGCGCAAGAAGGCGACAAAATTCACGCGCTAGAATAGAGACATCAAACGCTGGATGTCGATACGACGGTTCGCCGCGGTTTTCCTCGGGTGTGCAGGCGCCCTCCTGGCCGCCGACGATCTCGACTCCCAGATGAAGAGCGTCATCGACGCCTACGCGGCCCTCGAGCAGAATGCGGCCGACCCGGTTTCCTCCGAGCAAGCCTTCTACCAGGGCGCCATTCCCGGGCTTTTGCGCAAGCTCGATCCGCATTCCATCTTCTTCGACCCCGGCCAGTTCCAGCAGCTCCAGAAGCTCGAAACTTCCACTCAAAAAGGGTTTGGAACCGTAGTCTCCATCGTGCCGGGGCGCGTCATCGTGCTCCAGACGCTTCCGGGCACTCCCTCCGCCAAGGCCGGTCTGACGCCGGGCGACGAGATCCTCGGCATCAACGGCTACCAGATCAGCCGGCTCGATTCCGACCAGCTCATGGAACTCCTCGGCCAGGCGCGGCAGATGCCGGCCGCGTTGGATGTGCGGCGCGCGGGCACGTCCCGGGTGATGCGATTCACGTTAATCCCGGAGGAAATGCAGCAGCCCAGTGTCGAGCGCTCGTTCTTCGTGGCGGCCGGTATCGGCTATATCAAGGTTGGCAGCTTTGAAGAAAGCACCGCGAAGCTCATCCAGGAGGCGATCGAGAAGCTCGGCGGTGAAAATCTAAACGGCCTGGTCCTGGACCTCCGCGGCAATCCTGGCGGCTTGTTGACGGCCGCGGTGGAAACGGCCTCATTGTTTCTCCCGCCCGGCGCGCCCATCGTCACCGTGCGCGGCCGCAACGTTCCCGAACACACCGAGAAGGTTCCCGCCACCGCCAAACCCTATCGCTTCAAGCTGGCCATCTTGCTCAACGAGAAGACCGCCAGCGCTTCGGAGATCGTCAGCGGCGCCATGCAGGATCACGACCGCGCCACCATTCTCGGTGTCCCCAGCTATGGCAAAGGGCTGGTCCAAAGCGTCTTTCCGTTGAGCGAATCCACCGGGCTGGCCCTCACCACGGCCCTCTATTACACCCCCAGCGGCCGCTCCATCCAGAAGCCGCTCGACGCCGCCCGATTCGAGCTGGCCGCTACAACCGCCCATCCCAACGGCGTCAAACAGTTTCATACCGACAAAGGCCGCATTGTCACCGGCGGCGGCGGCATTCAGCCCGACATTGTGGTCTATCCGCCCGCCATGAACCGCTTGCGCGCCGCCCTCGAAGGCAGCGCCTCGTTCCCCAACTACGCCACCGAATACCTCTCCCAACATAAGGTGACGGACGACTTTGAAGTCACTCCGGAATTGCTCGACCAGTTTAAGGCCTATCTTTCCGACCGCGCCATTCAGCCCGGCGTCGCCGAATGGTCGGCGGAGCGGGAATACGTTGAGAACCGCCTGAAAACGGAAATCCTCAATCAGGCTCTGGGAGTGGACAAGGGCGACCAGGTCGAAGCCCAGCGCGACCCTGTGATTCTGCGAGCCCTCGAAACGCTCGGCAGGTGAAGTCCAGCCGCCAGCGCCACCTGTCATAATGAAATCGGAGGCCGGTCTCTTGTCCACGCTCACCTCACCCGTTTCCATGTCGCAGGAGGATGAAAGAAATCCCTGGCTGGCCGCCGCGGCGCGCTTCGATGAGGCGGCCATGCGGCTCCATCTCGATGACGGCATGTGCAAGGTCTTGCGATCGCCCGCCCGCGAGATCACCGTTCATATCCCGGTGCAGCTCGATGACGGCCGCCTGGAAGTCTTCACGGGCTACCGCGTCCAGCACTCGATTGCCCGCGGGCCCGCCAAGGGCGGGATCCGCTTCGCACCCGACGTGACCCTCGACGAGGTGCGCGCCCTGGCGTCCTGGATGACCTGGAAATGCGCCGTCGTCAACATCCCCTTCGGCGGCGGCAAGGGCGGCGTCATCTGCGATCCCAACCTGCTCTCCCCGGCTGAGCTCGAAAAGCTCACGCGGCGCTACACCGCCGAAATCATCGATTTCATCGGGCCCGAACGCGATGTGCCCGCCCCCGATGTCAACACCAACGAGCAGACCATGGCGTGGATCATGGATACCTATTCCATGCACTCGCGTCATACCGTGACCGCCGTGGTGACGGGCAAGCCGCTGGCGCTGGGGGGGTCCCGCGGCCGCCCCGAAGCCACCGGGCGCGGCTGCATGATGGTGACGCTCGAAGCCCTCAAACGCTTCGGGCTCACCCCCGATTCGTGCCGCGTGGTCATTCAGGGTTTCGGTAACGTTGGCGGCATGGCCGCGAAACTGATGGCCGCCAAAGGCTTCAAAATCGTCTGTATTGTCGAATACGACGGCGCGGTCTACAATCCCAAAGGCCTCGATATCGCCGCCCTGGCGCAGCACCGCAAGGAAACCGGGTCGATCGTCGGCTTTTCCGGCGGCGAGGACATGGACAAGGATCAGGCCCTGTTCCTGGAGTGCGATGTGCTCCTGCCGGCCGCCACCGAAAACGTCATCACCTCTCAGAATGCCGCCCGGCTACGTTGCCGAATTCTCTGCGAGGGCGCGAATGGCCCGACCACCCCGCTGGCCGATGAAATTCTGGCCGAAAAGAAAGTTTTCGTGGTCCCCGACATCCTGGCCAACGCCGGCGGTGTCACCGTCTCCTATTTCGAGTGGGTGCAGGACCGCCAGGGCTTCTTCTGGAACGAGCAACTGGTCAATGACCGGCTCGCCGAGATCATGGTGGAAAGTTTCGACGCGGTGGTGCACTATGCCCAGACCCACGGCGTGAATAACCGCATCGCGGCTTATATGCTCGCCCTCGACCGCGTCGCCTTTGCCATCAAGCTGCGGGGGATTTACGCGTAGGCGAAATCCGGTCCGAGGGCCGTCTGCGGACCCCAGCCTCCGCCCCACTACCACTGATGTCCGCTGACGCTTCCACGCCGCTGATGCGGCAGTACAACGCCATCAAACAGCAGGCCCCGAACGCGCTGCTGTTTTTTCGCCTGGGCGATTTCTACGAGCTGTTTTTCGAAGACGCCGTGGTGGCCGCCCGTGAGCTCGAAATCACTCTCACGGCGCGCAACAAGGAAAAAGAAACCGCCATCCCCATGTGCGGCGTGCCCTACCACGCTGCCGAGGGATACATAGCGCGCCTAATTCAGAAGGGCTACCGCGTCGCCATCTGCGATCAGATGGAAGACCCGCGCTTCGCCAAGAAGCTGGTCAAACGCGAGATCACGCGGGTGGTGACGCCCGGCACGGCCATGGATGCCAGCTTGGTGCGGCCGCGCGAAAATAATTACCTGGCGGCCGTGACGCGCACCGGTTCGCGTTCCGCGGTGGCCCATGTGGATGTCTCGACCGGCGAATTTCGCGTGACCGAGGTGGAAGCCGCCGACGTCGCTGGCACACTCGAAAACCTGGGCGCGCGCGAAGTACTGTTTCCCGCCGACCTGCCCCTGCTCACTGGCGAAGACCGCGCCGGACCGCGTTTCGTCCGCACCGAGCTCGAAGAGTGGGTTTTCAGCCACGATTACGCCGACCGGACCCTGCGCGACCATTTCAAGCTCCTGTCGCTCGATGGCTGCGGCCTGGCCAACCGCCCCGCGGCAGTCGGCGCGGCGGGCGCGGTCTTGCACTACCTTCGTGACACGCAGCGGGCCGCGCTCGATCATCTCGACCGCCCCGCGTATTACGACCGCGCCGATTTCATGGTGCTCGACGCCGTCACCGTACGCAATCTGGAACTGACCGAGCCGCTGTTTTCAGCTGACGCCGGAGGCCCGCAAAATGCCGCAACCGTGCTCGCCGTGCTCGACCAGACCCAGACTGGCATGGGCGGACGCCTGCTGCGGCAACGCCTCCTGCGCCCTTCCATGGACCGCGCCGAGATCGAGCAGCGCCTCGATGCCGCCGCAGAATTGGCCCAGCAGACCATCCTTCGCGCCGAACTGCGTAAACAGCTCGCCGGCATCCTCGATGTCGAACGCCTCCTCGCCAAGGTGACGCTCGGCTCGGCGGGCCCACGCGATCTCTTGGCGCTCGGCCGGTCGCTCGAAAAGATTCCCGCCGTCAAGCGCTGTTTCGATACCCAGCAGGCGGCGCGCCTCCGCTCCATTCATGAACGCCTCGACGAACTGCCGGATGTGACCGACCTGATTCTCGAAGCCATCGCCGATGAACCACCGCTCAACCTCGCCGACGGCGGCACCATCCGCGCCGGCTTTCACGCAGAGCTCGACGAGCTGCGCGACCTGAGCCTCAACGGCCGCCAGTACATCGCGCAAATCGAGGCGCGCGAGCGCCAGCGCACCGGCATCGGATCACTCAAGGTGCGCTTCAACAACGTGTTCGGATATTACATCGAGATCACGAGAGCCAACCTCCACCTGGCGCCTCCCGATTACGAGCGCAAACAAACCCTGGCCAACGCCGAGCGCTTCACAACACCGGAACTCAAGGATTACGAGGGCAAGGTTCTCGATGCCGAGGAAAAAATCCTGGCGCTCGAAAAAGAGTTATTCGCCGAGGTCCGCAAGTCCGCTGCCGCGCAGGCGCAGCGCATTCGGGCCTCAGCCGGCGCCATTGCCGAACTCGATGTGACAGCATCGCTGGCCCAGGTGGCGGCCGAGAACCGCTATCAGCGGCCGGCGTTTTCTGACGACGGCGAAATGCGCATCATGGCCGGCCGCCATCCCGTCATCGAACGCCTGGCCGAACAGGAATCCGGCCGCTTCATCCCCAACGACCTCTACCTCAACGACAGCGCCGACCTGATCGCCATCATCACCGGGCCCAACATGGGAGGCAAATCCACCTACCTGCGCCAGGCCGCCCTCATTGCGATCCTCGCGCAGATGGGCTCGTTCGTCCCGGCCGAGTCCGCGCGCCTTCCTTTGATCGACCGAATCTTCACCCGCATCGGCGCTTCCGACAATTTGTCCCGCGGCCGTTCCACCTTTATGGTGGAAATGACGGAGACCGCCGTGATTCTCAATACCGCCTCGCCGCGCAGCTTCATCGTGCTCGATGAAATCGGCCGCGGCACCGCCACCTTCGACGGCCTAGCGCTGGCCTGGGCCGTGGTCGAGCACATCCATGTCCGCACCCGCGCCAAAACCCTGTTCGCCACTCACTACCACGAGCTCACCGAACTCGCCGAACAGCTGGACGGGGTCCGCAATCTGCGCGTCTCGGTTAAAGAGGCCGGCGACCACATCATCTTCCTGCGCAAAGTCGAGCCCGGACGGGCCGACCGCAGCTATGGGATCGAGGTGGCGCGCCTCGCCGGGTTGCCGCTCAATGTGATCGAACGCGCCCGCGAGGTCCTCAAACTGCACGAACGCACCGAGCACGTCGTCACCGAGGAGCTCTCGCATGCCGAGCCCGGCTCGCTGCAAATCCAGTTGTTTGAGCCGGTGGGCTACAACATCGCTGAGCGCATCCGCTCGCTCAACGTGGATGAGCTCCGGCCCATTGAGGCATTGCAGCTTCTCCACGAGTTGCAACAGGAGCTGAAACGGTCATGAGGGTCGCGGGGGTGATGAGCGGTACGTCGCTCGACGGCATCGACGTCGCCATTATCGAAATCCGCGGTCGGCGCATCCAAACCGTCGGCTTTCAATCCACACCGTACCCGCACACCGTCCGCACCGCGTTGCTGGGCCCCCTGGATGCCGCACGGATCTCCCGCCTCAACTTTCACCTGGGCGGCCTTTATGCGAATTCGGTCCGGAAGGCGGTGCGGCAGTTCGGGGCCGTCAGCCTGATCGGCTGCCACGGACAGACCATTTTTCACGAGGGCGGCGCCAACACGCTGCAGATCGGCGAGCCGGCGGTCATCGCCGAGCGCACCGGCGTGCCCGTGGTCTCGAATTTCCGCACCCGCGACATCGCCGCCGGCGGCCAAGGCGCGCCCTTGGTCCCCTACGTGGATTACCTGCTGTTCCGGCATCCCACACGCACTCGAATCGCGCTCAACATCGGCGGCATCGCGAACATCACGGTCATTCCGCCCGCAGCCCGTCCGCAAGACGTGATTGCCTTCGATACCGGTCCCGGCAACATGGTGATCGACGCCCTCACACTCGAATTCACGCGGGGTAAAAAGACATACGATCGCGCGGGAAGAATCGCCGCGTCAGGCCAGGTGAACCGGAAGGTGCTGGATGACCTACTTCGTGATCCCTACTACCGCCGCCGCCCGCCCAAGAGCGCCGGCCGCGAGCAATACGGCGTCGAATTCGTGGCGCGGTTGAAGCAGCGGAAGATCCCGCCGCGCGACCGCATCGCCACCGCCACCGTGCTCACCGCCGCCACCATCGCGCACGCGGTTCACAGCGTAAGCCGCGCACCCGCGGACCTGATCGTCTCCGGTGGCGGTGTGCACAACCCCAAAATCATGGCTCACCTGGCCGGCTTCCTCCCTGGAGTTACCATCGTCACTTCCGCGGCCTACGGGATTGACCCCGATGCCAAGGAAGGCATTGCCTTTGCGGTGCTTGCTTACGCCACCTGGAAGCGCCAGCCGGCCAATCTGCCTTCCGCCACCGGCGCGGCTCACGCCGCCATCCTCGGCAACATTACATTGTGAGAACTGTGGGTGAAGCGGTTTAGCGAAAGCTCGGCTGCACTTCTGGCGTCGGTTTCCGTTGCCGAACCGGCGCGCCCATGCGCATCTCATTCCAGTCGTACGCCAGTTCCTTGCCGCAGTCCAGGCACGCGACGTAGGTCCCAAACCGCGTCGCACCCGCCAGAGTAGACCCGCCGCTCTTCCGCGGAGTGACCGGAAAAGTCGTCCTCCGATGCGAACAACCGAAAAGCAGATTGATGAACTGAAGCATGTCAGGAATCCCTCACTATGATAGATACAATTTCCTGCGCAAAAGTTTCAATGGAGACGATCCCCTAGTACGAGACACTTGTCATTTTGTAGACACTATCACCTTGTGGTTTTGTTTTGGAATTACGCTGCAAATCCGGTCAGCCAAACAGGTTGGCTGCGATGGATTGCGCGATCAGCTGCCCGTGGAAACGGCCGTTCTCAATAAAAATCTCGTTGGTGTGCATGCCGGCCACAATCACGCCCGCCAAATAGATCCCCGGACGCTCGCTCTCCAGTGTCTTTTCATTCGTTCGCGGCCTAAGTGTTTCCCGTTCTAGGGTTATGCCTGTGGAATTCAGAAACTCCAAGTCCGGCTGGTACCCGATTAGAGCGAAGACGAAGTCGTTCCTTAACGAAATTTCACCTTCCGGAGTGGCCACGCGCACCGCATCCGGTTGAATCTCGACCACGGTCGATCGAAAGTAAGCGGGAATTTCTCCGTTCTTAATGCGGTTCTCAATATTTGGCTTGATCCAGTACTTTACCGAATCCGAAATTTTCTCGCCGCGGTGAATCAAAGTGACACGGGCGCCCGTCCACCATAATTCCAAAGCTGCGATGGCCGCCGAATTCTTGGCGCCAATCACCACCACGTCGTGATTGTAGTAAGGGTGCGCTTCCTGATAATAGTGCAGCACCTTGGGCAGCTCTTCGCCGGGCACGCCCAGCCGGTTGGGAACGTCGTAGTATCCCGTGGCCAGGACGATTTTGCGCGCTTGGTAGACCTGCTGGCAACCGCGCCGGTCGGTGGTGAACACCTGGAAGGCCTGGTCCGCACCGCCGATCCGGTCCACGCGCTCGTATTGCCGGATCTCCAGATGATAGTGGTCCGCCACCCGCCGGTAGTATTTCAATGCTTCGGCGCGGTTGGGCTTGTCGTTCAGGCTGGTCATCGGGAGATTGCCGATTTCGAGCAGCTCCGGCGTGGTGAAGAAGGTCATATTGGTGGGGTAGTGATACAGCGAGTTCACCACACAGCCCTTCTCGATCAGGACCGCCTTCAGGCCGCGCTGCTGCAGTTCGATGCCGCAAGCGAGGCCGGTCGGTCCCGCCCCCACCACGACCGCGTCAAACGACTCGCTCACAGCTTGCTCTCGACGTCTTGGTAGACCGCCGCCAGCGCGCCGGCCAACGCCGCCGGATCCTTCCCTCCGCCTTCCGCCATATCCGGTCGGCCGCCGCCTTTTCCCCCGGTGGCCAGCGCCACGGCGCTCACCAGCTTTCCGGCTTGCACTTTTCCCGTCAGGTCCTTCGTCACGGCCGAAACAATCGACACGGTCGAGTCCTCCGCCGACGCCAGCACCACCACCGCCGATTTCCACTTATTGCGCAGCGAATCCGCCAACGCCCGCATCTGCGCCCGGTCCATACCATCGACTTGCACCGCCACCACCTTCACGTCCTTGATCGTGCGCGCCTGCGATTCAATCGACCCGATGGCCGACTGCGCCACCCTGTTCTTCAGTTGCTCCACCTGTTTCTCGAGCGAGCGTTCGCTGGCCAGCAGACGTTCCACGTGCTCGACCAGCTCCGGCTCCGAGGCCTTGACGATTTCCGCCACGCGCCGTAACGCGTCCGTGGATTCCTGGTACTTCCGCAGCGCGGCGTCGCCCGTAATCGCTTCAATGCGCCGCACGCCCTGTGAAATGCTGCCCTCGTACACCACCTTGCAGACGCCAATGTCGCCCGTGCGGCTCACGTGCGTGCCTCCGCACAGTTCGCGGCTGAACCCCGGCACCGTCACCACGCGAACTTCCTCGCCGTACTTTTCTCCGAACAACGCCATGGCCCCCGTGGCGATGGCCTGATCGAGCGGCAGTATCTTCGTTTCCACCACCGCGTTGCGAAGGATGTGCTCATTCATCAGCCGCTCCACCTCTTCGATCTCGGCCCGGTCCATGGCCGCGTAATGCGTAAAATCGAAGCGCAGCCGTCCCGGCTCCACTACGCTGCCGTGTTGCTTGACGTGCGTTCCCAGCACCTGGCGCAGCGCTGCGTGCAACAGGTGCGTGGCCGTGTGGTTCCGCCGTGTAGCATCACGCAGCGGCGGCGCCACCTGCGCGTGGAGCAGATCTCCCACCCGCAGCACCGCATCCGTCACGATACGGTGCACCGTCAGCCCTTGGACACCCGGAAACGTGGTTTCCACGTCCGCCACCTTCTCACCACTCGTCGAATACAGCTCGCCGCGGTCGCCCACCTGGCCGCCGGTCTCGGCGTAGAACGGCGTCTGGTCGAATACCAGCTCCGCCTTCGCGCCGACTGGAACTTCCGCCACCGACTCCCGGTTCACCAGCAGGCCGATCACGCGCGAGGTAGTCTCCAACTCGCTATACCCGAGAAACTTCGTCCGCCCCTGCTCGAGCAGCTTCTGATAGGCCGGAACCACCGCGCCCTTCTCCGCGCCTTTCCAACTGGCGCGCGCCCGCTCACGCTGCTGCTCCATTTCGCGCCCGAAACCCTGGTGGTCGATGGCCAGGCCTCGTTCCCGCGCCATCTCTTCCTGCTCGTCGAGCGCCAGCCCGTAGGTGTCGTAGAGCTTGAAAGCCACTGCGCCTGGAATCAGGCTGCCCTGCACCGATTGGATGGAATCCTGAAACACCTTCTCGGCCACCAGAAAGGTCGTGGCGTAGCGATGTTCCTCGTCCTTCACCACCCGCGCCACGCGCTGCACGCTTTCCAGCATCTCCGGATAGGCCGGGCTCATCAGCTCCGCCACGAAGCCCGTCAGCTTGTACAGGAACGGATCCTCCACGCCAACCAGTCGCGCATTCCGCATGGCCCGCCGCATGATCTTGCGCAGCACGTAACCGCGCCCGTCATTGGAGGGCAGCACGCCGTCGTGAATGAGAAATGCGGTGGCCCGGGCGTGGTCCGCGGTAATCCGGAGTGCCGTCTGAACGCGCTCCTGCTCCGCCGCCGAAGCTCCGAACAGTTCCTGTGCCTTCCTCATGATGGGCTGAATGAGGTCGGTTTCGTAATTCGAGATCTTGCCTTGCAACACCGCCGCGATGCGTTCCAGCCCCATTCCGGTGTCGATCGAGGGCCGCGGCAGCGGGGTCAGCGTGCCTGCGGAGTCGCGGTCGTATTGCATAAACACCAGATTCCAGATCTCGACAAACCGGCCTCCGGCATCGTTCGGGAATTCTTCGGTTTCGCGGCCGGCTTCGGCAGCCTCTGGACCCATGTCGTAGTGAATCTCCGAACACGGGCCGCACGGACCCGTCTCGCCCATCTGCCAGAAATTGTCTTTCTCGTCCAGACGAAAAATGCGGCTCCGCGGCACGCCGGCCACTTTCTGCCACAATTTCTCGGCTTCGTCGTCTTCCCGAAACACCGTCACGTACAGCTTCTCTTTGGGCAGCCCGTAGTCTTTGGTGATCAGGTCCCAGGCGAATTCGATCGCGTCGGCCTTGAAGTAATCGCCGAACGAAAAATTCCCCAGCATTTCGAAAAAGGTATGGTGCCGCCGCGTGTACCCGACGTTCTCAAGATCGTTGTGTTTGCCGCCCGCGCGCACGCACTTCTGCGAACTGGCCGCGCGCGTGTAGTCTCGCTTTTCCATTCCCAGAAAGACGTCCTTAAATTGGTTCATGCCCGCGTTGGTGAAGAGCAACGTCGGATCATTCGCCGGCAGAAGCGGCGAACTCCGCACCACGCGGTGCCCGCGGTTGGCAAAAAAGTCGAGAAAGCACTGCCTGATGTCGTGACCAGTCACACAGAATCCTTCGGGAAAATACGCTAAAGACTAATTGTAGCGTGGGGCCGGCTTCCGGCCAGTTCAGGGCGCCGGTGCGCTATCCAATCGCCGCCAGCGCCTGCTCGAAATCGGCCAGCAGATCGCGCCAGTCCTCGATCCCCACCGAAATCCGCACCAGCCCGTCGGTCACGCCCGATTCCGCCAGTTCCTCCGCCGTCATGCCGGAGTGCGTGGTGGTCTTGGGGTGGCACGTCAGCGTCTCCACGCCACCCAGCGAAACCGCGTTGCGCGCAATCTGCACGTGGCGCAGAAATTCGAACGCGGCCTTCTTGCCGCCTTTGAAATCGATCGAAAAGAGGGCTCCCGGATAGGCGCACTGCTTGCGGAAGATCCGGATCTGTTCCGCGTCTTCGAACAATGTCGGGTAGATCACGCGGCTCAGGTGTTTGTGGCCGTGCAGCGCTTCCGCCACCCGCTGCGCGTTCTTGCTCTGGCGGTTCATGCGCAGAGAGACCGTCGGCAACCGCCCATCGAGCATCCAACACTCGTCCGGCTGCAGAATGTTCCCGAACATCACCCGCCGGCTGCGCAGCGTCTGGATCATCTCCGCGTTCCGCGCCAGCGCCACGCCGGCCACCATGTCGCTGAACCCGGAAAGAAACTTGGTTGCCGAGTACAGCACCAGGTCGGCGCCCAGTTGCAGCGGATGCTGAAACGCCGGCCCCAGAAACGTGTTGTCCACCATCACCACCGGCCGGTCCGGATGCCGCGCCGCGGCTTCCGTCACCTGCTCGATGTCCGTCATTGTCATGGTCGGATTGGCCGGAGTCTCGAGGTAGACGATACAGCAGTTCTGAGCGCCGCGGATGGCGGCCGCAATTCCCGCCGAATCCCCCGACGCCACCGGAATGCCCTTCACCCCGAACGGCTCCAGAAAATTGTGGATCAGCCCCGTGGTGCCGCCGTAAAGCGGGGTGGTATAGACGATGGTCCCGTGCGGCCGCGCAAACGTAAAAAACGCCGTCATGATCGCCGCCATGCCCGAATTGAAGACCGCCGCTTGGCTGGCGCCCGGCTCCAGCGGCACGATCTGGTCTTCCAGAATTTCCGCGTTGGGGTGAGAGATGCGCGAATAAATCAGATCGGCCCGCTCGCCCGGCTGCGGGTGAATCTTTCCCAGCGCCATGGCAAAAGCCCGCTCCGCCGCTTCCGGGCTGGCAAACACGTACGTCGAACTGCGAAACACCGCGGGCCGCGCCGACCCCACCGAAAGAGCGGGGTCGAATCCGCGCGTCAACACCGCCGTGCGCGGGTGCACTTCGCCATGCAGATCGTCATGTTCGGACATAAGGACTCTCTGCTCCGAGTGTAGCGCCCTGCGCGGTGCGTGGGGCAACACTCGCTGCCGAACCCTGGGGCTGCGGTTGCCGCCTTGGGTCCAGCCCTGCCGGTCACGGCAGGGGAACGGAGCCCTCGATGAGCAGACTGGGCGACTGCCCTCCCTCAGGCCTGCGCTTGGCGCTGCGGCTGTGGCGTGACCTCGCTTCCGCAGTGCGGGCAGTAGTGGTCCACTTCGCCCACCTCCCGTTGGCATTGCTGGCACGTGGGCCGCAGGTTGTATTTGCACCCTGGGCAGTAGTTGAACCGCGCGCTCACCAGCACCCCGCACTGTGTGCAATGGTACGGCAATGGCTCCCGGACCAGAAAGTAAATCACAAATCCGATAAACAGCCAGCCGGGTAGCAACATGATCACCAGCAGCGTCCACAGGACCGCGTTCATCCCGCGCCGCCGCGCATCCTGGCTGATGTAGCCGATCAGAAAAATGATGCAGGCCATGGGAATGGCCGCCGCCGTGATGACTCCCGCCAGCGCCCAGTTGCTCTGCACCTGGGTCAGATCGGGTTGGCCGAACCCTTCCTCCAACCGATTGAGGATTTGGCCGACGGCTTGCGCAATCACGAACAGCCCCGCCACTACCCACACCAGAGTCCGTGGGATCAACCGGATCTCATCCGCAAACCGCAGGTTCTCCTTCCGCATGCGGAACCGGATCAGCCGCATCTTTTCGTTCAGCAGGGGCCGTTGATAATCCGACATCGTTCTCACCTTGTTCGATACCTTTCCCCGTCCGATCGGTCAATCAGCAAAGCGCCCGCTGCCAGCAATGCCGGCGCCGCCCACCACAGGGCGAACCCCATCTTCCACACCAGCGACGGTAGCCCGCTCAGGTGGCCCATCCATTCGAAAGCCCGCCAAACATACGGAGCGCTGGCGATCCCCGCCGCCCAAGAGACTCCACACGCCGCCCACACCATCCACCCCCCGCGCCGCCGCTTCTGCAGATCCTGGGCGCGCAGATACACACGCAGTTGCGTGCGGTTGGCCAGCGCCGGGGGAATCGCAACCGAAAGAGCGCGCAGCGATTGGAGCGCGTGATCTGTGGCTTCCGCCAGCCGCACACACTCCGGACACGTCTCCAGGTGACCGTTGAGCCACTCGTGGTCGGCGGTGGAAATGCCGTCCACCCGTTCCCGCCCTATCAGATCCCGCGCCCTTCCGTGCGGATTTTCGTTCATCGGGGCTCCTCCGCGAACAGTGCGCGCAGTGCGTCCAGCCCACGATACAGTCGCGATTTCACCGTCGAAAGCGGCGTCCCCAGAACCGCGCCGATCTCCTCCAGCGTTATCTCTTCCTGAAACCGCAGCAGCAGCACTTCGCGATAGACCGCGGGCACCTGTCCCAGCCGTGCCTGTATTTGCGCTTTCGTCTCCTGGCTGGACACCTGGTCGAAAGCCGAAACCCCCGCCGCCGCCGGCTCCTCGCTCAGCATGTTCATGCCGTCCGGCCTCTTCCGCCGGGCCAGGTCAATCGTCAGATGTCGGGCGATGGCAAACAGCCACGTCTCAAACTTCGATTGCCCGTCGTACTGGTGGCCTCGCTCCAGCACCCGGATCCAGGTTTCCTGAAACAGGTCCTCGGCGGCTTCCGCGCTTCCCGTCAGATAGAGCAGATAGCGATAGAGCCGGTACTGGTATTGCTCGATCAGGCCGTCGAGCAGCTCCGGATCCCGGCGGCGCAAGCCTCGGGCCACTGCCTGGGTATCTGGAGCCATCAGTGCCGAGAAGAAAGCAGCCGCGGCGGTCATTCTATCAGGTATACGAACCACCCCCGCAAAAAGACCCGGACCAATGGGCCGCTACGGGATTCGCTGCCCGCACAACGGGCAGAAGGAGCCCAGTGTGGGGATTTGCTGGCTGCAATGGGGACAAGACCTAGCGGGAATCAGCAAGCCTTGCTGGCGGCGGTTGAGCAGGGTCCATACCAGGACGACACCCGCGATCAGGGGCAGCAACAGGAACAGGATCGCCACCATGAAGACGACCACCAACTCCGGGAACCCGATACTTCGCAAACGGTTCCGTCAATTGTAAGTCAAGGTTGGTGCGGGAACAACCCCCGGGATGCGAAACGTGGTTGTGGGGATCCTGCACTCCGCTTACCAAGTGGCGCTCTGCCGGCCCGTTTCCTGGCCCTACAGGAACGCCATCGTCTTGATGCCCGAGATATCGAACCGCTTGCGGCAGCGCAGATTCTTGCACGCCACCTTGTCGTCCAGCAGCACCATGTAACTCTGCGCCTTTTGGAACTTGGCGCGGTCCCGCTCGTCGGCGCCTTGCGGGATGCGGTCCTTCTTCTTGCGCACCATCCACCGCAGTTCGTAGCTCTCGGCGCTGTGGCAATAGGGACAATTGAGAGTCGCCGGCTTGCTGGCCGGGGCCTCGCTGTAAAAGGCTCGCTCGTCCATGGCTATCGGTCCGCCATCGGTATCCAGGTCTGTCCGTCCGGATTGCCTTTGTATTCGGCCCGCGGACGAATCAGCCGGTTGTTGTGATACTGCTCCAACACGTGCGCGGTCCAGCCCGCCATCCGGCTCACCGCGAAGATCGGCGTATACAGATCGATGGGGATGCCCAGCGAATAATAGGTGGAGGCCGAGTAGAAGTCCACGTTGGGGTTCAGCCCTTTCGCCGTTTTGATCGCTTCCTCCATGGTCTTGGAGAGCCGGTACAGTTTCTCATGGCCAGTCCGCTTGCCTAGTTCCTCCGAGAGCACGCGCAGGTGCGTGGCGCGCGGGTCTTCGGTCCGATACACGCGATGCCCGAATCCGGGAATTTTCACCTTGCGCGCCAGCGTGTTCTTCACCCGCTCCACGGCTTCCCCTTCATCGCCCAATTCCAGCAGCCAGTGGATCACCTCCTGGTTGGCGCCGCCGTGCAGCGGCCCTTTGAGGGCTCCAATTCCCGACGTGATCGACGAATAAATATCCGACAACGTGGCGGCGGTCACGCGCGCCGCAAACGTCGACGCGTTCAGCTCGTGGTCCGCATGCAGGATCATGGCCACGTCAAAGGCCCGCTCCATCACATCGTCCGGCTTCTTCCCCGTCAGCGTGTACAGAAAATTAGCCGAAAACCCCAGAGTCCCATCGCCTGCGAACACCGCTTTGCCGTTGCGCAGCCGGTCGAAGGTGGTCACGATCGTCGCCGTCCGGGCCATCAGCCGTACCGCCTTCCGGTGATTGGCCTCGGGCGACATGTCCTGCGCTTCGCGGTCGTACAGGCTCAGCATAGAAACCGCCGTGCGCAATACGTCCATCGCATTGGACTTCGGGACGCTCTTCAGAAAATCCGTCACTGCGGCCGGCAGTTCCCGCTCGGCCGTCAGGTCCTTCCGGAGTTGGCTCAGCTCGTCAGACTTGGGAAGCCGGCCGTACCAGAGCAGGAAGATCACTTCTTCAAAATTCGCGTGCTGTGCCAGCGTATGAATGTTGTAGCCGCGATAACTCAGAATGCCCAGGTATCCGTCGATGTAACAGATCTCCGACTCGCCTGCGATCACACCTTCCAGACCCGCCATTGTTGTTCCCATATCCCCTGTCTTCGCTTCAAAAACATCTCAAGTCCGTAATGCTCACGACCCCGCCGGAGGGACGGAACGCCCGTGGAGACGGTACCGGAGATTCCGCCAGAAATCGTGAATGCGGTTCCCTTGTGGGCACCGCTCAAACGGCGGGTACCCCAGGAGGCGCGAATTCCGCTCCACCCACAGTTTCTTATCGCCGGCCTGGCCCGCCTGGATGTCTACGATCACGCCCGAACCGCACGATTCGGTGTCCAGCACTTCCACGTCCGCGGACTGCACGGGCGGCGAACCCCAATCCTTCATGAATTCGGCCATATCGTAGTCGCGGCAAGGTTTGGCTTCGGTGCATCCCCACAAGGCATAAGCCGCTTTGTAGTCGTGCGCTTCCAGCAGGGCGAAGAAGTTCTTCGTCTGCCGCTCTTCGGGGTAATTATGGAAGACCGCGTAGAGAATGCCGGCGCCCACCAGCAGCACCACGGCCGAAATGACGGCGGTTTTGATGACTTTCTCCCGCCGCTCCTCCCCCGCGCCGTAATTCTCCAGATAGCCGGCCATCTCCTCCTCGGATCGACTATTTCTTCGCCGGGTACGCCAGGTTGTACGCCGCGATCACGTCGTCGGTGATCTCCATCGCCGGCTTCACGTAGACCGCGTTGGAGGTGTCCAGCACCAGATCGAACCCCTTCTGCTCCGCGATCTTTTTCACCACGTCGCCCATCTTCTGCGTGCTCTTTGACAGGATGTCATTCCGTTCCCGTGTCACGTCGGCCTGCAAATCGTCCTGCAGGCGCTGCAAGTCGCGCTGCTTGCGCTGGCCTTGGGACTGGAGATCGGACTGGGCTTGCGGCGACAGCTTCTCGCCCCCCGTCTGCAGTTGCTGCGAGATGTTGGCCAAGTCTTTCTGCAACTGCTCGATCTCCGTTGTGCGCGGCTTGTACCGCACTTCCATCTCGTCCGAGGCCTTCTTGATCTCGGCCGACTCCAGCACCGCCCGCTGCAAATTGACTACGGCTATCTTGGTTTGTGCCGGCATCAGCCGGGCACTGGCGCAAAGCGCCGCCGCCACCACAACGGCCCGCAGCCCCATCCGTAAACGCATGAAACTACTCCTGCTTAGTTTGTACACCGTTATTCGTAGTGTAACACCTACTCCAGCACGCCGAGAATCTCGTCTTCGCGCAGAATCAGGTACTCATGGCCCTCAATCTTGATGTCCGATCCGGAATACTTGCCGAACAGAATCCGGTCGCCGGGCTTCAGATCCGGAGCCACCCGCTCCCCGGTTTCCAGCAGCTTGCCGCTCCCAATCGCGGTTACTTCCGCTTGTTGCGGTTTCTCTTTGGCCGTGTCCGGGATGATAATCCCCCCGCGGACTTGTTCGCCCTGCTCCAGTCGTCGGACCAGGATCCGGTCGTGTAACGGACGTAGTTCCATTCGATTCGCTCCTCAACGATTATATAGTGGCGCGGGGCTTATTCCGCGAACATTTCCGACAAGACGCGGCCCGCCGATCCACTCGGCGTTTCGACATCCAGCATGGTGGCCAGCGTTGGCGCGATGTCATTGGGCGTAATCGACCCGTAGTAGCGCCCCGAGCGAATCCCCGGACCCATGAAGATCACCGGGACGTGTGTGTCATAGTCGAATGCCGTTCCGTGCGTGGCGCCGCGTTGCGTGAAAATCCAATACGGCTCCAGCAGAATCTCCACATCGCCGCTCCGGCTCGCGTAGAAGCCGTTGGTCACCCGCCGGCTGATCGCGTCCGCCGTTACCGCCCCATTCATCAACTGCTCGAACGTATACACGCGAAACACGTGCGGAATGCCCCGAATCGCCTCGGCCGCAGTCCGATTCACCTCCGCCCGGTCCAGCTTCCGTTCGGCGATCAGCGTCCGGTTGAAATAAAGCGAGTGTTCCGAACTGCTCACGATCCACTTTCCGTCGCCGTATTTCTGGACCAGCGCTTCCTGCGCTGTCTTGTTGACAATCCCCGCCGGCGGCCGGCCGCCCGGCATGCGCCGCGTCGCGTTCACCTCGGGAAGCGGAGCCACGCCGTGGTCTGCGGTCAGCACCACCAGTACGTTGTCCAGGCCCACCGCGCGCTCCACCGTCTCGAACAAGCGCCCCAATACCTGATCGGTCCGCTCCGACATCTCCCGTACTTCGGCCGCGTCCGGACCCACCTCGTGCCCCACATAATCATTCGAGGAGAAACTCACTGCCAGCACGTCTGTGAAATCATGCTTGCCCAGGTCTTCCGCCTCCAGGGCGCGCTCCGCGAAGGCCTCCACCAACTCATTGCCGAACGGGCTCGCCGCCAGCGCCGCGTTCAGTTGTTTGGGGTCGGCCGGCATCGTATGGCCGAGCCAGATTGCCCCCGCATAATGGGCTGCTGGACGGCTATCATTAAACGCCTTCACCCAGGGAGGCACGTCCGCAAAGTAAAACGTGCTGCTCACGAAGTTCCCCGTGGCGTTATCGAACCAGTAGGCCCCGTTGGCCATGTGTCCGGCCGGCAGAATCGCGGACCGGTCTTTCAGGGAAATTCCGATCACTTTGGACCGGCCTTGGTCGGCAATCTTGAGTTCATCGCCGATCGTGCTCACCAGCATCCGGTCCGGCGACGACCCCGCGCCGCCTCGGCCGCCCACCAGTTGCGTCTTGGAATCGGACACACTGGTCACCTCCCGGCCCTCTTGCCGGTCGTACCAATCGTTGCCGATGATCCCGCTCAGAGCCGGCGTAGCGCCCGACAAGAACGTGCTGTGCCCCACCGCCGTGACCGTCGGAAAATGCTCGTAATTCGCGTTCGTGAACACCGCGCCGTGCGTCAACAGCCGGTCCAGACCGGCCTTGTAGTCGCTCCGGAACCGCGTCAGATAGTCGTAGCGGAACTGGTCCACCACAATCGCCACGACCAGCTTCGGTTTCTTCGGCGCCGCCGCCACCAGGCTGGCTGCCGCCAGCACGCACAGCAAGACCTTTCGTTGCATTTGATTGTCAGCGTAGCACGACACCGTTTCGGTGCCGCGCAAATCGCATGAAGGGCTGGTTACGACGCTTTGCTAGGGGGGGGCGAAGCTGACGACGACGGCTTACTCTCGCTCTTCGATTCGGTCTTCTTTGATTCGGTCTTCGTCGCTTCTGTCTTCGAATCCGATTTGGTCTCGGTCTTGGCTTTGTTGTCCGAACTCGGAGGCACTTTCCCGTTCCGGCCGTAATCCGTTACATACCAGCCCGTTCCCTTGAACTGGAGGGCCGGCACCGACACCAACCGCTCCACCGGGCCGCCACAACCCTCGTGATTGGTCAGCGGCTCATCGGCGAACTTCTGCCGAACCTCGAAGTTCTCTCCGCATTGTCGGCAATGGTACTCGTAAAGAGGCATAACCCAGAAATCTTAGTCTCATTATAGCAGATTCTTTCACTGCCCCAACTGTGACGTGGGGGATTTATCCTGCCACCCCGCTAACCTTTCGCGTGGATCCGTCGTCCTATTATCAGAATGAAGCGCAAAGCATTCACGATCGGCTTGGTGGCATTGGGGTTGACCGTGGTTGCGGTCCTGCCCCCCTCCTATAACCGGATCGCGACCTCCCGGCAGAATTTCCAGGAATACTTCCGGGATCTGAACCAGCCCGGGAGTTCCCTGAACCCGGTGGAGCGCTTTGTTTTCAGCCTGGTTCTGGCCAATTCCGAGGCGGCGTCCAGCCAAAAGTAACCCGCTTGGTCGTCACTCACTTCTTAGGAATACCGCTCCGGCTGCCGCGCCGTCCAGTTCCGGCTGCGCAGGATTCCAACTCGAGGCCTTCCACCTTCGCCTTTTCCGTATCCATGGTGACCAGGAACGGCTCGGCCGTGAATGCGCTCGGGACACCTTCCCACTGGATCTCCTTTCCCGTCTTGGGCTTGCCCGTTAGAGCCATGTCCAGCTTCAGCGTCACTTCCGGATGCATATCGTCGGAAATCGCCACTTTCAGTTCCTTGGAACGGCAAGCCGGGGTGGCTTCCACCAGCGTGCCCTTCAATTTCGGCACGCCCGCTCCCTTCATGCTCATCTCAAAATACTGAGCGCCGTTCGGGCCGGTGAGTTCCTTCTTGATGTTCATCCACAGAAACAGTTGCGGGTTCTTCTCTTGAAACGCCTGTTGGTTCTCGGCCAAAATATCGGCAGCCGTCTTGATTTTGAAATCCGGCGGCGGCAGGGGCGACCCGAGGGCCAGCTGTTTGAGTTGCTGCAAGCCTGCGTCGTCGGCGCCGTGATACGAGGTGTAGATCTTATTCAGATACGTCTCCACCTGCTTTCGCGTCGGCTCCGGCAGTCCGCCCTTGGCCGGATCCATCGCCACAGCCCGGGCGATTTCGTACAGGGCTTGCGGGAATTTATTCGCGTCCCGCTCCGACACGAGCGTCGAACCCAGCTTGTAGGCGAATTGTCCGTTGTCGGGATACTGCTGCAGCGCCTTGGTGAAGGCTTGTTCCGCCGCTGCGTAATCCTTTTTCTGGAGAGCGTCCTCTCCCGGCTTGTCCACGATCCACACCAGCGTCCCTTTGGCGAGGCCCTCCAGTTTGGGCCGCACCTGGTCCCAGGCCGCGTCCGCCGTACCCGCAGGCTTCAGCGAATCCAAGTTGTCCAGCAAGGTCTGCGCCGCCTTCTGCGCAGCCGCCATCTGGTCCGCCGTGGGACTTGGCAGTTTCTGCACATTTCCGGCGACCAGCGTCAGTGCCACCAGGCTCTTGGAATCGCTGGCCAGCAGCTTCTCTCCCAGTTCCACCACCTTCGCCGGCTGATTCACTTGATCGTAGAGCTGCAGCCGCTCTTCCTTGAAATCGGTATCCGGATATTTCTCCGTCCATTGATTTAGGTACTGCAGTTTCTTGGATGGGTCCGTGGCGGTCACCGCGCTGTTGTACAGATCGTACTCGCCCTGATCCTTCACCTTCTTCTGCGGCGCGGTCTGTCCCCGCGCCAAGCCCGGCATCATCGCCCAGACCAATCCAGCGCTGAGGCACATCATCGCCATCCCCGTTAGTCTTTTGTGATTTTTGTGCACTTGCGTCTCCCTGCCGTTCCGTCAATTTCCGGGGAATCGGCGCCAATTGCCGATGGGTCGCCGCTACCCGGCGTCGACGCCCAGCCGCTGGTTAGCGGTGGGTTCCCTGCGGAGTACACCGAAACCTCCGCGGTCCCGCAACTGGTTTGGACACCGCTGCGCCCCGCTGGGTTCCGTACGACAAATCATAACAGATCAACGCTATGCTAAAAGGCGCCGTCATGCGCTACCTGGACCTCGGGGTTATCCTCGCTTATCTGGCCGGAATCACTTGGTTCGGCGCGCGCTTTCGCCGCCATCAAAAGGACCTCCGCGACTACCTCCTGGGCGGCCGAACCGCGCCCTGGTGGGCGATCAGCCTGTCTATCGTCTCGGCCGAGACCAGCACTCTTACGATCGTCGGCACGCCCGCCCTTTCCTTCACCGGCGACCTCGGGTTTCTCCAACTCGTCTTCGGTTATCTGCTAGCCCGCATCGTCATTTCCGTGGTCTTTCTCCCCCAATACTTCCGCGGCGAGATGTTCACCGCCTACGAACTCATGCGGCGCCGCTTCGGCGAGTCCGTCCGCAAACTCACCGCCTCCATCTTTCTCATCACCCGCGCCTTGGCTGAAGGCGTTCGCGTCTTCGCCATTTCGCTCGTGGTCTCCATCGTGCTGGGCACCAACGAAATCTGGTCCATTATCGTGATTGTCCTGCTGACCCTCGTTTATACCTTTGAAGGCGGCATGACCGCCGTCATCTGGACCGACGTGGTTCAGATGAGCCTCTACGTGGTGGGCGCCGTGGTCAGTTTCTTCGTCATCCTGGGCCATATCCCCGGCGGATGGACTCACGTGGCCGCCGTGGCCGGCACCGCGGGCAAATTTCACCTGTTCGATTTCCGGTTTGCGCTGGACTCCCAATTCTTCTCCCGCACCTATACCTTCTGGGCTGGTCTCGCGGGCGGTTGTTTCTTAACCACCGCCAGCCATGGCACCGATCAACTGATGGTCCAGCGCCTGCTCAGCGCGCGCAGCGAGCGCCAGAGCCGCACCGCCCTGCTCACTAGTTGGGCCGTGATCTTTCTTCAGTTCAGTCTGTTTCTGTTCATCGGCATCCTATTGTTCGTGTATTACCGGGACACGCGCCTCCCGCTGCCCTCCGATCTCGACCGCATCTACCCCGAGTTCCTCTGGCGCAACCTCCCGCCCGGCGTGGCCGGCCTCACCATCGCCGCCATTCTGGCGGCCGCCATGGCCAACTTGAGCGCTGCCCTGAATTCGCTGGCCTCCACCACCGTGGTCGATTTCTTGCGCGCCCGGTCGCGCCCCGCCGGCGATGGCCACTCGCTCCGCCTGGCGCGCGGCGCCACCGTCCTGTGGGGACTGGTGCTGCTCGGTATCGGCATCCTAGCCCGCCGCTGGGGCTCCGTGCTGGAAGCCGGCCTGACCATCGCCTCCATCCCGTCCGGCGCGTTACTGGGCGTGTTCCTGCTGGGAGTGCTCACCAAGAAGCCGCGCCAGGGTGCGGCCATGGTGGGAGTCGCCGCCGGCCTCGCCGCCATTCTCTACGTCCGGTTCCGCACGCCCGTCGCCTTCACTTGGTATGTCTTGATCGGCACCACCGTCACCTTCTGCGCCGGCTGGGTCGCCTCCTGGTTTCAGAAGCCGCCGGAAGAGGTGCTGGTCCGCGAACCCGTCGGCGGCCCGCCCTACCTTCCGCCACGCCGCACCACCGCCGAGGACTAAACCCGAATGGACCAACCATCGACCGTCATCGAACTGAAGCGCGACCTGGGGGCTTGGCCGGCCGCCTCGATTGTCGTCGGAACCGTCATCGGCAGCGGCATCTTCCTGGTCCCACAATCCATGATCCAGCACGTGGGCTCGGTCCGCATGGTCTTCGCCGTCTGGATGGTCGCCGGGCTTCTGTCGCTCGCCGGCGCTCTCAGCTACGCCGAGCTGGCCGCAGCGATGCCCGAAGCGGGCGGTGAATACGTTTATCTGCGGGAGGCCTACGGCCCGCTCTGGGGTTTCTTATATAGCTGGACACAAATGTGGGTCGCCAAAAGCGGATCCATCGCCACTCTGGCTACCGGATTTTTCCTTTATTTGGCTAATTTCTTTCCTGGCCTGGACTCGGTCTTCTACCGGGTGCCCCTTCCTGTCGGTCCCGACGGGGGCCCAATCGAATTGCGCTACGGGCAGGTATGTGCCATCGTCCTCATCCTGGCCTTGGCCTGGCTGAATTTTTACGGCGTCAAGCTGGGTGGTGATGTTCAGACGGCCGTCACGGTTCTAAAAGTTCTGCTCATCGCCCTGATCATCCTGGCCGGACTGGGATTAGGTCAGGCGCATGCCCCCCAAGCCGCATCCGTCGCGCCTTTGACGTTTGCCGGCTTCGTCGCCGCCCTGGTGGCTGCCCTGTGGGCCTACGACGGCTGGAACAACGTCAGCATGGTCGCCTCCGAAATACGCTCCCCGCAGCGCAATCTCCCGCGCTCGTTAATCGGCGGAACGCTGGCCGTAATCGTTATCTATTTACTCGCCAATGCCGCCTATTTTCGAGTCCTGGCCCCCGGCGAAGTCGCTGGAAGCAGCCGCGTGGCCGCGCAGATGATGGGACGGATTCTCGATGGATTCGGCGCCAATGCCGTTTCCATCGCCGCTATGATCAGTATTTTCGCCGCTCTCAACGGCTCCATCTTGTCGGGCTCTCGCGTGCCCTATGCCGCGGCGCGCGAGGGTTATTTCTTCGCCGCCGTGGGAAAAATCCACCCCCAGCACCGCACCCCCGGAGTCTCCATCGTGGCCCTGAGCCTGTGGGCCTGCCTGCTCGTTCTCTCCGGAAAGTATGATGACCTGTTCAATCTGGTAATTTTCGCCAGTTGGATTCTGTATGGCATGACGGCCGCCGCCGTTCTGGTGCTGCGATCGAAGGAACCCGATTTACCCCGCCCGTACCGCACCGTCGGCTATCCCTTCGTGCCGCTCTTGTTCGTGCTCGGAGCCGTCATCCTCCTGGCAACCACGTTAATTGACCGCCCCCGAGAGTCCGTAATAGGACTCGGCTTAATGGCCGCCGGACTTCCGTTTTATTTCCATTGGAGAAGAAATCGCACCTAGGCAAACTCCCGCCAACGTTCGTACTATACGGCATATCAGTACCTTACACGACGCCAAGACTAGTCAGAAAATGTAAAAGTTGTCTTGATAATGTTCCGTGATTGGAGTAAAAAAGCAGATGTATAATGAAATCATAAAAAGGCTGCTTTTGTATTTCGCATCGCGCGAACGTCAGTAGCCGCAAGCCGGCAGTGGAGGGTGGAAGATATGGATGTAACGAAAATTCTCTCTGAGTTAAAAGACGAGCGCGTGCAAATCGAGGAAGCGATTCTGAGCCTCGAACGCCTGGCGCGAGGACGCGGACGCCGTCGCGGACGGCCTCCCGCCTGGATGTCGGAAATCACCGCTAAGCGGCGTGGACGGCCTCCGGGAAGCAAGAACAAGGTAGCTGCCTCCGATGCTGCCGAGGTTCCTGCCAAGAGTGCGGCCGTCGCGTAGCGATCCGATTTCCTAGTGGGGCAGGCGCTTCGCTTGCCCAAGTCTTCTTCCCCGCGCCGCTTTCAGCCGCAAGGTTGTTCGCGGGCGGAGGGCTTTCCCCGAATTCCTCAGCCCAATATCGAATGGAATTGCGCCCAAACCCCTAGAAAGTTTGCGGCGCCTCGCCCAGGGTGACCCGTACATTTTGTGACTTGCCGTTCCGGTACACCGTAAGATTCAATACATCGCCGGCCCGCTTGCGATTCAGGACCCGGGTCAGCAAATCGTTGCTTTCCACCGCTTGCCCCTCCACCGCTGTAATCAAATCACCGCCCACACCGAGCCGGTAATTATCCACAATCACCACCTGTCGCGGGCCGCGCAACCCGGCCTCATCGGCGGCCGAACCGCGCTCGATGCTCTGGATCAGAAATCCGCCCTGCGCCGGCAGCTCCAGCATCGACGCCAGATCGCCTGACACGTACACCGTGGTAATCCCGAGCGTGGGGCGCGAAACGTGCCCATGCTGCGCATACTCCTCCAGCATCGGCTTGGCGCGGTTGATCGGCATGGCAAATCCCAACCCGATATTGCCCTGCGGGCCGTAGATGGCCGTGTTGATCCCGATCACGTTGCCGTGCGAATCCAGCAGCGGTCCCCCGCTGTTGCCCGGATTGATGGCGGCATCGGTCTGGATCATTCCCTCCAGGCGCTGCCCTTCCTCGGGCTCGATGGTCCGGCCGAGCGAACTCACGATCCCCGTCGTGAGCGTGCCGTCCAGTCCGAACGGGTTGCCGATCGCCAGCACCTTTTGCCCAACCACCAGCGCATCCGAGTCGCCCAGTTTCAAGTACGGCAGTTTGCGCCCGGCGTCGATCTTCACCATCGCCAGATCATTCCGCGGGTCGTTCCACAAGACCGTGGCTTTAAACACCTTCTTATCCGACAGCGTCACCGTCAGCCGCCCGCCGCCGCCGCTGACCACGTGATTGTTGGTCAGAATCTCGCCATTCGGATTCAGGATGAACCCCGACCCGGTGCCCTTTTCCGGCACCAGTTGGAAGAACCAGCCCTCGCGATACACGATCGAGGTGATGTTCACGGTGGCGTCTCGCGACGTTTTGTAAATCTCGATGTTGTTCTGCTCGTCGCCGGAGAAAGCCGGCCCCGCGGCCGCCGCCGGCTCGGTGAACAGCTTGTCCGCCGACCGAACGGGACGCAGCAGACGACCCACGTCCCACTTCGATACCGATGTCACATAAACAAAGCCAGCCACCAGAATGGCGGCCCACAGAAATGGTCGCAACACTTTCATAGTTCAATTCTCCGCAACGCCTCGTATACTGCGCGTGTCTGGCGAAGCGTCTCCTCTTTGGCGCCCGATGTATCTATGACGAAATCAGCGAACTTTCGTTTCTCCGCCAGCGGCATCTGCCGGCTCAGCCGGGCCCGGACCTCGGCTTCCACCGATCCGTCACGGTGCATGGCCCGAGCCACCTGTTGCTCCTCCGAGCACGTCACCAAAATCAACCGGTCGAAGCGCTCATGGCTCCCGGTTTCGATCAGAATCGCGGCCTCCACCACCGCGATCCCCTTCGGATTTCGCGCTGCGAACTCGTCCACCAATTGCTCTTCCCGCCTCCTCACGGCCGGGTGAACCAGCGCGTTGAGCCGCGCCAGCGCTTCGGAATCTCCAAACACCCGCGCCGCCAGCCGCCGCCGGTCGATCTTCCCATCGGAACCGACGATCTCCGGCCCAAATTCCCGTACCACCGGTTCAAACGCTTCTCCGCCCGGGGCCTCCACTTCGTGTCCCAACTCATCCGCATGGATCAGGAAGCACCCGTAGCCGGCCAGGGCCTCTCCCACAAAGCTCTTCCCGCAGGCCAACCCTCCGGTTAGCCCAACTTTTAACATACCCCCAGACGGCGCTCCGCGGATTCGACTGTGTTCACCATCAGCATGGCGATGGTCAAAGGACCCACGCCTCCGGGCACCGGCGTGTACGCCGAGGCCTTCTCCGCCATATCGATCGGATCCACGTCGCCCACCAGCACGCTCCCCCGCTTGTCGAAGGCCGCCAGCCGCTCCGACGAGTTCCGGAAGATCCGCGCCACTTCTTCGCGCGTCTGCAGCGAGTTGGTGCCCACGTCAATCACAGTGGCCCCGGGCCTGATGTAGTCCCCGGTGATCATGGCCGGCCGGCCCATGGCCGCCACCAGAATATCGGCCTCCCGGCACACCCCCGGCAGATCCGGAGTTTTGGAGTGACAGATGGTGACCGTCGCGTGCTCATGCAGCAGCAGCAGTGCTGCCGGCTTGCCCACGATGTCGCTGCGTCCCACCACCACCGCGCGCTTGCCGGAGATGGGAATCTGGTACCGCTTGAGCAGCTGAATCACTCCGGCCGGCGTGCACGCCCGTGGCGCCGGCAGCGCCGCCACCAGACACCCCACATTGTAAGGATGAAACCCGTCCACGTCCTTCTCCGGAGCCACCGCCAGCAGGATGCGCTTGGTGTCCACCTGTTTGGGCAGGGGAAGCTGCACCAGAATGCCGTCCACCTCTTCCCTCGCGTTGAGCTGGTTGACGATTGCCAGCAGCTCTTCGGTGGTGATCGATTCGGGCGGCGTGATCTTCTCCGAGCGCATGCCCAGATCCTGGCAGGTCTTCACCTTGTTCCGGACATAGACCTCGGAGGCCGGGTTATTCCCCACCAGCACCACCGCCAATCCCGGCACCCGCTTTTGCGCCGCCAGTCGCGCGATCCGCGGCTTCAACTCCTCTTTAATCTCGTCCCGTACCTTATTCCCGTCGATGATTTGAGCCATTCCTATCAATCATAGCCCGAGCGGCCGTGCGCTCAGGGCATCCGGGACCTTGCCGTGGCGCAAGCTTCTTTACGTTGCTGCATCGGCATTGGTGCCGACGCCCGAGTCGCTCGTGAACTGAACGGGACAGCCCGCCAGGGAGGTGGGTCTGCCCTCCGGTCACGAGACGAAGGCGCGTCCATAGCGCACGGGCGGCTGGACGGGAGCGCCCAAGGCTTGTGCGGCGTGCAAGGGAAAATACGGATCCCGCAGGGACTCGCGGGCCAGCAGCACCAGATCCGCGCTTCCGGACTCGATGATGCGGTTCGCCTGTTCCGGGGTCGTAATCAATCCAACGGCAGCGGTCGACACGCCGGCTTCCTTGCGGATGGCGCTGGCGAACGGCACCTGGTATCCGGGCGCCAGAGGAATCTTGGCTTGCAGAGCGGCGCCGCCGGAGGAACAATCGATCAGGTCGACGCCAAGCGCCTTCAAGCGGCGCGCCAGCTCGACCGAGTCCTCGATGGTCCATCCGCCGGCCACCCAGTCCGTACAGGACAGGCGGACAAACAGGGGAAGAGTATCCGGCCAGGCGGCCCGCACCGCGGAGGCCACATCCAGGACAATGCGGATGCGGTTATCGAACGCTCCTCCGTATTCATCGGTGCGGAAGTTGCTTAAGGGCGACAGGAACTGGTGCAGCAGGTATCCGTGGGCGGAGTGAATTTCCACGACCTGAAATCCGGCGCATTGGGCTCGCCGTGTCGCCGCCACAAACGAATCGACCACCTGTCTTATCTCGGCTTGCGAAAGTTCGGCCGGAGGCGGATCCTCGGGGCGGAAGGGCATGGGGCTGGGGGCCACCGTCTGCCAGCCGCCTTCGGCCGCAGGAACCACCGCACCGCCCTCCCAGGGACGCCGCGTGCTGCCTTTGCGGCCAGCGTGCGCCAGTTGAATGGCGGCTACCGCGCCCTGCTGCTTCACGAAAGCGGCGATCCGAGTTAACGGCTCGACATGGTCGTCCTTGTAGATGCCCATGTCAAAAGGGGAGATCAACCCGCGATGTTCCACGCCGGTCGCCTCCACTATCACCATCCCGGCGCCGCCCACCGCCCGGCTGCCCAGATGGACGAGGTGCCAGTCAGTGGCCAAGCCGTCATGGCACGCGTACTGGCACATGGGCGAAACGCCGATGCGATTGCGAAAGGTGACGCCGCGAATCGTCAGCGGAGCGAATAAAGGGGCGGTCGCGGTGGTGTGGGGGGCGGTATCGGTGGCGGTCATAAGGGCTTTGTAGCCCTTATACCACGCGACGCACCGGGCCTTTGCCCCACCGGCCCCTGGGCCCGAACGACCGAACCCGGCCGGCCGGCGGCGCCGTGGCGCTATGCCGGGTGTGGGACGGAATGACAATGATCGGAGCTTGCGACTTGGCCTCCCGGGTGACTTCCCCCGAGACCTCGCGCCGCACCAGCCGCGTCGACAGGGTGCGCTCAATCTTGGCCACGTCGGACCGCTCGGAACGCGTTGCAAAGGTGGAGGCGGTGCCACGGGCGCCCGCGCGCCCCGTGCGGCCCACCCGGTGGATGAAGTCCTCCGGAACTTGCGGAAGGTCATAGTTCACCACGTGGGCGATGCCTTCCACGTGGATGCCACGGGCCGCCACGTCGGTAGCCACCAGAACCCGGTAGTAGCCATCCTGGAAACCGCGCAATGCCTGGTTGCGCTGGCTCTGGCTGCGATCGCCATGGATGGCCGCCGTCTTGACGCCTTCGAGAGAGAGTTTCTTCGAGAGCCGGTCCGCGCCGCGTTTCGTGCGAGCGAACACCAGGAACGACCCTTCCTCCTGGCGGAGCATCAGGGCGAGCAAGCCGAGTTTGCTGTCCTGCTCGACTTCGTAGAGATGCAGGTCCACCTTCTCGGCGGGTTTGGTGGTGGAGCCGACTTCAATCCGCACCGCGTTGCGCACGTGCGAGTCCACCAGGTGCTTGACGGAACTTTCGATGGTCGCCGAGAAGAACATCGTCTGGCGCTCGGCCGGCATGGCCGCGAGAATCCGTTTGACCGTGGGCAGAAAGCCCATGTCGAGCATGCGGTCGGCTTCGTCCAGAACCAGGATGCGCACCGCGCCCAGGTTGATCAGTTGGCGGCTGAGAAAATCGTAGAGCCGGCCGGGGGTGGCGATCAGCACTTGCGCGCCTTTGCGAATCGACTGCAGTTGAGTGTTTTCGCTGAGCCCGCCCACCGCCACGGTAGCGTGAATGCCGGTGCCGACGGCCATTTTGGCGAACGTTTCGTGGATCTGGATGGCCAGCTCGCGCGTGGGGCTAAGCACCACCGCGCGGATGCCGGAATGCCGCGGTTCTTTTTCGAGCCGCTGGAGAATCGGCAGGACGAATGCGAGCGTCTTGCCGGTGCCGGTTTGGGCCGTGGCCACCAGGTCTTGCCCGGCCAGAGCCGGCTCGATGGCCTTGGCTTGGACAGGCGTAGGTTGGGTAAAGCCGTGCTTACCCAGATTGCTCTTCAGCAGAGCAGAGAGAGGGAATTCAGAGAAACTATTCATTGATCGTTTTTTGTGAGGAGGAAAATCTACGAGCCGACTACCGGTGAGGGGAGAAGGGGTTGCGGATCAACTTCCAATAGATTTCAGTATAGCGCAATTCCGAAACATTATTTGGGTACTTTGGATTCCAGCTCGGCCCAGCGCTCGTACAGCTTCTCGACGCGGCGCTGGGCGTCCTGGAGGCTCTGGTAGGCGTCGCCTACCCGCTCGGGGTCCGAAGCGACTTCCTGCATGTCGTGCTGCCGGACAGCCAGTTCCTCTTCGGCTTCCAGAATCCGAGCCTCCATGCTATCGAACTCGCGCTGTTCGATGTAAGAGAGCTTCTTCTTCGGCGCCGCCTCCGGGAGCGGCAGGCGCGCCTCCTTCCCCGCCCCGATCTCGGGCGCGGGCTCATTGCGCGACCGCTCCCACTGCGAGTAGTCGGCGAAGACGCCTCCTTCGCCGCCGTCCAGGCCGAGAACCACGGTCGACACGCGGTCCAGCAGATAGCGGTCATGACTAACCAGCACCAGCGCGCCGGGAAAATCGAGAAGGCTCTCTTCCAGCACTTCGAGCGTGGGGATGTCGAGATCATTGGTGGGTTCGTCGAGCAGCAGGATATCGGCGGTCTCGATCATCAGGCGCGCGATCATGACGCGGGCGCGCTCGCCACCCGAGAGCCGCGACACCGGCAGTTCTAGCTGCTCTTCGCGAAATAGGAACCGTTTGGCCCAGCCCATCACATGGGTGGGGCGGTCGCGGTACAGCACCATGTCGCCTTCCGGGCACAGCGTGCGGCGCAGGCTCAGATCGGGATCCAGGTGCGTGCCCCGGTCCTGCGCGAAGCTGACAATCCGCAGAACCTCGGCCCGCCGGACCGTGCCTTCATCGGGTTCCAGATCGCCTTTCAGGATCTGCAGCAGCGTGGTCTTGCCGCTGCCGTTCGCGCCCACCAGGCCGATCCGCACGCCCGGGGAGAGTGTCAGGTTCAAGTTGCGGAAAAGGCTGCGCGTGCCGAATGACTTGCCAATGCCTTCGGCCTCCACCAGCCGCTTGGTCTTGCGATCGGACGCAGTGAAATCGATCTTGGCGGTGGCGGTACGGCCGCGGGCGGTGACGGCCGCCAGCTCTTCAATGAGGCGCCCGGCGGTATCGATGCGCGCGCGCGATTTGCCGGTCCGGGCTTTGGGGCCGCGGCGCAGCCATTCCACTTCGCGCCGCACTTTCGTGGCCAGCGACTCCTGCTGCTTTGCCTGTGCTTCGAAGAATTCTTCCCGCCGTTCCAGAAATTCGCTGTAGTTGCCGCTCACCTGGAACTTGCTCTCGGGATACGCCGGGTTGATCTCGGCCATTTGGGTGGCGACGTTCTCCAGAAAATACCGGTCGTGCGTGACCACCAGGCAGGCATTCACGGTGAGCAGCGTGCGCTCCAGCCACAGGATGCCTTCCAGGTCCAGGTGATTGGTGGGCTCGTCGAGCAGCAGCACATCCGGAACCGTGACCAGAGCCGCGGCGATGGCCAGCCGCTTCTTCCATCCGCCGGAGAGGGCCGAGGCCGCTTCATCGGCGCTCTCGAAACCGGCCCGGCCCAGCATCGTTTCCACCAGAGCGGTCTTCTCGTGCTCATCGAACAGCCCGCCGTCCAATGCCGAATGGAGGACCGAACCGACGGTGTCCGTTGGCCCGAAGACCGAGTCCTGCGGCACGTACGCCAGGCGGGTCAGCTTGCGCAGCGCGCGCGTTCCGGCGTCGGGCGCCTCGTGACCCGCCAGAATTTCGAGCAACGTGGTCTTCCCGCTGCCGTTCGGCCCGATCAATCCGGTGCGGTCTCCCTCGGAAAGACTCAGCGATAGGTTCTCGAAAAGGACGCGGGCGCCAAACGACTTGCGGAGAGCGGAAACGCTAAGCAGAACGGCCATGTTCGTTGGGATATCGGCTTACGCAGCCACCGCCTCGATGAGTCGTTCCACCTGCCGCCGCATCTCGGACCGCGGGAACCGGACCCGTTCGCCGTGGCCGGGGAGCACCCACTCGAACGAGTACCCGTTCAGCAGCGCGACCGACGCCACCTGCTCGCGCCAGGAATGCCAGCAGACCTCGCGCGAGGCCGTGAGCCGCCCGCGCACGCGGCTCCACCAGATGTGGTCGCCGCTGAAAAGGAACTGGTCGCGGTAGAGCAGCGCGCAGTGCCCGCGCGTGTGGCCGGGCGTCGGGATGGCCAGGAAGCCCGCCGCCAGCTCAACCGGATGGAAGCCTTCGATGACGCGCTCGGCGCCCGGCTGCGCGGCCAGCTCCAGGCGATGAATGATGCGGATTGCATGGAAGCGCGCGGCCCATTTGGATGCCTCGGCGACGTCGTCACGATGCGTCAGAAAAATGTATCGAATGCCGCCGCGCTTCCTGAACTCGCCTGCAAGGGGTTCCACATAGCGCGGGGAATCGATCAACCAATTGCCATCGGGATGTTCGACGAAGTAGCTATTGCCGCCGAACGATTTGTGCGAGTTGAAGCCGCAAAAACAGACGCCCGGCGCCAGTTCCATGGGGAAGTCAGCCACGGCCCGGGCCATGCCGCGCTTGTCGGCTGTCCCGATGGAACCAGTTGGGCAGGCCACCAGCGCGCGCAATGCGGCCCTCTCTTCCTCCGCATCTCGAGGCTGGGTATGGACGTAGGAGTACTCCCCGTGATCCGCGAACGTGGAGGGCGCAAGCTGCCGGCAGGTGTCGCAATCGATGCAGCTCGAATCGACGAAGAACGGGCCATCGATGTTTTCGGGCACACGCAGCGACCGGTCGGCCATGTTTCCAGGATCGCACGGGCGGGCGGGGAAAGCCGTTTCTATCCGCTGGTCCGCCTCACCCCCCCTGCGCCAGGTACGCGAACCGCGCGATGAACAGCGCGGTCAGCACGTACACCAGCCAGTTCACTTCGCGGAATTTGCCGCGCGCGATCTTGAGCACCGTGTAGGCCGTGAAGCCGAACGCCAGGCCGTTGGCGATGCTAAACGTCAGCGGAATCGCGAGCATGGTCAGGAACGCGGGGATGGCGATTTCCGGGTCCTGCCAGTCGATGTCGCGCACCACGGTCATCATCAGGCTTCCGACTACGATCAAAGCCGGCGCGGTCGCGGCGTCAGGAATCGCGCCGACCAAGGGCGCCACGAACAGCGCTACAACGAACAGCAGACCGGTCACGATGGCGGTGACGCCGCTGCGGCCGCCCGCCGCCACGCCCGCCGCGCTTTCGATGTAACTCACCACGGTCGAGGTTCCGGTCAGCGAACCGACCACCGTGGCCGTCGCATCCGAAAGCAAAATCCGATTGACCCGCGGAATCTGATGCGCATGATCGAACAAGCCCGCCTTTTTCCCCACCGCCAGCAGGGTGCCAATGTTGTCGAACAAGTCGATGAAGAGGAAGACGAACACGATCTCGAGGAATCCGAAGCGCAGGGTCGCGCCCAGATCGAGCTTGCCGGCAGTGGCCGAAAGATCGCGCAATCCATACGGCTGCGGCGCCCATTTGGCCACGCCGGTGGCAAGACCGATGGCGGCGGTGGCCAGAATCCCGATCACCATCGCAGCCCTCACTCGCCATGCGAGCAGCGACGCAATCAACAGCAGACCGAAGACGGCCAAAGCCGTGCCGGGTGCGCGCAGGTTGCCGAGGGTGACGGTGGTGGACGCGCTCGATACGATGATGCCCGAGTTGCGGAACCCGATCAGCGCGATGAAGAGGCCAACCCCCGCCGCCACCGCGCTATACAGCTCATAGGGGATGGCCGAAATGATTAACTGGCGCACGCCGAGCAGCGTCAACAGAAAGAACGCGATCCCCGAGAGGAAGACCGCACCGAGCGCCGCCTGCCAAGGCACCCCCATTCCCTTCACCACCACGTAGGTGAAATACGCGTTCAATCCCATGCCCGGCGCGAGCGCAATGGGATACCGGGCGAACCCGCCCATGAGCAGGCTCCCGGCCGCCGCCGAAAGGCACGTTGCGGCCGTCACCGCCGCCAAGGGCATGCCGGTTTCATGCAAAACGGCTGGATTGACGAAGACGATGTACGCCATCGTCATGAAGGTGGTGAACCCGGCCAAGATCTCGGTGCGCCAGTTGGTCTCGAGAGCTTTGAACTCGAAGTAGTGTTCCAGACGGTAGCGGAGCGACATGCGGGCGGGTCATTCCTTCCAGAACAGCTCAGCGTCGGAACGGCGGACGTAGTTGGCATCGAGCGCCGCCGGGTCCGCAGCCTCGCCAGCCAGAAAGCGGGCAGAGGCAATGCGCGCGATGGCCGCCGCCAGCGCACGGGGCGCGGTCACTTGAGGAGCGCTCTCAAAACGCGTGCCGGCCAGCGTATGGCCGAATGGAGTGAAATCGGTTGAAAGGAATTCGAGATCCCCCGCCGCCAAGGTTTCACTCAGTTGGTTCAGCCATACCGTGAAGCTGCCCACCGTTTCGGGGATGACGGCACACCCGGCGGCGTCATAGACAGCGGCGTAGACTTCGCCGCGCCGCGCATCCAGAAACGCGGCGCGCAGCCTCGCCGTCCCGAACGAAGCCACGGCCTGCAGATTGGAAACCGCCACCGCCGGCTTGCCACACGCTTCCGCCAAGCCTTTCACGCAGGCCAAGCCCACGCGGACGCCGGTGAACGAGCCGGGGCCGGAAGCCGAGGCAAAGCAGTCGATGGCATCCAGCCGCACACGCCGCCGCTCCAGGAGTTGCCCCAGATGCCCGTAAATCACTTGGGCGAAACCGTCGGGCGCATGCAGCAGGACCTCTTCCACCGTTTCCTCGCCCCGCGCCAGCGCCAGGCTGCCGAATTCGTGCGTCGTGTCGAGGGCCAGCAGCAGGGGCTTCACCGCGTGATCTGAAACGCCCGATCGAGCGCGTACACCTTTCCGTTGGCGTTCATGCCGTACAGCCGCAGGCTCATCACCACCGGAAAATTCCTGGCAATGCCAAGCGGTACGGTCAACGATCCCTTCGCCCCAGTGGCCAGCACGCGGTATCCCAACCCATCAGCCGTCACTTCCCCAATCCAGAGGTACATCATGGAACGCGTGGCCCGCGTCTCGCGTTTGATCTTAGCCGCAAACGGCGCCGGTTTGCCGACCGTCAGATCGCCGCCGGGCTGCTCGATGGTAAACGGCACTTTATCGGTGTTGGATTCGATCTCCTGCAGCTCGATCCGGCGCGATTCAAATTTATACGACTTGTTCATGCTTTCCACGCGGCCTTCGCGCACCACGTGCAGCACCCAGTCATGCGACTTGTCGGGCGGCTCGCCGGTGAAGTGGTCACCTTTGAATTTCTGCCGCGTGATCTCTCCGTTGATGGGGTTGATCCAGAGCACGTCGTACCCGTGCTTTTCGACCACCACCTCCACGGGCCCGGGCTTCTCCACGTACACCAGGTATTCCACGTCTTCGAGCGCTACGGCCCGTCCGCCATCCACGTCGAAGTACGGCTCCAGCTCCCAGTGGCGCGTATCGGACAGCACGTCGAACCATGCGGTCATGGCCTTCGCTCCGGGCGAGTTGGCATACTGCGGCCCGGAGCCGGTGTTGGCGTAGGTCACGTATTGGCCGTCCATGGTGGCGTTCCACAGCCGATGGCGAAACGTGGCGGCGTCCACATCGTCCGCCCCGGACTTCCCCGCCCCGCTGTCCTCCCGCCCCAGATCCACATTGACGAAGGGTACGGGATAAAGCTGATGTTCGATCGCGCCCACGTTGTCATTCGCTGTGCCATAGGCCGCAAAGTCCATCCAGTGGTCTTCGAGCAATGGGGCAGAGGTGATGCGCGCGCCGCTGGTGCGCGGGTGCCGGTAGGGGTCCGCCTCCTGCAAATAGCCGCCGAGTTCCTTCGACAGCGCGCGGCCGTCCGGATCGTCTTCAAAGTGTTCCACTCCCTGCCAGGTAATGTTGAAGGGCGCGAAGCGCGCCACCAGGAAACGCACAAAGCGGCGGCGCGCATCCCGGCTCGGAAACAGTTGGGCCAGTTGCCGCGGGCCAGCGGCCAGAATCAGGTCGGCGACGATGCCCTTCTGATTGAGGTAGCGGATGCGCTCGTCGAGCCGATGAAAGCGCGCCAGGTCCGGCGCGTCGGGCGCGGAGTACCCGGCGCCGGCGCCCTCGCTCAGCACCAGGCCGCGCAGATGGTTAAACTTCTGGGCGCTGCGGGCGTCGGCCACCGCCCGAAACGAGGCATCGTCGAGAGTCGCCAGACCCATTTCGGTTGCGCCCATCCACAGGTGCGGCCGGTCGAGCCCCTCCGCATCGCGCTCGGTGTAAGCCCAGTGGTGCACGTTGGCGGCGCGGACGAAGCCCGGAGCGTCGGAAGGGGCCGCCATGAACGAGCCGGTCTTACCATCCCAGGAGGCAACGTTGCTGGTGACCCGGTAATCCCATTGCCCTTCCTCGGTGGGGCTGAACCGGATGACCATCTTGCCGCCACCGTCCCAGAAGGCCGGCTGCAAAAAGGTCTTCTGGTGGGGCGAGCGGAATTCGGCCTTGAGGTCAACGTTGACGTAGGGGTCGGGATGGGAGGCGGCATCCGCGGGGCTCAGCTCAAATACCATTTCGCACGGCGCATACGCAGGGGTGCGGTCGCAGGGAGATTGCGCCGCCAGCCTAACCGCGCCGGCCGCCCAACACGCCAGCACCACCGCCAACCAAACGGGAGCCTTTCCGTTCATAGTCTCAGTGTAATCTTCCGCGCTTAGTACTAGGGCAAACACCGGCCGGTACAACCGGTACAAACCATGAAAACCCGCCGCTGGTACAGACCGTACACGAAAAACGGCGCGCTTGTGGCTACAATGATTCTTACCTGTGACCGCCACCACGCCAAGCCAAACCCGCATGTCCGTGATTCACATCTTCGTCTACCTGCAGGTGCTCGACCTGCTGACGACCCTGGTGGGCTTCCGGATGGGCGCCACCGAAGCCAGCCCGTTTATCCGCATGATGATGCACTTTGGCCCGACCGTTGGAGTGATTGCCTCCAAACTGTTCGCGCTAGGCCTGGCCGGTGTGTGTCTTTATCTGAAAAAGGATCGGCTGGTCCGCTGGATCACGTATTGGTACGGGGCCCTGGTGGTGTGGAATTTGATGGTGATGCTGGGCTTCCCCTGGACGCGGCTAGCATAACTTCAGAGCCCGGTCACTAGCGCGGAGGCCGTTGATTCCCTAGAACCCACCAAAGCGAAGGACCGCTCAAGGCGCCCGCCTGCAAGCTGTGCGCCGTGACCTCCCCATCGTCCGAAACTCCGAGACCCACCAGCGGTGGATCGCTCGCCTTCACCACGTACTTGCCGTTCTGCAGATTCCAGGAATCGCCATAATCGGCGACCACAAAGGAATTCGGCTTCACCACGTGAATGCGGAATTGGGCGGTCGAGGCCTCGTAGTTCGCGTAGCTGTAGCAGCGGCCGATGCACGCACGGTCTACCATGTGGGTGAGCGCATCAGCGCGGAGCGAGGGGTCGATGATCGGGCTCACCACGCGCGTGCCTGGCGGAAGCTGCGCCACTGCCTGGTCCACGCGATCTTCAAACCGGTTGAGCGTGCGATCGTCTCGGAAGAGAAACGCGAAGAAGACTGCAGCTACGGCGCAGAGGGCAACTTGCTTAACCTTGCGCGCCGGGGCCGCGGCCAGCAAGCCACAAACGCACACACCCACGGCCAGCGACATCCTTTCGGCAATGTAGACCAGAGCGTGCTGATAGCCGGGAATCAGAACGGTGCTGGGCAGAATGAAGATACCGGCCGCGCTGAGCGCGCACCAATGCAACGGAATACTCGAGGCGATGGCACGGCCTCCTTGGGCACGGAGCAAATCAAAGAACAGCGCCGCCCAGATCATCAGAAGCAGGGCCATCAGGACGTAGTACTTGCCGTCAAACACCCAGGCCTGGTCGCCTCCCACAGCCGAGGAGAGTTGTGTCACGGACCACACCGAGACCATTGCGCGGCGCACCACGACGTGGGCCGCCATCAGCAACACCAACACGCCGGCCATGAGCCGAGGGCGGACTCGTTCCGGCAAGCGTCGGGCCAACCAGAGATAGGCCAGCAGCCCCAGGGCCCAGGCCACCGGCAGAGCATGGGCGGTGTATGCCACTACAAAAAAGATCGCCGTCACTGCCAGTCGCGACGGGCGGGAGTTCCATGCCAGCGCCAGACCCCAAAAGCATAAGCCCAGAGAAAGGTAGAAATTGAAGAAGCCGATGTGGAAGACCCAGCCATACGCCAGCATCGCGAGGCACGGCAATATGGGCCAAGCCTTGCGGCCGGAGATCGCCGAGACGAACGCGAAAGCACCCCACACGAAAACCAGCACCGTGGTGGAGACAGCCAGGCGTTGCGCCCAGTCCGCGCCCAGCCATCGGAAAAGCACGCCCATGATGAGATCGAAGAGGATGTTGGTGGTCTGGCGGGCAATCGTCAGTCCTTCGGTCCGGCCGCCTTCGATCAGGCCGGCCAACCATGCGTTGTAGATGTGGCTCGACAAATCGCCGGCCTGGATGCGCGGCTGCCAATAGCAAGGCAGCAGCAACGCCAGCGAAGCCGGCAGATACCAGATGCGGCGGGGCGCAGGAGCCGCGGGACGCGAGAGCTCGGGCGCGATGAGCTCGCTAGCCCGGTCCGGCGACGGAACGGGCTCGGTTCTCATGCGGGCCGGCCCAAACGAAGGCGTTGAAATTCAGGAATGAGCGCGAACGGCGTGGCGGCCGCAGCGAGGCTCTCGCCGATCTGCCGGACATTCTGCTCCAGCCACGGAACCTCCGAGGCCATCTGCAGATATCCCACCTTCAGCGGATCGATTCCCATAATGCGGCAGCAGGTCGCGTCCACCGCCCGCACATCCCGCCCGGCCACCAGCACGCCCGCTTGCTTGGGAGTGCCCTGGATGGGGCCGTTGCCTTCCATGCCGACAATCCCGTCTACGATGGCAAACTGGCGGGGAAACGCCCGGTACAGGTCAACGATGGATTCTTCAATGCCCGCCCAGTGTAGTTCGTTCTTCGGCCAGCCATAAATTCCGCCCGGCACCACGCCAAACAGATTCTTCATGGCCAGGGTGGCTCCCACCCAATGATGGGTCTTCATCTTCGGAATCGATATTAGCAAGTCCGCGCCCAGCGCGCTGTTGGGCAGATAGAATTTCTCCAGACGCGAAATCTGGCGGCGCGGCCGCACCCGCGTGACGCCGTCGAGATTCAGGTCCACGAAGGCGTCTTCAAACTGGGGCACGGTCTGAAAATAGCCGGCGGCGTCCGCCAGGTCGAGCGTGTTGCGGCGGTGCCCAGGGCCCTCCCCGATGCGCACCTGGGCGGCGCCCAGGGCGCGGAAGCCCTCATACACAGCGTGCACCAACAGCGGATGAGTGTTGATGGTGCTGCCCGCTTCGAATTCCACCAGATTGGGTTTGAGAAGGACGCTTCGGCCGCGAACGTCCAACCGGTGCTCCGTCAGAATGCGCCGCACGATATCGTACAGGCGCTGGTCATACGCGGGAGCGCGGGTGATCGAAACGGCCGCCGGCACAAAGGAAGCCCGCGGCTGGCCGCATCCGGCCAGCAGAACGGCGCTCGCCGATCCGGTCAACACCTCACGTCTGGTCAGAGTTCGCGCCATGCCTACTCCCAAAACCGGGCGCCGCCCTGGACCGCCGCGGTGACCACCAAATCGAGGGAGGTCTCGGGAACCGTCCGGTAGGCCAGGCTGGACGCAGGGGCCGCTTCCGCGGGCAGTTTCCCTTGCACGAGGAGTCCCAGACGCAGCCAGTTCCAGGCGTCCGCCGAGCGGCACTCACCCAGAAAGCGGGACGCCAAGCCGAGTCCCGTGTCAATTTTCGGTGAGCGCACGGCGCGCAGGGCGGCGAGAGCGAGTCCGGTGGTCTCGGGATACGCCTCCGACGGATAGCCGAAGGGCTGCACGCCGCCGTGGTTCCACCCACCGTTCGGACAGGCGCGCCCAAGCAGAAATTGACGGCCTTCCTCGATGCGCCGTTGCAGGTCCGGTTGGGGGTGCCGGCGGGTCTCCTTTTCCAAGGCCAGGATGGCTAAGGAGGTGGGGCCAACCCAGGCCGCTGCGCCCGGCATCCAGGGCCATCCCGGCGGCTCCCGGCCGGATAAGGGACCTTGGCCCAGCAGCCATTCGCGCACCCGGTAAGTCACGGTCGATTCCTGCCCGGTCATGCCCGCCAGCCAACGGATCGCGCTGGAATGAGCCGCCTCTCCCAGTTGCTCAGGGGGAAGAAGCGCGACCACGGCCGTCACCCAGGTGCTCTCCTCAATGCCGGGCTGGGGAGACCAGCCGCCATCCGGGCGCCGCAGAGTCTGCAAGAATCGGATGCCGCGCCGCGCGGAATCAGTCTCTCCGGCCGCCAGCAACGCCAGCACCGCGTACGCGGTCGGCTCAGTCCAGGACACACCGCGAGCGTAGGACCAGCCGCCGTCCGAATTCTGCCGGTTCACCAGGATCGCCACGGACATAGAGCCGCCGGCCGAGGGCACACAACGCCCCGGGGGCCGGTTTCAACCCTCCATCCCGTCCGCTACCTTGCAGGTCTGTCGAATCACGCCAGTGTGCTTCAACAGACGGCTAGCGAACCACGCGGCGCTTCCGGCGGCGCGACAGCAGCATCACGAGCGTGACACCGGCACCGAGCCAGATCGCTCCCTGTAGTGCAAGTTCCATTGTTCTTTCCTGACTCCCCGGCCTGTGGCCGGCGCTGCTCTGCCTGGCAGCAATTACCGCTGCTGGGCTCTCCGGCCACGGCGCCGACGCATAAACAGAAACAGCAGTCCGCCCGCGGACAGCCAAATCAAGCTCTGCACGATGGTGTTGTTCATGGTATTGTCTCCAGTCTCCTTAATGGATTTGTTTCATCATCGGGAACAAATATTTGAAAATTTGCAGAATGCCAGGTCCAGCGGCGACGATTAACATCGACGGCAGAATGAAGAAGAAGATGGGGAAGACCAGTTTGACGCCGACCTTTCCCGCGCGTTCTTCGGCTTGCTGCCGGCGCTGGGTCCGCATGAAATCCGAATGATTACGCAGCGACTCGCCCATGCTGGTGCCAAACCGGTCGTTCTGAATGAGGATGGCCATCAGCTTGCGGACTTCCGACTCGCCGGTGCGCTCGGCAAAATTGCGCAGGGCTTCGGAACGGCGCTTGCCGGCGCGCATCTCCAGCGTTACCAGCGACATTTCTTCGCTTAACTCCGGATGGCTCATCTGCAGTTCGCGCGCCACGTGCTGGATGGCCTGATCCAGGCCCAGGCCCGCCTCCACCGATACCACCAGCAGATCCAGAGCGTCGGGGAGGGAAAGGCGGATGGTCTCTTGGCGCTTCGTGATCCGTTTTTCGAGAAAGAATCCGGGAAGAATCCATCCCGCAGCGCAGCCGGAAACCAGCACGGCGATCCGCATCACGTTGTTGTCGGGCATGCGGGCCTGGATGGCCAGGCTGATCACGAGCATCATGAACGTCGCGAAGATCCGTAATCCGAAAAACACCGCGACGGCCGTATCGGAGCGGTAACCCGCCCGGATCAGGTCGGTGCGCAAAGACGTGATGTCGGTCTCGGAGGACGGAACCCGGGAGCCGATCTGGTGCAGCACGGTGACGATGGTGCTCGCTTGCGGCTCGGCAATCTCGTCGATGACGCGGTGTTCCCCGCCCCCAATGACCGGGGTTCCGAGTTGCTTCATGAACCGGCCGGGCTTGTACAAGAACCGATAGCCGACAAACGTGAGCCCGACCATCATCATCGAGAATGCGCACAAGGAAAGCAAAATGGGATGTTCCATATCAAACCTTGATGTTGATGATCTTCTTGATGAAGAAATTTCCCAAAATCTGGGCGAAGATGGCGCCGCCGATCATCCATTTGCCGTCGGAATCCTCCGCCATGCCCTGCAGGTAACCGGGGGCCACCAACAACAAGCCCACCATGGTGGCGACCGGCAGCACCGTCAAAATCGTCGCCGTAAGGCGCCCATGAGCGCTGGCCGCCTTGACCTGGCCTTTCAGCCGGAAGCGCTCGCGAATGACATAAGCCAGGCGTGTCAGAATTTCACTGAGGTTGCCGCCGGTCTGTTTCTGCAGCAGGACCGACGACGTGAAGAACCGCGCGTCCAGCAACGGCACGCGTTCGGTAAAATTCCGGAGGGCCAGATCCAGCGGCGCGCCCAGGTTCTGTTCGTTGAATAGGGCGCGAAACTCCTGGCCTAACGGATCGGCCAGCTCTTCGCCGAGCATTTCGAGGCTGATGGTAAAGGCATGGCCGGCGCGCATGGAACGGGAGAGGAAGTCCAGCGCTTCGGGAAACTGTTCTTCGAACTGGTCCAGACGCTTCTTGCGCTTGTGCCGCACGAAGAAGTACGGGGCCACGGCGCCGATGACGCCCAGCAGAAGAGCCGTGATGGTGGCATTGAAGATGAAGGGCAGCAGAGACCCGAGGCCTAACCCGGGTATTGCGGCCAGGGCCATGGCCGCCATCAAACGCGACGCCGACCAGTTCAATCCCGCCTGCTGCAACTGCAGTTGAATATGTTTAGAGAACTGGAACGAGGTGAACAGCGCCTTGATCCCAGTCTGCCTGTCGGGGTCCAGTTCTTTTAGCAGGGCGGCGACGGTGATGTTCGAATCGCCGGAGGCCGTCTCCAGCAAGCCGGCCATCTGCTTCTTGCGCTGCGCATCGAAAAACTTCGTCCCGACGCTGACCGCAAGTAGGATCAGCGCGAAAACCACGACGAAGGAGACGACCATCCCAACCGGCATTTAGTTGATCTCCACTACCGTTTGGAACATCTGGGGAGCGAGCGTGACGCCCGAAGCCCGCAGGCGTTCGTAAAACTTCGGACGAATTCCCGTTGCGCGGAACCGCCCAATTACTTTTCCGGCCTCCGTGATGCCGGTTTTCTCGAACAGGAAAATATCCTGCAGGGTAATGATGTCCTGCTCCATGCCGACCACTTCGGTGATGTGCGTGATGCGGCGCGAACCGTCGCTGAAGCGGGAAACCTGGATGAAGAGGTTCACCGCGGACGCAATCTGCTGGCGGATGGAGCGGATTCCCATATTTGAATTGGCCATACCCACCATCACCTCGAGACGGCCCAGGCCGTCGCGCGGGGTGTTGGCGTGGATAGTGGTCAGCGAGCCATCGTGGCCCGTGTTCATCGCCTGCAACATGTCCAGAGCTTCCTCCGAACGGACCTCACCGATGATGATTCGGTCGGGCCGCATACGGAGAGAGTTGATGACCAGTTGGCGAATGTGAATGGCGCCGTTGCCCTCCACGTTGGCCGGCCGCGTTTCCATGCGGGCGACGTGGGTCTGTTGCAGCCGCAATTCGGCCGCGTCTTCAATGGTGACGATGCGCTCGTCTTCGGGAATGTAGGATGAGAGAGCGTTGAGCAGCGTGGTCTTACCGGAGCCGGTTCCGCCGCAGATCAGGACATTCAGCCGGCACTTGACGCAGGCTTTCAACAGTTCCAGCATGCCTTCGGTCATGGCCAGTTTGGCCACCAGGTCTTCGCCCTTTAACGCGTGGCGTCCGAACCGGCGGATGGACAGCAGCGGCCCGTCCACGGCGACCGGAGGGATGGCGGCATTGACACGCGAGCCGTCAGGGAGTCGCGCGTCCACCAGCGGCGACGATTCGTCAACCCGGCGGCCTACGCGCGAGACCACTTTTTCGATGATGCGCAGCAGGTGCGCGTCATCCTTGAATTCCACCGGCGTCCGGTAGAGTTTGCCGCCCCGTTCCACGTAAACCAGGTGCGGTGTGGTGACCAGAATATCGGAGACCGTGGGGTCCTGGAGCAGAGGCTCCAGCGGCCCCAGCCCGAAGACTTCGTCGAGGATCTCCTCGATCACCCGGTCTTTTTCCACCAGGCTGAGCGGAGTCTTCTCTTCTTCCACCAGTTTGGCGACTGCCGCCCGAATTTCGGCGCGCACCCGTTCGCCGGCCATCGAGGAGAGAGCCTCGAGATTGATGCGATCCAACAGCTTCCGGTGGAGCGTGAATTTCAGCTCCTGGTACTCCGGCGTGTACCCTTCCCGGTTAAAGAGGCGATTAACCCAGCCGGTCTCTTTACCTTCGCCTGTTCTCGTTGCGCTATCTAATCCTGCTGCCATAGTATGATCACCCGAAAAGCGCGAAGCGCTTAGATTTTCCAGACTCTTCTTCCAGACCGCCGAGTTTCACGGCGAGTTTGGCAATATGTTTTCCCAGTTCGGAGTTGCGCGTCAGCATGCGGCCTTCGGCATAGGCTTCGTACAACTCCGGATAGTCGTTTGGAACCATGCAATAGATCGGCACGCCCAGCATCTTTTCCAAGTCTCCGGGCGTGATGTCGAGCCTCTTTGGCGCGCGGTTGAGAATCAGCTTCAATCGGTGCTTGCCATACCCGCTGTCGAGGAGCGTCTGGATGATCTGCTTGGACTGGTGCAAGGCCGGAACTTCCAGCGTTGTGACCAGACACGCTTCGTCGATTTCCTCCAACGCGGCCATGGCCAGGCGGCTCAGACTCCGTCCCAGGTCCACCAGCGTCCAATCGTAGTTGGGCCGCGCGAAGCCGAGCACGTGCCGCACCTGCTCGTCCTTCAACTGCTGTTTGGATCCCAGAGCGAGCGGCGAAGCCACAATCTCCACTCCCGGGATTCCGTTGGAGACGAGGGCCTTCCAATAGTGAATGTCCAGCCTGTGAAGGTTATTGACCGCGTCGAGAATCGAATACACCGACTTGGTTTTGGTGATGAAACCGACCAAACCGGCGTCTAGATCGAGGTCCATCAGCAACACCTTCTGATTCTGCCGACCCAGTTCCGCCGCCACGTGGCAGGCGAGAGTGGTAGCGCCGCAACCCCCTTTGGCCGACAGGAATCCGTAACTCTTGCCTGCCCCTTTGGTGCTGCTGCTGCGGCGGCTGCGTTCGATGGAGCGTTTTTCCAGCGACTTGCGCAGCGGTTCCTGCAGCGGCGGGTACAGGAATTCGTTGATACCGGCGCGCAACGAAGCCAGAATGGTATCGGCGTCCGCGGCGATGTGGAGCGCAATGATCATGGGATCGCCCACGGCATTGCGGATGGAAGCCACCAAGCCCTCGAGCGGCTCCCTCCAACTGCTGATGTCCACCAGCACGACATCCGGACGCATGCGCTCGAGGCGATCGAGGAAATTGCTCAGATCGCCTACGTCCTGGTGCTCGACGATGACCCGGAATGGCAATCCTTGGAGGCAGGCTTGCGCCTGGTCTAACAACTCGCGGTTCTCAATTGCCAATCCGATGGTCAGCGGGTACATGTCAGGTTCGCCGGATTCGTGATCACTTGCCAGGAGCAGTCGGCATCGGCGGCGGCGTCACCCCGGGGTTAACCGGAGCCGCCGACGCCGGGGTAACCGGCATCAGTTGGAATTGAGTGCCGGCCGGAGCCGGAGCGGGCTGCCCCTGTCTTCTCTGTTCCACCAGTTCCTCGATGGGCATGGTGTCGGACGGTGCTTGTACCGGCACGGGGCCGGTTACAGCCAGGCTGGGCTGCTGCATGGGTATGGAACTGTTGGGTTCCATGAATTTGTCCTTGTAGTGCAGTGCCGGCACCGGTTTGCCGGCCGGAATCGGCCGCACAATCTCCGGCGTCACAATCACCAGCAACTCGGTATTGTTCTTATTTGCCGCCTTGGTTGTAAACAGTTTCCCGAGGAGTGGAATGTTAGCCAACCCGGGTATCTTGTTGAGACTTTCCGTGGTCCGGTTGTCGAGCAGACCCGCAATCACGAAGCTCTGTTCATTCTCCAGTTCCACTTCAGTCAGGACGCGGCGAGTGGAGAGGGCCGGAATCGTGAATCCATCGAAGGTGACCGCATTGGAATAGTCCAGCGAACTGACTTCCGGCCCCACCTGCAGGCGAATGGTCCCGCGCTGCGTGACGGTCGGCAGGAAGTTGAGGCGCACGCCGAACTCGCGGAACATAATGGTGACCGCGCCCACGCCCGCGCCGCCCTGCAGCATGGGGAAGGGGAACTCGCCGCCCGCCAGGAAGCTGGCCTGTTTTCCGTTGATCGCCAGAACGTTAGGCTCGGCCAGCATCTCCAACTGATTGTTGCTTTGCAGCGCCTTGATCGTGGCGGCCAGGTTCAGGTCCGGCCGGAACATGAAGATGTTCAGTGCATCGGCGACGCTGAATTGCGTGGGTCCCTTGTTGCCGAGCCCCGCGATGTTACCGCCCTTGGTCACGCCGATCGGGCTGAACTGCCCCGTGCTGACCGCGGTGGCCTGATTGCCGGCGCCGCTGGCAAGGTTCAAACCGAGACTGATGCTGGCGCTGCGATCCACATCGGCGAACTTGACCTTCAGCAGGACCTGGGTCTCCACCGGCGGCACGTCCACGCGCAGCAAGTTGATGGCTTTGCCCAGAGTCCCGGTGATGGCCATCACCCGATCCGACGACGTTACGTCCTTCACCCTGCCGCGCACGAACGCCGTGTCGTTCTCATAGGTAACGTTGATCTGGTCATTGGGAAATTCGCGAGCCAATTGGTCCCGCACCGCATCGAGCTTCAGAGGGCTCATCCGGATGTTGAGGTCGTAGAGCAGACGGCTTCCATTCTGCTGCCAGACGATCAGAGACGTCTCTCCGGCCTGCTTGCCGTTGATGAGAACCTCTTTCGGGTTGACCGCGACCGCCTCGACCAGGTCGCCGTTGGCAACAGAAACGCGCTGAATATTCAGCGGGCTGTCGATGATCAGCGACTTGCCGACCGTGACTGTCAGCCGCCCTGGAGCGCCGGCGCCCGAATCATTCTGCGGCGGTTGGGCCTGGCCGTCGGCCACTGCATTGGGAGGCGCCGCCACCCACAGACCGGCGGCCGCCAGCACAAGACCTGCGAGATGCTGTTTCCGTAACATTACTGTTTTTCCTCCCCGCTGCCGTCAAACTTGGCTTCGACTCTCTTGTTGCCGGAGATGATTTCCATCACGTACGGCGCTTCCTTCCTGACCGGAGGCGGAAGCAGCGGCACGTCGTGCACCACCGTCCTGGCTCTGGACACATCCCGGTCCGGGCCCCAGAAGTCAGCGGTCTTCAGCTTGGTTCCCGAGAACAAGTTGGCCACGGCGGTGCCCGTGGTGGCCGCCACATCGCGATCGAGCGGGTTGCGCAGCACCAACTGAATGGTGGTCTGATGGCTGGCCAGACTCAACTCTTCCGCCTGTTGCGGCGTGACCAGCAGGTTGACCACCTGCACGGTAATGGGTTTGCCTTCGGGGTCCTTCTTAAAGTCCTGACCCGACGACAGCACCTCGATGTTCTGTAGCAGGGTCTTCGTCACGGTGCCCAGAGCGCTCGGCTCGTTGGGTGGCGCACCCGAGATGAGGACGTCGACGCGCATACCCGGAACCACGAATCCAGCGACGCCGACCACCTCGTTGACCGGGACGGCGACCGCCCGCATCCCCGTGGGGATAATCGCTGAAAATCCGCCGCCGGCTCCCTTGGCCGCCAAACGCAGCTCGATCACGGGCTCTTTGGCGAAGATCTTGGTAATCACGCCGCGTCCGACCAAGTCCTGTGTCCGTGCGGACGCTCCGGCCGGCACTTCGCCGGACCAGTCCTGCAGCTTGAGGTCTTCCTCTTTGAGGACCGTCCCCAATTCCAGATCTCGGGTCGCCACCGCAATTTTCGCCGTGGCGGGCGCCGCCTTGGTGGTCTGCGGCCGGTTCGACATGAGCCGGTACAGCAGAAGGCTCGCACCTGAAGCCACCACAAACGCAAAGACTAAAACCGCTACGAATCTTTTATTCATACATGTTCCCCGTTTCCGCCCGACTCTTCGGTTGCCGGGAACGCTCCTATCATCTGCCGCTGCGATCGTCTGGAAATGGCGGCGCTGCCATGCGCTGCCAACCAGTTCCATCGAACGGGGCCCGCCGGCCGAGAGCGGCTATTCCTCCGGCGGGCCCCAAGAACTTAGCTAGCGTTGGAATTGGCAGCCGCAAGCTGGGTGTTGGTTACCGACCAAATCCCCTGGATGCTGCCGCCAGCGCCCAGGAAAAGAGCAGCTGAGGCCAACGCGACAAAGGCCATGAGCAGGGTGTATTCGATCAGATCCTGCCCTTGTTCGTCATTCCACAGATTGCGCACTATCGTCATGCCGATTCGCTCCTATGTGTTGAATTTCGTCCGGCTCAATACCACACCATCGCGAGCCCCGGGTTTCGCCGCTCCAGGCTCTTTTCCAGTAGCTGAAGCAGCGGAATGGGTCTCGCCCGTCGTCTTCTGGGCTGGTTGGAAAATCAGCGCGATTCCATCGTCGTAGACTACGCGCCAGCGGCTGGATTCCTTGAGGGCGCCGGCTAAGGGCGCCTCGGGCGACAGCAGAACGGTGTTGATCCCGAAACGGTCGAGAGTCGTCTGCCAGTCGTACTTCACGTTCATGACGTCCAGGTACTTCTGCACGAAATCGTCGCCATAAAAATCGCTACGGCCGTCCACAAAAACCCGATGGCCCGGATAGAGGCGATAGATCAGGTAGTCGCCCCATTCATCATTGGTAAAAATGCGCGCTCCCGAGTCGTTTCGGAGCATGGCGATGGCGCCGGCAGGATATGCCTGCGGATCGTATTCGGAACGGAAACCCTTGGGGGGCGCCGGTGCATAGAGCAGAGCAGCCACCAGCGCAACCGCCGCGATGCTCACGACGTGCCAGCGGGCCATGCCATCGATGGCGGCCACTTCCGACGCCGTGGTGAGATAACGGCGCGCCGCGTTCCGGAGCCACGCCGCCAGCTCCAGTTCCGGCAGTCTCTTGAGCCACGCATCCACCGCCGACGCCACCACTGGCGCCGCTACGATTCCGAACAGAGGGATGTTCCGCGATGCCAGCAGCGCCGCGTGGCCCCACATCAGGAGCAGGACAGCCTCGGTATAACTGCCCTGGGCAGCGTGCCAGATCGCTGCACCCGCCCCCAGAATCAGCAGGATCTCGAGGAACATCGCCATGGGATGGTGGAAATTCAACGTCAGGAATTCTGAGATGTGCTGCGCTTGGAAGGGATCGAAGAGATATTGGACGACGTGGACATGCAAGTGATAGAAGTACGGATTGATCAGGCTGGCAGCCCCGCACGCGACCGCGGAGAGAAAGAAATTTCGGCCGCGCACCCGCGCGGCCAATACCTGGCTGCGGTCCGCCGAGAAGGCCATCTTCAATACTTCCCCGGCACAGTAGCCGGCCAGCATCAGAATACCGACGAAGAACCCGCCGTGGAGATTGGTCCATAAGATCGTCCCCAGCGGCAGGAGGGCCAGGTAGGGAACGCCCCACAACCGCGTGCGCCCCTCGCGAACGTTTTCCAGCGCGCGATAAAACAGGACCAGGAAAAGCAGGGAGAACAGGTGCGGCCGTGCTAGCCAGTGGATGGCCGAGGCGGCCGTCGCCACCATGGTCACCACTACGGCCACAATCGGGTTGGCCCGGTGGAGCGCCATCCGGAACAACAGCAGGAAGGTGACGGCGATCAACACGATGCTGAACAGAACCACCGTGGCCAGTCCGCCGTGATGATTGAGCCACGCGAACACGATGTCGGAAAGCCACTCCCAGGCAAACCAGGGCTCACCTGCCTTGCTAAAGGAAAAAACATCCCGGGCCGGCACCTGATGGTTGCTCACGATCCACTCGCCGGTCCGGATATGCCACCCCGTATCGCAGTCGCCAAGCAGGGTCTTGGCTCCGTCCATCCGGGCGAACAAGAATACGATGGGCATCAGGAACGCGAAGTCCGTGAGAGAGGGCAGAAATTTCACAGCCAAGCTGTTCCTGGTGTTTTCCATGTCAGGCCATCCAACTGGCGGCGACGGGTTGCATCGCATGCAGCGACCGCAGCCGGTCGTGGAACGAGCGAAAATCCATGTAATTGACGCGCAGCGCGACCAGGTATCCGTCCTGCTCCGGTTGCGATACGCGCATCACTGTGCCCTGGCAGTGGATGCACTTCTGGCCAAAGCCATGGTTGGCCGGTAATTCAATCTCCACGGTGACGATCTGTCCCATGGCGGGCGGCCCCAGCGGCTGTCCTTCGCCCCGCCAGGCAATCAGAATGCCGCTCCGGCTGATATTCTCCGTATAAATCGCGCTCCGCGCCCACAACGCCGGTGACGTAACGTGACACCGGAGCTTAATTTCAATTCGCGGGCTTTCACGCCTGTTCGTGGTTTTCATGGGGACGGCAACGAACACACGCGAATGTAGCCTTGAAGACAGAGCGGTTCAATATCGCAAATGGGTGACATCCCGGCGTTGGCGAAGGTTATCAGAATTAAGTCGAATCGCTTTAGAAGCAGCATGCCGGACTTCTATCGAACTCAAAGTGTTGAGAATTATGGCGCATTTTTCCCAGCTCTCAGCCCCCGGCTTGCGCCATGGGGCAGCGTTGATACACGCCTTGCTGACGCGATGGTGCGGCGAAACATGAAGAATGTGACGGATCCGTCAATTAAATGAAATGCATCCAAAAATTCGTTGGCATTTTTTCCGATTACTGTTGACAACCGAAGTAAATGGAGGCAAAATGCAAAATTGAATCGCCGATATTAGCCGAAAATTAGCTTCCTTTCGGAAAGACTACAGTAGACAAACGGCGATTCGAGGGGTGGAGAAAGCAACATGACGCGAATTCTTCTTTACAGCGATGAGCCGATCCTGGCCAAAGGACTCGAATCCGTTTTGCGGCAGGTCGAAAATTTTGAACTACTGCCCACCTGCGGCTCCGTGGCCGGCCTCATGGAACAGATCGCCCACGGCTCGCCGGATCTGGTGCTGATGGACCTCACTCCCGAGATCACTTTCGGCGTCATGAGCGAGCTGAAGCATGCCATGACCACCTGCAAGATTGTCCTCTGGGTCAACTCGATCTCCACCGAGCTGGCGTTTCAAGCAATGGGTCTGGGAGTTCGCGGAATTCTGCGCAAGACGCTACCTACCGACCTCCAGGTCAAGTGCCTCCAAAAGGTGCAGGCCGGTGAGTTGTGGTTCGAAAAGGCCCTGACCGACAGCTTCCTGTGCGCCCGCCGTGTGGCGTTGACACAGCGCGAAGGGCAGCTCGTCAGCCTGTTGTCCCAAGGACTCAAGAACAAGGAAATCGCCAGCACGCTGATGATTTCCGAAGGCACGGTCAAAGTCTACTTGTCACGGCTGTTCCAGAAGGTCGGGGTCAAAGACCGGTTCGAGCTGGCTTTGTTTGGCTTGAAGAACCTCACCACCGGCCAGCTCCCCGTAGCCGAGAAAGGCCACCGCGCCGGGGCAACCCCCATGCCGGGATTGCGCTCGTTAGTGCTCGAAAAGCCAGCTGAACGGGCCGAACCCGTCGCCCGTTTTCCCACCCCGCTGCGCCCCGTGGCGCCGCGCCAGTATTAGCGGATCCGTTTTCCAACAGGCTCAAGGGGCGCTCGCGAAAGCCCCCCATTTCAGCCGGCTGGAATAACTTTAGACAACATCGCTGGTATTAGCCTTTTCGAAGATTGAATCGGAACCCACTTGAGCATTTAATCGTATCGTTCGCCGGAATCGTTTTGCTATGCGTGGGAACCACTCCCGGAACACCGCAGCAGCCCCTTCGCCGACGCGGCTACCAGCCGCCGGCAGGGCCGGCGACCGCGCCCTCGGTCGGCGCGCAGGAACCAACTACGCCCAAATCCTCATTCAGCTCCAGCCAACTCACCCCGCAGCCAACCCGCCATCCGTACCGGCGGCGGCGCCCTCCGCTCAGCCGCCGGTCATGTCCCTCGAGGACGCGGGCATTCTGACGGTGCGAGAGAAGCTGGCCCATTTCTACGTTGAGGCTCCGAGTTTTGTCTCGAAGGGCGCACGGATTTGATCTCTCTCCTCCACCCGGCCGCGCACGGAAGCCGCTGCGGCCGGGTATTTTTTTGATCTACTCAGACGATCGCGCAATGCTTGCGAAATCGAGCGGGCTCAGGCCGCATCTTGAGCCGAACCTGCGATATCGTAGCGGTGAGGATGATTGATCCCTACATTCGCGCTCACGACCTCGCCAAAATCTACCGCTCGGGCGCTTCCGACCTGGTGGTCTTCTCGGGACTGAGCCTTGAGGTGCGGCGCGGTGAAATGCTGGCACTGGTCGGAGAATCGGGCGCTGGAAAATCCACGCTGCTCCACTTGCTCGGCTGTCTGGACAGGCCTTCGAAGGGTACGATATACTACGGTAGTACAGCGATCTCAGGTCTCGCGGACACCGAACAAGCAGATTTTCGCAATCGGGAAATTGGATTCGTTTGGCAGGTGCACTATCTGTTGCCGGAGTTCACGGCGCTGGAGAACGTCATGATGCCGTTACTGATCCGGGGTTGGGCTCAGAGTAAGGCGGCCTCGGAGTCTTTGGCGAGGCTGGATGAAGTGGGTCTTGCCGCGCGAGCCTCGCACCGATCTGGCGAATTATCCGGCGGAGAGCAGCAGCGCGTCGTCTTGGCCCGGGCTCTGGTGGGCCGCCCTTCGGTCCTGCTCGCCGATGAGCCCACCGGCAATCTCGATTTTCGTACCGGCGAAATGGTCTTCGATGTTCTGACGAATCTGCACCGCGCGCATCAGCTCACCTCCGTTCTTGTCACTCATAATCTGTCGTTTGCGCGGCGCTGCGATCGCGTGTTGAGCCTTGAAAAAGGCGGTTTGGTACCGGAGTCGCAATGATTAACCGACCACGCGGAGCCGAACCGGGTTATCTTTAGAGTTGTAGGGGGCTTTCTATGTTCGAGCGATACACGGAGAAGGCGCGGCGGGTGATTTTCTTTGCCCGATACGAGGCCAGCCAGTTCGGCAGCCCTTATATCGAGACGGAACATCTGTTGCTCGGCTTACTCCGTGAAGATAAAGCGCTGGCTAACCGGTTCCTGCGTTCGCACGCCGCAGTGGAATCGATTCGCAAGCAAATCGAGGGGCACACCACCATCCGCGAAAAGGTTTCCACTTCCGTGGATCTGCCGTTGAGCCACGAATGCAAGCGCGTCCTGGCCTACGGAGCCGAGGAGGCCGAGCGCCTGAATCACAAGCACATCGGCACCGAGCATTTGTTGCTCGGGTTGCTGCGCGAGGAAAAGTGCTTCGCCGCAGAGATCCTGCACGAGCGTGGTCTCCGGCTTTCCACGATCCGCGAGGAACTGGCGCGGTCGCAGAGTGAGAAGGTCGCGTCCGCGCGTCCCAAGGAAAGTTCGCTGCTAGCGGAGTTCAGCCGCGACCTCACGCAAGCCGCCATGGACAACACGCTCGACCCGCTCATCGGGCGCGACTATGAACTGGAGCGGGTGGTGCAGATCCTGTGCCGCCGCACAAAGAATAACCCCGTGCTCATCGGCGAGCCCGGCGTGGGCAAGACCGCCATCGTGGAAGGCCTCGCCCAGCGAATCGCCGAAGGCGACGTGCCTTCCTTTCTTGCCGACAAGCGCATCCTGGCGCTCGATCTTTCCTTGATCGTGGCCGGCACCAAGTACCGCGGCCAGTTTGAAGAGCGTCTCAAGACCATCATGAAGGAGTTGATGGAAAATCAGAACGCCATCATCTTCATCGATGAGTTGCACACCCTGGTAGGCGCGGGTTCCGCCGAAGGCTCACTCGACGCCGCCAACATTTTGAAGCCGGCTTTGTCGCGCGGTGAAATCCAATGCATCGGCGCGACCACTCCTTCCGAGTTTCGCAAGTCGATCGAAAAGGACCGTTCCCTCGAGCGCCGCTTTCAGGCGGTCAAGGTTCCTCCTCCCACCGAAGCCGACGCCGTGAAGATTCTGTTCGGCATCAAGGATCGCTACGAAAAGTTCCATGCCGTGGCTTACACGGACGACGCCGTGGAGACCGCGGTCTACACGTCCAGCCGCTACATCCCCGACCGCTATTTGCCGGACAAGGCGATTGACCTGATCGATGAAGCCGGCGCGCGCGTCAAGTTGCGCCAGACCACCCTTCCCGCCGAGCTGGCCGATATCCAGAAGCGCATCAAGTTCATCGTGCACCGCATGGAGAACGCCATCGCCAACCACGAGTTCGAGAAGGCGCGCTTCTATTCGGATGAGGAGCGCAAAGAGCGTGAGAACATGCGCGCGCTGCGCGAGAAATACAACCTGGACGATTCCTCCACCGGCTGCGTCACCAAGGACGATATCGAAGACGTGGTGGCCCGCTGGACCGGCGTGCCTATGACCTCCATTAAGGAGGAGGAAATCACCAAGCTGCTGCGCATCGAAGAAGAGCTGCACAAGCGCATCATCAGCCAGGAAAAGGCGATCTCCGCTCTGGCCCGCGCCATCCGCCGCTCCCGCGCCGGCTTGAAATCCAGCAATCGCCCCGCCGGTTCGTTCCTGTTCCTGGGACCCACGGGCGTCGGCAAGACCGAAGTAGCCCGCGCCCTGGCCTCATTCCTGTTTGGCAGCGAGAAGAGCCTGGTGCGCTTCGATATGTCCGAGTACATGGAAAAGCACTCGGTTTCCAAATTGATCGGTTCTCCCCCCGGATACGTCGGCTACGAAGAGGGCGGCCAGCTCACCGAGCGCGTCAAGCGTAATCCGTACTCCATCATCCTGCTGGATGAAATCGAGAAGGCCCATCCCGATATTTACAACATCCTGCTGCAGGTGTTCGAAGACGGCCAGTTGACCGACGGCCTCGGCAACCAGGTGGATTTCAAGAACACCATCATCATCATGACCTCCAACCTGGGCGCGCGTTTCCTTGAGAAGCGCGGGCACCTGGGCTTTTCGACTCCCGATGGTGAAGGCATCCCCGGCAAAGTGGAAGACATGGTCCGCAGCGAGGTAAAAAAGGCGTTCAACCCCGAGTTTTTGAACCGCCTCGACGAAGTGATCCTGTTCAGCTCGCTGACCGATGAGGACCTGATTCAGATCATCGACCTGATGGTTACGCAGGTGAACGGCAACCTGGTGGCCAAACAGGTGAAGATCCGGCTCACTCCGGAAGCCGCCAAGTACATCCTGGAAAAGACCTGCGGCGACCGCAGTTATGGCGCGCGCCCGCTGCGCCGTGCCCTGCAAAAGTACATCGAGGATCCGCTTTCCGAAGCTCTGATCCAGGGCACGCTTCCCCGCCCTGCGGAGCTGGAAGTGTACCTCGGCGACACCGGCATTTTCTACCGCCAGTTGAATGCCGAGGCCGAAACGGTCACTGCGGGCGGCCCCGCCGAGGCGGCGCCCGGCACGCTCCTCTACACCTTCTAGAGCTCGAAAGGCCGAGGGGTGCACAGGCGAATCGCTTGCTCACCCGTTTGCTTTTTGGCTCACCGCGCGCGCTCCCCGGGTTTCCTCTGTTCAATTCGGAACAGACGCCAGCCGCAAAATCTGTTAAGTTACGCGCAGTTGGCAACGGCTGAAGGGTGGAGGGAGGATCCTGATGGGTCCACGTTTCGGTGCGCGTCTGCCTGTCCCCGCCCCCACCCTGCCGCCGTGTCCCGAAAACCGTGGAGGGGAACATGACTGCCGGATCACAATACCAACTGGAGCAGACCGCGAGCTTATTGGCACACATCTTGAGTCGAACGGCTGAATTCAATCTCGCCGAGCGCGAGAAGCTGAAGGATCTCCACACCAGCCTTGTTCTGCTCTGTCAAAAGGATCGGAGCGGCGGGCCGTTTCACGAGTGGCTCGACCAACAGAAGGAACGCCAGGATCGGATCGGCCAGCTCGCCCGCATGGCGGTGCTCGATCAACGGTGGCCCCGCGGCAGTCACGCGAGCTTGACGCCCTACGTCGAGCGACTACGCCTGATCAATCTCACCAAAGGCGCCGTACAGATGCCCGGCAGATCCGGCAGCGAGATGGTCGAACTCTATTTGTATCCGGCATGGGATGAGTACACCGCAGCCTCGACCGGGCGGCAATTACGCCTGGTAAGTGCCGGCCGATAGAGTGCGGCCTCATTGGCCCTGGCCGTAGTGAGCGTCACCACTCGCACCGTGGCGGGCTCACGGCCAACGGAAGCCGCTCCGGCGCGAAGGTGCTATACTTTTGCTTTCACTCCACTAGAGGGCCCGTAGCTCAGTTGGTTAGAGCGCTACCTTGACACGGTAGAGGTCTGGCGTTCGAGTCGCCACGGGCCCACCATCCTCGCTCGACGAAATCCGGAATTTACAATGAGCACCGAGGGACAACGGTTCCGTTAATCGCCCCACATCGGCATCGGAATGCGGCCCGTCTCGATGCCTTCGATCCGCTGCAGGAGCTTGATCGCCCGCCGCAGCTTTGCCATCCGCGTCCGATCACTCAACTGGCGCCACGGGGCTCGTTGGTAGGCTTCCAAGGCATCGGCGGCCTGGCTGGCGAGCTCTTGCACGTCAAAGCTCTCCTCGACCTCAGGCAGTATGCCCAAACGCACGACGCGCAGACTCGCGGACATGGGCTCTTTATCCCTTCCTCCGGTGCTCGAACGGCTGGACTTCACCGTAATCTTGCAACCGCAGCCTCATTTCCCTGGAAACCTCAATCATACATTCTTACCGGCACAATGACAAATTGGTAACGAATCGTCTAGCAGGCTGCTGAAAAGCGACCTCTCGTAAGTCAGTCGGCCGCTTTCTAGTGGTTCTATGTCCCGGCGCAAGTCGCGCCGCCAACGGCCGACGCGCGGTTCACTGGCAGCGAACGCGGCGGTGGGGGTTCG
>JAIQFS010000070.1 GCA_020073145.1 Terriglobia bacterium
TCCGGGCTCGGGCGAAAACCGTTCGCCTTCCCGTCGGAATCACTGTTCGCCTTCAGCCCGGAATCCCGTTCGCCTTCACCCCGGAATCGTTTTCACGTTCACCCCGGAATCCTTTTCGCCTTGCCCCGGAATCCGCACTTGTCGCCGCAGGTGGAGAATGTCGTTGCGATACTCCTCCCAATAACTCCGGGGAAGTAGCCTTTCGAGCACCTCCTCCAGAGCCGAAAGATCCTCGGCGGTCGACATAGCGTGATAAAACAGCGTCGACTGTATGGCGCCTTGAAGGTACTTCTCCAAGAGCTCATACCGAGCCAGCCAGTGCTCCGATGTCTGCGGCGAAATTACCTTCTCGTCCATGAAAAACTGAGCAATCCATCCCGCCGCACGGATAGCAGCCACCAGATCGGCATCTTTGACGTTGCGGATTCGACTTAACTCGGGCAGCACCTGCTCTTCACCTTCAAGCCACGCTAGAAACTCGACATCCAGGCCTAATCCCTTCAGGCGTTCGCTTACCGGCTGGTCCATAGTCATCTCCCGTGTACCGACAGGCCGAAAACAGTGCTGTTAGTCCATTGCTCAATCCGCCGTCTTTCCGGCATGATCGAGTTGGTGCTAGAACTCGATATCGGCGAGCCCCACTATACCGTTAAGGAATTAGCCGGCAAGTGGCACCTGTCACCGGTTGCAATCCGCCGGCTTTTCCGGAACGAGCCCGGCATCTTGCGGTACGGCAGGCCCAAGAAGGGGCATAGGCGGGATTATGTGACGGTCCGGATCCCCCACTCGGTCGCTGAGCGAGTCTATCGTCGGCTCGTTGTCCCAGAAGGCCAAAGAACCAAAGAAAACGCGAAGGGTCTCCAACGTCCGTTCAGCTTCCATGGTGATTCGATGCCCCACTTGCCCAAGCCCGACGCACCGCCTCGGCAATTTGCTTCCGCCGAGCAGCCACGAATGCCAGATAGTGTTGCTCCGTAATCTTCACTGCCGAGTGCCCCAGGAGCGCCGAAACCTGATCGATCGGCACACCTCGCAGCAACAGGTCGACCGCAAATGTGTCCCGGAATCGGTGTGGGTGGCCGCCCTCGATGCCAGCACGCTGAAACGCCTGTGCGAACCTTCGCCTCCAGTTATCCGTGGCGGTCATTACCGCGCTCTCGCCACTCCAGAAATAGTAGCCCGCGCTGTTGGTAGTGATTTGAGCCAGTGCCCGCTCCAACTCCTCGTGAATGGGGACGACCACCGGTTCGCCGGTCTTGTGCGCATAGAGCAGAATCGACTTGTCCGGCAGGATGCGGGATTGATGAAAACAGCACGCATCCGAAATGCGCAACCCGGCGAACCGCATCAACAACGTGAGTGCCAGCAGCTTCGGATTCGGCTGTACTTGCGCCATAATCGCTTTCCATTGTGGCCCCGCCTCGGGCAACGTCTCGCCGTCAAACGGCAACGTCGGCTGTGCCCGCGTGGCTTTGACCTTCGCTTGCTCCAGCTCCAGGGCCGGATTCTTCTCGCACCACTCCGAGGCCATCGCGAAACGAAAGAACCGGCGCAGCAGTTGGATCCGCTTGGAACGGTGCAAGGGGCCGCACTTCCAACTGGCCGTGAAGTCTGTCAAGACCGGCACCGTCAACTGCGTCATCACCGTGAGCCCCTCGTGCCGGCAATACTCCACCAGGCCAGCCGAAAACGTCCGCCTCGTTTTGGTTACCCACTCTGCATTGACTCCCAGGAACAACGCACGAATCTTCCGCGTAGTGCTCTTCGCCTTGCCACCGTTGTCCGGAGCGATGCCCTGCAAGAAGCTCTTGACTGCGTCGTCGATCAGTACCTTCGGGCTGGCCTGGGGATCATCCCAGGCTCCTCGGGATTCTTTCTCGCGTACGAGATCCTGAGCGCGCATCCAGGATGTCGTGTCGAGGGCCTTGCGGTACATGATCCCGCCGAGGTGTCCTTCGGCGTGAATCGGACAGGCGCATCGACGATATTTGCGCCCTGGATCTTTGCCGTGACGATTCATGCACTCCTGGGTGTGGCGCCGAAAGATCGTGAGCATGGGTTCTGGTGGCCGTTTTCCGAGGGCTGTCCCCTGGAACAGTCTACCAGGATGAGGCCCACAATGCACACACAAAAAGACGCATATGATCCTAACTATCAGAAAAATAGCTATTCTACATCATGAAGCTGGGACTGTTCCGGGCTCATGTACGCCGCCGTGCCCAGGATCATCCCGGCGCGGGTGGGCGACATGGTGAGCGTCGGGGAATTCATGGGATCGCCCGGGACGGCCGCGTCTTCGGTCGCCTTCGCCAGCCCAAAATCCAGCACCTTGATCACGCCGGCTGGTGTCACCATAATGTTGGCCGGCTTGAGATCGCGATGCACGATGCCCTTCTCGTGTGCGGCCTGCAGAGCGGTGGCGATCTGTCGGGCGTAGTCCAAAGCCGTCTCCAGCGCGACTGGCCCCTTCAGGGTCTCCCCTTCGACCAGTTCCATCACCAGAGCGCGGTCTTCCACCCCGTGAATGATCGCGATGTTCGGATGATTGAGCGACGCCAGCACCTTGGCTTCGCGCTCGAAGCGGGCCAGCCGCTCCGGATCGCGCGCCAGCGCATCCGGAAGCGTCTTGATCGCGACGTGGCGCTCCAGCTTGGTGTCCTTCGCGCGATAGACCTCGCCCATGCCGCCTGCGCCGAGCGGCGCAATTATTTCGTAGGGGCCCAGCCGGTCGCCTGCGGAAAGGGGCATGATGGTCCCACAAGTCTAGCGCACCAAACCGATATAATTCCGGACATGACTTCGCGCAGAGAGTTCCTCGCCGCGAGCGCCAGTCTGGCCGTGCGGCCGGCCTTCGGCCAATCCTCGGATCTCGCCGGTCTCACCCTGAAACAAGCCTCGGACTTGCTGCGCAGCAAGCGCGCTTCGCCACTCGACCTCACCGAAGCCTGTCTGAAGCGGATCGAGAAATACGATCCCGCGCTGCATGCCTTCATCACCGTCACCGCCGAGCAGGCTCGCGCCACCGCGCGCGCAATGGAGGCTGAGCAGCGGCGCGGGCACTGGCGCGGCCCGCTCCATGGCATTCCCATCGCCCTGAAGGACAACATCGACACCGCCGGCATCCGGACCACCGGCGGCAGCGAATTGTTCCAAGACCGCATTCCTGCGGAAGATGCCGAGGTGGCCCGCCGCTTGAAAGAGGCGGGCGCGGTCTTGCTGGGCAAGCTGAATCTGGTGGAATTCGCGTATGGCGGCAACCCGACCGTCACCTACTTCGGCACCGTCCACAACCCCTGGGCGCTCGACCGGACTCCGGGCGGATCGTCGAGCGGTCCGGGCGCTGCCATCGCCGCCGATCTTTGTTTCGGCACGCTGGGCACCGACACCGCCGGATCCGTCCGCAACCCGGCCGCCAACTGCGGCATCGTGGGCTTCAAACCCACCTATGGGCGGGTCAGCCTGCGCGGCGTGATTCCCCTTTCCTGGACGCTCGACCACGTTGGCCCCCTGTGCCGGACCGTGGAAGACGCCGCGATTCTGCTGAATGTGGTGGCCGGCTATGACCAGCCGGATCCCACCACTGCGGATGTGCCGGTTCCCGACTACACCCGCGCCCTCAAGGCATCGACAGCCCGGTTGCGGCTGGGCCGGCCTGCCGCCTTCTTCGAAAACCTCGACCCCGAAGTCGCCAAAGCGTCGGATGCCGCCCTCGAGGTGCTGCGCAAGCTGACTGCCGGTGTCACCGAGGTGCAGTTGCCGCCCTCCGGCAACCCCGCGCAGATCTGGGGCCCGGAGGCGCTGGCCTACCACGCGAAATGGTTCGCCGAGTCCCCGGAAAAATATCAGCCGGCCACCCGCCGCCAGCTCCAGCAATCCACCCAGGAGCAGGCCGCGGACTATGCCCAAGCCGTTCGCCAGGTGGAATTGCTCCGCCGCGACATAAGCAAGGTCTTCACCCGCGTCGACCTCCTGGTTACCCCGACGCTGGTCTCACCGCCCGCGCTCATCGAGCCGAACCCGCCGCCGAACGCGGCCGCCGGGCGCGGTACCGGCCCCGGCCGCAACAACAATGCGCCCTTCGATGTGTTCGGGCTGCCGGCGATTTCCGTTCCCTGTGGATTCACGGCTGCCGGCCTGCCGCTCGGGCTGCAGATAGTGGGTGCTCCCTTCGCCGAATCCACCGTTTTGGCGCTGGCTCACGCCTACGAGCAAGCCACGGATTGGCACCTCCGGCGTCCCACCCTCAATCCGGCGGGCTAGAGTCCTTCGCGCCAGCGGCGCAGAGCCGCATAGGAAAGGAGTGGGTCGCTCCCTATCAGTTTTCCGTCGGCGGCTCCACCCGGTCCACCACCAACGTCTCGATCGCATCCTTGGCGGATTCCAGTTTCAGCCCCAGCTGGTCGACCACCGCATAAACGATCGCGCGGTTCGTGTCCTCGGGACTCCGGCGTTCTCCCTCCGGCAGAGAGATCAGAATGTCGTAGTCGATGTCGCCCGTAATCCCCGTCCGATCCATCACCGGCCTGTCCGTGGAAACGCCGACGAGTTGGACGAAATCGCCGATCGATTCTTTCGTCGCCTTGCTGCGCATCGTTCCCCCCGGACCCGGTGTGAGCTTCCAACTGAAGGATTCGCCGGGCGCGGCCGGCTGAAACAAGCCGCTCTTTTTTGACTGGACCATGTGATACACCCGCAGCTCTTTGGTCTCACGGTGGAACTGCAACCGGAAGCGGTCCACCAGCAACGCCTGCAGCAAGGGCCGGACTTCGTCCTGAGTAAGCTCCGCGTTCCCCGGCGCCTTGGCGGTGACCGTGTAGAGCAGCCGATCGGCCCAAGAGGGGAGCCCGGCGACTTGGTAGTCTTTGATGCCGTAAGCGTCCCCGATGAACGCGTGCAGCGTCCCCCGCACCGTGACCCGGTTGCCCGCGATCTGGAACGGCTTCCCCGAGGTCCCGACGAACGAGAGGTCGTACTGGCCGGGCTGCAAAGACTGTTCCAGCTGCTTGAGGGAAGCGACTTCGAAGGCCGTGGAAGACCGAGGTGGCGATTGCGCGCAGACCAGCGCGGCGTGGGTCCAACCCAGCAAGCACAAGGCCGCCAGATTCGCGGAGCGAACCAAGCTTCGCATCATCTCGATCACCTCCATGGCGCGTATTATACTTGGACGCGGCTGCGCGCCGAAGGTTGGTAGGCGTCTCAATGTGCGGTCGCCGGAGAACCTCCGGAAGCATCATGCCTTCCGGTCGCCGTTCGAGGATGGAATCCGGCGCGGCGCCCATTCCTGAGAGGAGGGGCTGCCGGGCCGGCCCTGGGGGAACCGGGGCGGGCGAGGTCCCGAATCCGCCTTGGTGACTACGCGCCTGATATCGATGGTTAAAACAACTTATCCCCGTCGATGATTCCGACCTCACGTTGGTCGAGTTGCTGGCCCCTAACCCGTACCCGCAGTACTATTGCCGCCCGCGCCCCGGGAGCGAAACTGGCGCTGGATGAGCCTACTTGCGGCAGTTTCCATGGTCGTCTGCTCCGGACTCGCCTGGGCCTTACGAGCCCGGAACGGGAGACTCCGGCGTCAGGCCTTCGCTTTGGTCCCACGGGCAGGGAGCCGGGCGCACTCTCGATTGGATGGTTCCGTCCGATAAGGAGTCATATCCCATGCGCAACTCCCGGCTCGTGACCCTGGTGTGTTCCGGCCTTGCCCTGACGGTCGCTTCCTCCGGCAGCCCGGAGGATGGCCTCCAGGCGCAGGGCTCGTCTCCTCGTTCGCGCCCGGACCTCGCCGGCCGGTGGCAAGGGCGGGTGGAAGCCCTGATCGTCGACAACCTTCAGTCGGGGACCAGCCGGACGCGGTACTACCTGCAGACGTCGCGCGAGGCGGTGGAATTGGAAGGGCCCGTAGCGGCTGGCCTGCGGCCCGGCCAACGAGTCGAGATTGCGGGCCAGGCCTCCGGCAAAGGCCTGCTTGTGTCCCAGGTGAGCGCCGTTGCGGCCGACTCGGGTGCGGCCGCGTGCAGCGCCACCGGCGAGCAGAAAGCCGCGGTCATCCTGGTCTCCTTTCCCAGCAAGGCGTTGCTCTCGTCGGTGACGCCCGCACTGATGCGCGACAGCTTTTTCGGGACGGGGCGAACCGTAGATACCTTTCTGCGCGAGTCGTCCTTCGGCCAGACGTCCATGACGGGCGATGTGCTGGGCCCCTTTGTGCTCGACGCCGACTACTTCGACCAGCCCCTGGGAGTGCGCGACGCGGCGCTGCGGGCCGCCGCGCCATCGGCGGATCTCACCAGGTACAACCGCATCTTCGTAGTGGCGCCGCAAGGTCAGACCGGGATGGAGTCCGGCGGCATGGCGTTGCTCGGCTGCGGGCCGATTCCATCGCCGCAGGGAACGCTGAACGCTTCGTCGATCTGGCTGGGGGCCGAGAGCATGATCGGCCAGAACCAGATTGCCGACACCGCCGCCCATGAAATGGGCCACGGCTTCGGTCTCGAGCACGCCCGCTTCGCCGATTACGGCGCCGAAGCTCTGGGACCTGCGGGGCAAGCGCCGGCGCCCTGGGATGCGCTGCATGAATACGGAGACTCCTTCTCGAACATGGGCAGGCCGTATGCGCAGTGGGCCGCGCCCCACAGATCACGGCTCGGCTGGCTGGCCGCGGCGAACATCCAGACGGTCACCGCGAGCGGCACCTTCACCGCGACGCCCTACGAGCAGGCCGGCGCCGGCCAGGTGCTGCGGGTCGGCCGCGGCACCGGCAGTGGCGACTGGCTGTGGCTGGAATTCCGCCAACCTGTGGGTACCTTCGATGCCACGCTGCCGGCCGCGGCCTTCGCGGGCGCGCTGGTGCACTACGAGGACCCGGCTTTGACCGCCACCCTGAGCGGCGTGGATGCGGCGACTTACACCAATCTGGTGAATTTCCATCCAACCGCAGGGTTTGCGGGCGACCCCACGCTGCACGCCGGAGAAACCTGGAATGACCCCTACGGCAGTCTGAGCCTGACCGTCAACTCGGCCAGCGCCGCCGGCCTCAGCGTCACCGTTTCGTATGCGCCGCCTTCGGTGTGTCCAACCTCGGCGGGCGCCGCGCAGCAGTTCGACGCCGCCGGAGCAAGCGGTCAGCTCACGGTGACGGCGGCCCCCGGCTGCTCCTGGGGCGGCGTGGCCTCGGTTCCCTGGATCAGCGTCGGAGCCGGCGGGTCGGGAACCGGCAATGGCAGTTTGAGTTTCACCGTCGCACCCAATGGCAACGTTTCGCCGCGATGGGGCAAAATCACCGTGGGCGGGACCTTTGCGGTCGTCACCCAGTCCGGCGCTGCCGGCGGCATGAGCATCAGCCCGCAGACCGGCTCCTTCTCCGCGGCGGGCGGCAACGGGCTGATTGCCGTGGCCACCAGCGCGCCCGACTTTGCCTGGGAAATGGGTTGGGATGTGACCTGGCTGACCGACGTGGAGTGCTCTTGTTACCAGGACGTCGGTCCCGCCACCATTCGCTACATTGTCGCCAAAAATGACGGAGCGGAGCGGACCGGCCACATCACCATCGGCGGCATCGTGTTTACGGTGACTCAGCAAGGTGGAGGCGTGGACCCGAGCCAGCTCACCTGGCAACCACAAGCGCCCCCGGATGCGCCGCCAGCCCGGATCCAGATGGCCATGGCCCCGTTCGGGCACTCCGGCCAGGCCCTCCTGTACGGCGGCGGATGGGACACCACCGTTTTCGGGGACACCTGGCTTTGGGACGGAACCAACTGGAACCTCCTGCACCCGGCCAACAGTCCCGGGCTCCTCTCGGGACACGCCATGACCTACGACGCCGCTCGCGCGCAAATCGTGTTGTTCGGCGGCGTCAACGGTCAGACGTTCCTCCCGACCAATGAGACCTGGGTTTGGGACGGCACCAACTGGACCCAGATGCACCCGGCCGTGAGTCCTCCGGCCCGCTACGCTCACGCAATGGCGTACGACGCGGTCTTGCAGAAGGTGGTTCTGTTTGGCGGTATCGGAGGCTTTGGCGACGCCAACGACACCTGGACTTGGGATGGCGCCAATTGGACGCAGGCGGCCAGTCCCGTCAATCCCGTGCCCCGCTCCGGGCACGCGATGACCTTTGACGCCACGCGCGGGCAGATTGTGCTGTTTGGCGGCATGCATAACCAAGGCGGCACGCTGACGTGGTTCTCCGATACGTGGCTTTGGGATGCGCGCGGATGGCATGAGGCCGTCTCCGCGACTCTGCCGGCCGCGCGCTTCGGGCATGTGCTGGCCTATCATCCGGGCCTGCGCGCCGTAGTGCTGGTGGGCGGGTACGGGGGCAAGGACGTCACGGCGAACGGCGGCTGGTATTATGACTTTCACAACGAAACCTGGTTGTGGAACGGCATGACCTGGGTGCAGCAGTTCCCGGAGAACCAGCCTGGTCCCACCTATACCCTGGCTGCTGCGTATGACGAGACGCGGCAGGCCCTGGTCGTCCACGGGGGTGACGATCTGACGTGCGCCTCCCGAGGCCCGAAGACCTTTTTCCTGACAGGGAACGCCGATCCGGCCGCGCCGGCTTTGAAGCCCGGTTCGGGCACGCCCGGTTCGCGCCATTGGACGCGGCCCAACCGTTGATCGACCATGTAATCGACCGTGGCGGAATGGGTCGCGCTGGGAGTGGCGCCGCGGGCTGTTAGTGCGTCATGGCGTACACCACGTAGTTGACGCCGATCCGGATTCCCAAAGCCGCGAACTTTTGCGGATAGCTCGGATCGTCCGCCCATTCCCAGGAATCGCCGACGTCGGAATCGAAGGTAATGGCCACCATCAGACGGCCTTTGTCGTCGTAGATGCCGCGCCAGCGCGGAGGGCAGCCCTCGCATTTATCGGTGCGGCCGCGGTTCACCGAACCTTTGCTGGCCACTTGATAGCGATCGTCCAGATCGTACACGGTGTGGAACAGCGCTTCGGTGTTGGGAAGGTCGACCACGGGCCGGTTGGGAAAGACGCGCTGCATGCTCTCCATGAAGACGGCCCAGCCGCTCTCTCCCCAGAAGTCGTCGCACATCAGGAAGCCGCCGCGCAGCAAGTATTCCCGCAGAGTAGCGGCCTGCGAGTTGGTCAGGCGCCAACTGCCGGTCTGGACGGCGTACAGCCAGGGCCAATCGTAGACATCGCCTTCATCCAGATTCACGGGCTGTTCCACCGAGCGGACATGGAGCCGGGTCAGCCGCCGGAGCGCGGGCGTAAAGTGCCGGTCCGCGCGCGGATAGTCCTGGGTCCAGATCGAGAACCCCTTCGTCCAATCCCCGCCGCCGTATCGAAAGCCGCGCCCGTAACCTCCGTAGGGAGAAGGAGGGTACATCAGGCGGGCGAAGACCCATTCCGTGGGTTCCTGCCAGTCGGGCGGCAAAGCAATGTCGCCCATGCGATACTCCACTCCATTGAACTCGCGGAACGGTCGATGGAACGCCCAGACCACGGTGAGGGTGGACAGGCCGAGTCCCACACAACAACTGGCCCGTCCCCACTTCATTTTGGCCCTGTCGTGAAAGCCTCGGATGCCGCGGAGATCGTGGGATAGAGCGGAAGCATGCTGTCCAGGCGCGTGATCTGGAACAAGCGAGCCACGCGGGGATTGGCGGCGGCCAGACGCAATTGTCCGCCGGCCTTCTGCACCGCGGCGGAGCATTGGACCATGAGCTGGACGCCGGAGCTGTCCATGTGCTCCACGCCGGTCAGATCGAAGATCACTTTCTTTTCCTGGCGCTCCAGAAGGTCGTTGATGAACGGGTCGTTGATCTGGTTCTCGGGCATCAGGGTGACGTTGCCGGAGAGATGCACTACCACGATATCCGGCTCGATCTTGGAACTGTCAATCCGCATGCTCACGATCGCGCTCCTCGGTGCACTGCAAGATACCTAGCAACGTAGTGTGAATCGACTGGCAGCCGGCGTTCGGGTGTCGAGCCGCACGTGGTCGTTTGGGATTATAACAAACCCGCCCAATCCCCACGGGCCGCCAGGCCGCCGAGACACGCTATCCTAAACTTGGAGCTAACCCTTGAGCCGTATTGTTCTAGCGTTCCGCTGTTTTTTCAGCATCCTGTTGCGAGGCCGCCTGGCCGACACCGCCGCGGCGGCTTTGGGCCTAAGCCGGCGCGCCGCCAGCGCGGGGCAGTCCGCGGCTTCGAAAGCGCCCGCCGCGGCGCCGGCTGCTCCCACGGTCAAGACTTCCGACGGGGCCCTCCAGATCCTGGGCATCCTCCAGCGCGATGCCCGCCTGATCGATTTCCTGATGGAAGACATCACCGCGTATTCCGATGACCAGGTGGGCGCGGCAGTGCGCGAACTCCACGGCCAGAGCCGCGACGCGATCGCGCGCTACGTGTCGCTGCAGCCGGTAATCGATGGGGTCGAAGGCACGTTCACGCAGGCGCCCTCCAAAGACCCGAACGTGGTCAAGTTCATCGGCAACGTGCCGGCCAAGCCACCCTCGGGCGGGATTCTGCGGCACAAAGGATGGCGCGCCGTGAAGGTCGATTTGCCCACCCTCGGAGCCAAGCAGGACGCGGCTGTCCTCGCGCCCGCGGAAATCGAAATCGAGTAAACCGCATTGCCATCCAAATACGTCATCGGAATTGACCTCGGCACCACCAACTCGGCCCTGTCGTATGCCGAGATCCGCGAGGATGCCGACCCGTTCGCCCCGGCCAACGTCCAAGTGATGGCGATTCCCCAGCTCACCAATCCCGGCGAAGTACGCGAGGAGAATCTGCTGCCGTCGTTTCTGTACTTGCCCAGCAGCTCGGATTTTCCCTCCGGTGCGCTGGCGCTTCCGTGGGACGCCGGGCGTGGGTTCGCGGTGGGCGTCCTGGCCCAGAAGCGCGGCGCCGAGAACGCCGGGAGGCTGGTCTCGTCCGCCAAGTCGTGGCTGTCGCATTCGGGCGTCGATCGCACCGCCCCGTTGGTGCCCTATCGCGCGCCCGAAGGCGTGGATCGGATTTCACCGGTGGCCGCCAGCCGCCGCTATCTGGAACATCTGCGGGAGGCCTGGGATGCCCGGATGCCCGAGGCTCCCTTCGCCGAACAAGAGGTGCTGGTGACGGTGCCCGCCTCGTTCGACGCGGTCGCCCGCGAGCTGACTCTGGAAGCCGCGCAGCAGGCCGGCTATCGCAACCTGACCCTGCTCGAAGAGCCGCAGGCCGCGTTTTACGCGTGGATCGAACGCCATCCGGATTGGCGCCAGCGCGTCCAGGTCGGCGACCTAATCCTCGTGATCGATATCGGCGGCGGTACCACGGATTTCACGTTGATCGCCGTCACCGAGCGTGGCGGCGAGCTGGCCCTCGATCGGGTAGCGGTGGGCGAACACATCCTGCTGGGCGGCGACAACATCGACTTGGCGCTGGCGGGCGCGGTTTCCCAACGGCTGGCCGAAAAGGGAACGCGCATCGACAGCCGGCAGTTGCAGACTCTGTGGAACAATTGCCGCACGGCCAAGGAGAAACTGTTGGAACCGGGGTCGAAGGCCGCCGAACAGCCGGTGACCATTCTCGGCAAAGGCAGCGGACTCGTGGGCGGCGCCATCAAGGCCACGTTGCACCGCGACGAGATCGACCGCATTCTGAACGAGGGGTTCTTGCCGGCTGTGGCGAGTGACGCCATGCCCGAACGCCAGCGGCGCGCGGGGTTGCAGGAAATCGGCCTGCCCTATGCGGCCGACGCCGCCATCACGCGGCACTTGGCGCGCTTTCTGCGGCAGCAGGCGGCCACCTCGGAACACGGAGCCGTGCGCCGCGGAGCCAGTGGCCTCGCGTGCCCCACCCATGTGCTCTTCAATGGAGGCGTCCTCAAGGCCGCGCTGGTGCGTGAGCGACTGCTCGCCACTCTCAATGCCTGGCTTGCCGAAGAAGGAATGACGCCGGTGCAGCTGCTGAGCGGCGAGGATCTGATGCACGCTGTCGCGCGAGGCGCCGCTTATCACGGCCTGGCGCGGCGCGGCCGCGGCGTGCGCATCCACGGCGGCGTGCCGCGCACCTATTATGTCGGGATCGAAACCGCCATGCCCGCGGCACCCGGATTTCCGGCCCCGCTGAAGGCGCTCACGGTGGTGCCGTTCGGCATGGAAGAAGGCGCCGACATTCCCATCCCCGGCCGCGAGTTCGGCTTGGCCGTCGGCCAACCCGCCGAATTTCGCTTCTTCACATCGGCCGCGCGCAAAAACGACCAGCCCGGCGATCTGATCGAAGATTTTCGCGGCGAGTTGGAGGAGCTGTCCCCCATGGAAGTGACGTTCGGCGCCGGCGAGGCCTCGTCTGAGGTGGTGCCGGTTTCGTTCGAAACCGTGATCACCGAGACCGGCCTGATGCAGCTGTGGTGCGTGGCCCGTGACCACCGCCGCTGGAAGCTCGAATTCAATGTGCGGGAGCGCGTGGCGGCGGAGCTGGTGACAGAGGTGAAGCGTGCGAAAAGCTGAAATTCGGATAGATCATCCCGAGGCGTTTTTTGAGCGTGGCCGCAAAACGGCCCTCCTGGCGGACCGAGGAGCTCGAATTCCGGTCCGTCGCGTTGTTGGTTTCGAGGATGGAACGCTTCGGCATGATCCAGGTCACGGAGAGGCCTCTGCCGGGGCACGGAACGCAGAAATCGATCACGCCGCTTGCGCGCGCGATTCAGGTAACGGCACAGTTGTGACGGCATGAAGATCGGCATCGATCTCGGCACCACCAACTCCGCTCTGGCGTATATCGACGAACGCGAGGCTGAGGACCGCGACTTCCCGCCGGTCCATATCTTCGAGACGCCGCAACTGGTGGCCGCCGGGCGCGTGGAGGCGCGGCGCACGCTGCCCTCGTTTCTGTATCTGGAAGAGGCGCAGCCCGTCGGCGTGTACGCACGCGAGCAGGGCGCGCTGGTCCCCACGCGGCTGGTGCACTCCGCCAAGTCGTGGCTTTCCAACCCGGACGTAGACCGCACCGCCAAGATCCTGCCCTGGGATTCGCAGGAGACCGGCCGCGTGCTCTCGCCGGTCGAGGTTTCGGCGCGCTACCTGGCGAAATTTCGCGAAGAGTGGGACAAAGCCAAGGGTGCGCCTCTGGCCGAGCAGGACATCGTCCTGACGGTTCCGGCATCCTTCGACGAAGAGGCGCGCGAGCTCACCGTGATGGCGGCCCGCGACGCCGGAATCGAACGGCTCACCTTGCTCGAAGAGCCGGCCGCTGCGTTCTATTCCTGGATCGCCAACAACCTGGCGCAATCGCGCAAGAAGTTGTTCGACGGCCAGATCGTGCTCGTGTGCGACGTGGGCGGCGGCACCAGCGATTTCAGCCTGATTCGCGTTTCGCGCGAGGGCGACCTGGTCAACTTCACGCGCACGGCGGTGGGCAAGCATCTCCTGCTCGGCGGCGACAATCTGGATCTGACCTTCGCCTGGCTGGTCGAGACCAAACTCGGCGCTCAGCTATCGATCCGCCAGCGCAGCGGGCTGCGCCGCCAGTGCTCCACGGCCAAGGAGATCCTGCTCACCGATCCGAACCGCAAAAGCGTGGAAATCACGGTGCTGGGCTCGGGCTCGGCGCTCATCGGCAAGACACTGAAAAGTGAAATCCTGCGCGAAGAGGCGCTGGAGCTGGCGCTCGAAGGCTTCCTGCCCTTCACCCAGCGCGGCGAAGGGCCCAAGGACGAGAAGCGCAGCTTGTTCCGCGAACTCGGCCTTCCCTACGTGTCCGACGCCGCCATTACCCGCCACCTCAATGCGTTTCTGGAAGGCGCCGGCCAGGCTCCCGACGCCATTCTCTTCAATGGCGGATTCTTTATCCCTGAGATTCTGCGCGAGCGCGTGGCCGACGTGGTGGGCTGCTGGTATGATCGCCGCCCGGAGATTCTGGAGAACAGCGACCTGGATCTGGCGGTGGCCCGCGGCGCGGCTTACTACTCGTACGTGCGCTCCACCGGCAGCGGCGTGCTGGTGCGGGGCGGCCTGCCGCGCACCTACTACATCGGTATCGGCGCGCCGCGCGAAGGCAAGTTTTCCGCGGTGTGTCTGGTGCCGCGCGGCGCCGAAGAGGGCGCGGAGGTCGAAATCGACAACGAAGCGCTGCAACTAGTGGCCAACCGTCCGGTATCGTTCCGCCTCTACAGCTCGCTCACGCGCTCCGAGGACAAACTGGGAGACGTCGTCGAATTTGCCGAAGACGACGCCGGCCTGCACCGGCACGCCCCTCTCCACGCTGTCATCCGCTTCGGCAAGAAGGCGGAAGAACGGCTGATCCCAGTCACGCTGGGCGCGCGGCTGACGGAGATTGGAACGCTGGAAAGCTGGTGCGAATCCAAGATCAGCGAGAACCGCTGGCGGCTCCAGTTCGAGCTGCGAAAGGCCGCGGCCGCGCAGCCGGCGGAGCGCAGAGCCGCCGCCGTGGTCAGCGAGCAGGCGCTGCAATCGTCACTGCAATTGATCGCGGCGGTGTTTTCCCCCTCCTCGAAATCGCCGGTCGCGCCGGAAGAGGTTCCGGCCCGGCTGGAGCAGACCATGGGGCTCGGAAAGAACTCCTGGCCGCTGTCGGCGATTCGCCAGATGGCGGACGCGTTCCTGGCCGCGGCCGATGGGCGCAAGAAAAGCCCCGCTTACGAAATCCGCTGGCTGAATCTGTGCGGCTTCTGTCTGCGGCCCGGCTTCGGGTACCCCGGCGACGATTTCCGCATCGAGCAGGCGCGCCGGCTGTTCAGCGCCGGCGTCACCTACGGCAACCAGGTGCAGTGCGAGATCGACTGGTGGATCTTCTGGGGACGCGTGGCCGGCGGGCTCAACCGCAATCAGCAGGCCGACATCTATCAGCGCCTCTCGGGATCTCTGCTGCCGCGCGGCAATAAGAAGCCGCAGCGTCTCAACGCTTCGCTCACGCGCGAGATGTGGCGCGCTGCGTCCAGCCTGGAGCTGCTCCCGATCGGCTCGAAAACCGAACTGGGCGAGGCCCTCATCAAGCGCGTGAAGGCCGGCGATTTCAAAGAGAGTGAGCTGTGGTGCCTCTCGCGCTTGGGTTCCCGTCAGCTTTTCTATGGCCCCATCAACCTGGTGGTTCCACCGGCGACGGCCACTCGCTGGGTGGAAACCCTGCTCAACGCGGCCCATGCGGGCGACGCCTTGGCCAGCATGGCGCGTCGCACCGACGATCCCACGCGCGATCTGACCGCCCAAACCCGCGAGACAGTCAAACGCAAGCTCGCCGGTTTGCCGCATGCCGACCGCTTGCTGGCCGTGCTGGAAGGCGAAGAAGAAGACGATCGCACCCTCGGCCGCATCTTCGGCGAAGAGCTGCCGTCTGGGCTGGTGCTGGCGCCGGCGAGCGGAGAGGCGAACGGCCATGAGCCTGGCTGAGCCCCCGTTCACTTTTGCGCCGGGGTGGTCTGCTTCTTCTTGCCGAATAGGTTCAGCAGCCCACCGGCCGCTTTGCCCAGGTCGCTGTTGCCGGTGAGGCTCTGGATCTTCTCCTGCGCCATTCCCTTCACATCAGGGCGAAACACCGGATCGGACGAAGTCCCCGCAATGAAGAACGGCACGCTGGTGTCGCCCTTCTGCCCGAGCGCCGCCAGCACCTGGCCGGAGGTGTGCAGCGTGACCCGCATTTTGAAATCGAGCGCATGCGCCGCGCTCACAGTCCCCGCGCCGGTGACCTGCCCAATGGTGGGAACAATGAACTGCAGCCCGTCGATCGCGGTCCCGGCGGGATCGTTCCGCACGTTGGCGCTCAAGGTCTGGATGTCGGTGTTGGGTCCGGTGGGAATCCCAGCCAGACTTGAGATCACTTTCATCTTGTTCCCCATGTCGAAGCCGGTGAGGCTCGTGTGGTTCAGCCCGAGCGACCCGTTGGTGACCAGCCGGTCGGCCGGGCCGGCGAACGCGAGCTTGGCGCTGGCAGTGCCTCCCTTCAGCGACGAGCCCGACGGCAGAACCACGTCCACCGCCGGCAACAACTGCTCCAACTCCTCCACCGCCATGCTCGGGCCGGAAAACACCATGTTCAACGCCGCGGTTTCGCCGCGTACATCATAGGTCCCGGTCAGCGACGCCGGCGCGGCGCCAAAGTGGAGATCGCTGCGATTGACGCGGCCCGTGCGCTTCTTCAGATCGTGCTCGACATCGAAATCGAGCTGCACGGTGCGGCGGGCCGGCGACCCGGTCTTGACCAGCTTCAGTTTTTCGCCCTTCAGGTTGCCCTTGACGTGGACCAGTTCCCCCGTGGAGTTGGCCGTGCCATCCAATGAAATGAGGCCCGCGATTCCCGTAGAAGGCTGCACCAGCCCCGTTCGCGCCAGATCCAACTGGGCCACATGCAAGGTGGCTTCCACGGGCGTCATGGCCGCATCGGTCTGCGAAATGGGTCCGGCCTTGCCCTCCAGGCTCAATTGGCCGCCGCCGGCCACCTGCGCCGAAAACGAAAACGGAAACGCCGAAGCCGGCGTGAAGTCCCGGACCTCGATGTTGACGTTCTCCAACGCCAGTGGCTTCGACTTGCTGTTTGCCTGGCCCAGCGAGAAGTGGCCGCCGGTGATCTTGACCAGCTTCACGGAAAGATTGAGCGGTGCTTTGTCAGCCGCCGCGGGCGGCGGCGCGTTGGCAGCGGGCTTGGTTTTGGAACCCAGACTCGAGAAATTCCAATCCCCCGAAGCCGACTGCACCAGCCCGATGGAGGGCTGGTCGATGGTCAGCCCGGTGACGTTCAGATCCCGGGAAAAAATCAGCGGCATCATCTCGACGCCGAGTTGGAGAGATTTGGCCTGCAGAAACGGGGTCCGGCTGAACGCCGGATCGTCGGCGATGGCCAGGTTCTCCGCCGTTACGCTGCCGGACCACAGCTTGACACTGAGGTTCCCCACGGTCACCGGCCGGCCGAGCGCCTCGGTCAGAGTGGCCTCCAGCCGGGGACGAAATTGATTGGCGTCGATCAGAAACGAGGCCGCGACGACGGCGAGGAGCAATACCACGACCACGATGCCGAGGTACTTGACGATGCGCATGAGAACCGCCTTACGCCACGGTTCGTGCCGCTCTGCCGAGGCGGACCGCGTTCTCCATCAGCTTCAGCCCGTGATCCCCTTCCGCCGTCAAAATCGATTCGGGGTGAAACTGAACCGCTTCGATGGGCAGGTCCCGGTGGCGCACACCCATGATAACTCCATCGTCGGTTTCAGCGGTGACTTCCAGGCAAGCGGGAAGGGTCTCGCGGCGCGCGAACAGCGAGTGGTAGCGCCCCACCTGGAATTCCGCGGGCAAACCCTCGAACACTCCCACACCGCGATGCCGCACGATCGACGGTTTGCCGTGCATGGGGTAGTCGAGCACGCCCAGTTCGCCGCCAAACGCTTCCACGATGCCTTGCAGGCCGAGGCACACCCCGAACACCGGCACGCCCAGTCGCACCGCGGTCTTCACCACGTCGGGCACGCCGAAATCGGCCGGCCGGCGGGGACCGGGAGAAATCAAGATCAGGCTCGGCGCCACTTTGGCAATCAAATCGGCGGGAAAGCCCGCGCGGTAGGTCACCACCTCGGCGCCCGTCTGGCGGGCGTAGTTGGCCAGCGTGTGGATGAAGCAATCGTCGTTATCCACCAGCAGCAGCTTCGCGCCGGCGCCGGCGGTTTCGCGTTCCCCGGTGGCGGCAGCCGCCGTCTCACCCGCACCCAAGGTGCGGAAAAAGCCAGTGGCCTTGAGACGGGTCTCACGCTCTTCCAGGGCGGGTACGGAATCGTACAGCAGCGTGGCGCCCACCGGGTACGTGGCGATTCCATCGCGCAGGTACGTGGTGCGGATCAGAATTCCAGTATTGAGATCGCCGTTCAGAGTGATCATGCCGACGGCCCCGCCGTACCAGCCGCGCGCGTTCTTCTCCAGACGCTCCACGGTTTGAGCCGCGGCTTTCTTGGGCGCGCCGATCACCGTCACGGCCCACATGTGACTCAGGAAAGCGTCCAGCGCGTCGAACCCTTCTTCGAGGATGCCCTCCACGTGATCCACCGTATGAAACACCCCGGCGTAGGATTCGATCAGGCGGCGCGCAATCACCTTGACTGTGCCCGGTTCGCAGACCCGCGATTTATCGTTGCGGTCCACATCGGTGCACATGGTCAGCTCCGATTCTTCCTTGGTGGACTTGAGCAACTCGCGGATGTTCTCGGCGTCGCGCAGCGGGTCTCCGGTGCGCTGCGCGGTCCCCGAGATGGGGCAGGTCTCGACCCGATGCCCTTCCACTCGTACAAACATCTCGGGCGACGCGCCCACCAGTTGCTCCTCGCCGAACTGCAGGAAGAACTCGTAAGGGCTCGGGCTGGCGCGCTGCACACGCTCAAACAGTTCCGACGCTTTGCCCGAGTACGGAGTCTGGAAGGTCTGGCGGAGCACCACCTCGTAGAAATCGCCCCGCGCCATGCCCTGTCGGACCGTCTCGACGTTGGCCATGTATTCTTCCGGCTGGTGGTCGGAGACAATCGGTCCGGGCTTGCGCTTCGCTGGACGCGCCACTTTCTCGGCCTCCCGGGGCAGCCCGGCGGTGGTCACGGCGCCGCGCGTGAAATCGTACTGGAAGCGCTCGATCTGCTCCTTCTTGCGGTCCATGAACCAGATGTCGTCACAGAGGAAGAGGTGCAGGTCCTTGTGGCCGTGGCGGGGCAGCTTCTTTTCGATCGGCTCAAACTGGAAGAGCAGGTCGTAGCCAAACGCGCCCACCAGGCCCAGCCGCGAATTCTCTTCGCCGCGAAATTCCTGGATGAGGGCGCGCAGCAGCGAGAAGACGGAGGGCTGTTTGCTGCGCTCCTCCTCGGAAAACAGGGCCGGCAGCGGCTTCAGGCGTCCGCGCAGACGGCGCGGCTCGACCGCGAATTCTTCCCAATGCGGATGCTCTTCCAGGACCGGCCGCAGGATCTCCGCAATCCTGGCCCCGCGTTCGTTCAGCGCGCGAAACTCCACTTCCCGGTCGTAGGAGACTATCTCGAGGGGCGGGCAGGCAGAAGCGACATCCCAGCGCGAATATCTCCCGGGATACTCGTATCCCGATGACAGATAGATCCCACGGTGCCGGTCCAAATCGCGCAGCAGAGACTTCAGGCCTTTGCGGAAATTGGCCTTGGAAGCGGTGCGCGTGACGTCGATCCCGTGAGGAGTCTGATAGCGATATGCGCTCATAAAAGGAATCCTCGGGAAATTACTAATCAGAATAGCATGCGCCTGTTTGGTGACGCGCGATCGGGCCCGTGGAAGGACGGATAGCCGCAACCAGAACGAGCAGGCCCGCCTGATGACGCGGCGGCTCCCGTAGAATGAGGAGAATGGCTTGCAGCCTGTCCCGCGCTCCAGCCAGATCACCGGTTACGACGGCATGAACGCGCGGCGGCTGCTGATCGCTTCCATCCTGGTGAACGCGGCGCTGTATAGTGTCTTGCTCCCGCTCTGGGAAGGTTTCGATGAGCCGTTTCATTTCGCCTACGTTCAGCAGTTGGCGAACGGGCAAGGGTTGCCGGATGCCCGAACCGCGCGGCTGTCGGATGAGGTGGGAACTTCTCTGATGTTCGCGCCGGCGAGTCCTGTGGTGCGGCAGAACATTCCACAAGTCACGACATATTCTCAGTATTTTGAGTGGCCTGCCCCGAGACGACTGGAAGCGCAGCGTCGGCTCAGCGAAATCCCGATACCGGCGCGATGGCGGCTCTCGCCGTTCCCGAACTACGAAGCCCAACACCCACCGCTGGCGTACCTGCTGCTGGCCGCGCCGGAACGTCTGCTGGCGGCCTTGCCGCTTCCCCTTCGCGTAGCCAGCCTTCGAGTTATGGCCGCGGTGTTCGGAGCGCTTCTGCTGTTCGCCGGCGCCGTGAGGCTGTTCACGCAGTTCCGGATCCCAGCTTCCTACCAAGCGTGTGCGCTATTCTGCGTCTTCTCGTGCCAGATGACGTGGGCCACCCTGGCGCACGTCGGGAATGACTGGCTGGCCGTGCCCCTCGCGATCTGGACACTGGTCGCACTGAATGCCTACGCGGCCCGCCCGAGCGTGCGGGGCGGGGCCGGGGCTGCGGCCGTCCTGGCCGCCGGGTTGCTGACGAAGGCCTACTGCCTGGCCTTCCTGCCTTGGTTCGCAGGCGTCTTCGTGTGGCGCCGGCAAGGGAGGGCAATGGGAGCCGCCGCACTGGTCCTAGGCGGGCTGGCGGGCCCCTGGTATGTCCGGAATCTGGCGCTTTACGGCGTCTTGACGGGAACCCAGGAAGCGCGCGCGGGGCTCACCTTGGCCCAGGTGCTGCGTGCCACGCCCGATCTGCGGTGGCCCACGGTGATCGCGTCGAGTATCCGCTCCGCGCTCTGGACCGGAAACAACACCTTCCTGCCATTCTCCGCCGGCACGCTGAACCTGGTCGCCCTGATCGTTGTGACGGCGCTCTTGCTCTGGCTCTGGGGCCATCATGCAACCGCGGAATGGATCGCCTTCGGATACTGTGTCTCGTTCGCGCTGGCGCTGGCCTACGCCGCCATCGTCAGCCATCTCGACTCGCGAGGCGGTCTTCCATTTGTCGAACCCTGGTACACCCAGGTTCTGGCGGCCCCTGTATTGGGACTGGCATTGCTGGGCGCATCCCGGCGACCGACCGTCGGCAGGTTTGCGGCCGCTTCTCTCGTGTTGCTGTTCGGATATGTGTTGGCCTCTACTTACTGGCTCAAGCTGATCCCTCTGTATGGCGGGTATGAGGGCCGTATGTCGCCCTCCGCGGTAACACAGTTGTATGGCCATCGGTTGAGGGAGTTGACGGGCAACCTGAATACCGTCGCCCTGGCGCCGGCCGCAGTCATCTACAGTTTGGCCGGACTAACCCTGGTGCTGATTGCCGTCCAGCAGATGGCTCTCATTGGGCACGTTTTTGATCGGGAGGACACCCCCGGCCGCGGGGAGCTTACGGACTAGCAGTTTGCGGAAAAACGGGTGTGGAACGAGTTACGCCTGAGATGTTGTGATCGTCTAATCTGCATGCGCGGAAATGATCGTCAGCAAGCCGACATGTACAGCTATATCTCGCCGGAAGAGAGGGTGCGAGCAAAC
>JAIQFS010000071.1 GCA_020073145.1 Terriglobia bacterium
CCCCGGCGCTTCAGCCTGCTCGCTGGCATAGAACAACTCTTCCTGCTTCTGTCTGGCTCGCTTCGTTCCCATCGCCATGCCTGATTCTACGGCGAAACATTCCACCAAGGAAGTGTTTTTAGACACGGGCTGCTAGAGAGGTTTGCCGTCGGTGTCCGCGGGCTCGCTCGATGTGCGGAAAGTCACTGTTGCTGCACAGGTCCCGAGGTCTTCGTCGCCGCAGTTTGGCTGTACATCCGATTCAGTTCATTCTTCAGATCAATCAGCTCACGAAGTTCCTGCGCTGACGGAAGCGACGAACTTCCGTCGGCAGCGAGTTGGGTGGTGTTTCGCAAGCCGCCGGGAATGGGTCTGGAATCGGGCTTCTCGTCGGCGTTCTGCAACAGCACTAGGAAGAACCGCGTGTTGCCGGGCACTGTAACGACGATGTTCTCGTTATACGCGAGGCCCGCCATCTCCTGCTCACCTGCCAGCCCGGCGTTCGAAGCAATGCGCTCGCGAAGCAGAACGCTGTTGTTGAGTTGCCCGTTGATTCCGCCGAATCCGCCCGGGCCGCCCACCAGATAGGCCGCCATAGTGCCGACGCCAGTCAGGGAGCGCACGAGAATCCGCTTCGCGGCGTTACTGCCCGAGACGGATCCCTTCAGTGGGCCGTATGTAAGACTCATCGCGGTGGCGTCAATCTTTTCTGTGGAGCCATCGGGCATTTGCAGCGTGTGGAAGTGGATGCCGATATTTCCGTTCCGGTTGGCCAGTTGCAGGTCGCCAAATGCCTTCGTGCCGGCTGGGATGACGATCTCGCCATCTTTCTCGTAGTTGTATTCGATGGTGGCAACGACCGGCGACTTGACCGCCGTGCTGACGGCGGCCTGCAGCCGCGCCACCAGCCGGCTGCCGTTGGGCAAAAGCCCCGCCGCCTTTCGTTCGAGAAGCGTAGGCTCGGTGGTCAGGGACGCCGGACGGATGGCCGCCTCCGAACTCGCGGAGCTCCGCACAAAGACAAGCGACGACTTCTTGAGGGCATCACCTTCGTTGCGAACCGGCGCGACCGGCGGTGCTGGAGCGGGGACGCTGGTGACCGCCACGGGCGGTGACGGGGCCGTGTAGCCGGCCTTGGCCTCGCGATATGCCTCCAACGCCGGATCGCCCATCGGCGGAACATCTGCAAGGGTCTTCGGCACCTTGGGTTGCGCGTTTAGTCTCATCCGCCCAGTGGCCTTCACATCCTCTGGGCTGACCTGATCGCTGTTGCCCTCCTGGTTGCTCGTGTCAGCGGCAAGCAACGGGGTCAGCGAACCCTCGTTCTGGCGCGTCGCGGCCGGAAGATCGGGGCGGCCGAGATTCGGCTTGTTGCCTCCAGCCCGGTGGTCTTTCGTCGTATTCGAACTGGAGAACACTGCCAGAAGTCCGAAAATCATGATGACCACGGCCGCCGCCAGCACCAGCAGTGTCTTGCTACGGTCCAAGCTCTTGGCTGTCCGGGGCTGCTTCTCCGCTGTCTGCTGCCTCCGTCCATCCCGCGCCCGCTCATATGCCTCTCGAAGCGAGGTCAAGAGCCCCTTGGCCGGTTCCGGCCCAGCTGTTTCAATGGGCTCCTCAGTTCCACGGTGAGTGGCTCTTGTAGCATCTAATTCGATGTCATCCGGCCGTACCGCCTCGCGATTCAGTGGATCGGGTGCCATTATTCGCCTCCCTCTTTCCGAATGCTGCTGATTCCGAAACCGATAGGCGCCAGTGCCGGCCGGTCAACGGCGCCCGAATCTGCCATCTGAAGCAGCAGGGTTTCCGTGGACTGCTTGAAGTTCGGCCGCTGAAAAATCAGAACGCCGTCGGCTCGTTCGCCGGGCCCGATTCTGCGCGCGCTCATGCGGAAATCCTCGATCGGCAGTTGTTCCGAGGTGGACCACACCTGGTGGTGCACAAGCTTGCCCTTCTTGATCTTGCCGCCCAGTTGGACCTGTGGCGCCATAAGTTCAATCGGATGTTCCTGCAGGTTGACGGCGGAGAAGAGCACCACGACCTCTTTGCCATGGTCGATAAGCTCACTGACGCCGGCTTTCAGGATTTCGCTGCCGGGTGACACGATCCCAGGCTTCTCGCCGTGGAGCACAGGCAGCGGAGCGCGTCGCTGGCGCTCTAGAAGAGTATCAAGACTTGAACCTGAGTCTGTCACGGGCGGGTCATTCGGCTTGGCTGGTGCGTCCGCAACTGGTGCGTTCGTCGCCGAAGCAGGCCTTGCGGAAGGCAGGCTGTTCGACACGGGTCTTTTCGCTCCTGTTGCCTCCAGGCCTTGATCCAGGGGTGTGGTCCGAGCAACCAAGGCCGACGGATAGGTCGGATCAATGATGAATTTCCCGGCCGGCCGGTATCGCATCATGAAATCGACGTCGGGCTTTGCGCCTGATTCAGGTTCGCCGCGGCTGATCAATAGCAGATTTGCCTGGTAGCCCTGGTTTGTAGTGATTAAGAGGTTCGTTTGTGTCACCTTGATCGTGATTGGTTTGACGATGACGATCCGGGGTTCCCGGTCTGAGTGCTCCGCCGAAAATGCGTCCGGGTCACCTAGCACAACGGAATTGACCGCATCTGGCATCCGGATGGCCGTCGCAAAGCGCGGCGCCAGGTAGAGGACCGTCACCTGGCCTTCCTGAACCGCCCGCCCTACTACTTGCGGCGTGATCTCTGGGACCTGCGCCACGCAGATGCAACAGGCGCAGAGGGCCAGCGTTAATTTCACTCTCTTCATCGTTGTGCTCCTTTCACTACCCTGTTCGGGCCGCTGCCGGTCGCAGCCGTCGTTTTCGATAGCACCGCTCGACGGCCGCAACATACCGACAGATATCAGGGTCGGCGCAATCGAGCCCAATCTTCTGGATGCGCGTCTCGCCAGCATAGTAGGCCGCGGCAACGAGCCTCAAGTCGCCCTTGAAGAGCCGCATCAGCCCTGCCAGATATGCGACTCCTCCGCGGATGTTCTGGTCGATCCGGAATCGGTTCTCCACTCCAAGGGTGAGGGCCGCGGCCGGCGTGAGTTGCATGATGCCTGCCGCTCCTTTCGTCGAAATGACGTTCGGCTGCCAAGCCGATTCAACGTCGATCACTGCCTTAACGAATTCCAGCGGGACTCCGTAGGCGTGCGCGTAATCGTTTGCCCAGACCGACGCCGTCTCGCGGAGATCTTCAGCACCGAGATGGCAAAGGCAGAGCAGCGAGACCAACGCCGCCCGCTTCATGGGTGAACTCCAACCAAGTCAGCCGACTGCAGCTTTGCAGCGTGTGACTTCGCATTCAGCACGAGCGACGCAAACCCGTCCTGAAGTGTAAGGCGCTTCCGATCTTCCTTCGTCTTTGCGAGGAAAGGCAGCAGAAGATCGCGCATGTCCGCGTGCAGTTCGTCGATGCCCATGATCGCGAGCACCTGTTCGAGTTCCAGAATCTCCGCGATGGACGGTGGCTTCTCCATGCGGTAAGCGCGGAGTGCATAAGATAGGCCTGCAAGCTGCCGTTGCACGGTGGGATCCCCCGTTTTGCTCCTCGCCTTCAGGATCTGGGCTTCCCGCTGAGGGGTCGGAAACTCAGCCCGAAAGTAGGCGCATCGCCGACGCAACGGATCTCCGATCCGCCGGACCTCGTTCGAAGTGAGCACGACAAAAGGAATCGTCTTGGGCTTCACGGTTCCCAGCTTGGGGACAGAAATCTGCCACTCTGATAGCACCTCGAGCAGCATGGCCTCGAATTCTTCGCCCACCTTGTCGACTTCATCGACAAGCAGCACACAGGGCTTTTCCTCGTATTGGAGCGCGCGCATAAGCGGCCCTTGAACGAAGAAGTCCAGAGTATGAAGTCGGCGCCGGATTGCGTCCCAATCCGTTCCTAGGTCGTCCGACTGCGTTTCCAGGAAGATCTTTTGTAGTGCAGTGTCGAACCTACCAATTGCTTTTTCCTCGTCAATTCCGGGGTAACATTGGAGTCGCTCGACGCTGGTGTCCAGTGTGAAGGCCAAGGCCTTGGCGAGTTCCGTCTTACCGCAGCCCGGCGGTCCCTCGACCAGAACCGGTTTCCTCAGTTCGCCCGCCACATGGACCTGCGAGATCATCACCTCATCGACGAGGTATCGGGCCTCCTCGAACTTTCGCCGCAGGTAATCGGTTGAGGGAAACACTTGATTCTCGATCCTCAAGGAGGATTCTAGGGCTGGAATCGGATTTCGCCGAAAAAGAAAAGCCATGGTTACGGCTCTCGCCGTTCCACTGATCAATTTCATGCGGACTGGGCAGACATTCTCGGATTTTCCTTTTTGGGAATTCCCTCTTCTACCCTCGGGCAGGCAAGCCCGGCAGATGACTGTACGGGGGTGGGAACTTACTCCGCCGGTTGGATGATTCGCTCAAGCCGTGCAGCGACTCCACAAGCCCGTAGTCGTCCCGCATCAAGCGGAACCGTTTCGCAGCGTTTTGGCGAGTTACAGAACCTGCCGTAGTATTGGCCTGTAGCCGGAGCGGACAAGCCGGAAATCCATGAGCTCAGAAAGAATGCATCAGGTTGTCGAGATCATCGAAGCCGAAGTGAAATCGAGACCTTCTGCTATTGAGTTTGAGATGGCCTACCAAGCTCGCGTAGCGATTGATCGAATCAAGTTCGCCATTAAGCACTCGGAGCAATTCGCAAGCCCCTGTGACGCGACTCGCGAAGTGGGTCTCCAGTTGCTCGACGCGCTAGAACGCCTCGAAGCATTGGACCGCCGGTTCCAGGCTCGTTCTCGTATGGCACACACGCACCGAAACGGTTGCGAGCGGTCGGCAATAGCATCAGCTCCTTCAGGGGGCTAAGACTGTCTTCCAAGTCGAGCACTGGGGTGAAGAGTGAGCCGGGCACTCGCCACCCGACTTGACGAACGCAAGAGGAACAGATGAGAGGGACGTCAGGCGCCCGAATCTCAATACCCGAAATAGCGAGTCGCCTTTCACTCGGCCGAATGGCCGTCTATCAACTGTTGGAAAGTCGAACAATCCCGGCCATTCGGCTCGGCCGCAGATGGATCGTAACGCGTTACGCATACGAGCAGTGGGAAAAGACTTGCGGCATGAACGTGATAGAACAAATCCCTCTACCTGAGCACGTCGCACAAGTAGGAAATTGACTCGTGGCGGTCAAGAAGAGATCCTATCGTTCGGGTAAGACCGTCTGGTACTACGTTTTCGATGCGCCTGGATCAACCCGTGCAGACCGCCGCCAGATTACGGAAGCAGGTTTCGCGACCAAGCGGGAGGCTGAAGAGGCCGAAGCTAAACGGCGTACCGAGGAGCAGGAGCGGGCTAACGCCGTGAAGGCGGGGTGTGTGGATGCCCCGCTGCCAAACACCCTTGCGATGCTCCTTCGGGACTTCCTCGCAGAGCACGCCGAAAAGAAACTTGCAGCCAAGACTGTGGAGCGCTATCGAGAGCAGTCGGCATACCTTTCGCCCCCGCTGTTGGCAATGCCGCTCCGCGATATCACGGCCTTGCATCTGAGTCGGGAATGGAATCGGCTCCTAGAAAACGGCGGCCATCACCGCAAGACGAAGGAAGCCCGACCGCTGTCTGCCAAGACTGTCCGCAACATTGCTGGTGTCGTCTCGAGCGCATTTGCTCGAGCAATCAAATGGGGATTGGTGCCGTTCAACCCAGTGGCCCATAGCGAAATGCCCGTGGCGCGCCGGAAGAAAGGCATAGCGCTTACGCCCGCCCAACAACGGCTGCTCATAGATAGTGCTACAGGTGTTTGGTGCCTTCCGGCATTTCTTGAGCTTTCTGCAGCGACAGGTGCACGGCGGGGAGAAGTCTTGGCACTCCGCTGGGCCGATGTTCAGAATGGGGAAGTGATCGTGTCAAGGTCGTTATCGCAAACCAAACAAGGGCTGGCCTTTAAAGGCACCAAGACCGACAGGGAGCGGCCGATCGCTTTGCCTAGGTCAGCCGTTTCCGCACTCGAAGTGCATCGATCTGCTCAAGGTGCCTTGAGAAAGCAGTTCGGGCCAGATTACCGATCAGACCTGGACCTAATATTTGCTAACCCCGATGGGACACCGCTGCGGCCGGACTCGGTGTCGGCTTCAGTCTCGGCTCTTGCCAAGCGACTGAATCTCCCCAAAGGCGCAAGTTTGCACACTCTGCGGCACTCCCACGGGTCTCACCTCCTCGCCGCCGGGATGGAGTTGCCGGCGGTGTCGGAGCGGCTAGGGCACAGTTCGGTATATGTCACGGCCACCGTGTACTCCCACCGGATCAAGGGGCGAGATGAGGAGGCCGCGCGAAAGTGGGAGAAATTCCAGAAGAAAAATGCGCGGGATCCTGCTGGACCGAAGCGCGTGTGAGCGCGTGTGAGCGCATCGCCTGTAAGTTATTGAGAACTTGGTAGCGCTAACGGGAATCGAACCCGTATTTAAGCCTTGAGAGGGCTCCGTCCTAACCGTTAGACGATAGCGCCACGGGATGAACTTCATTCTACCAAATGCCGCAAGGCGTTCCTCCCGCCGGCGCCGGCCGGGCCCACACGGCGCGCGGTCGCGGCATAATAGGGGTGAAATGCGGCGACTGCTCCTGCTCGCGCTCTTGCCTTGGCTGCTGGCGGCGGACGATCACTGGGTCAAGTTCATCTCGGGGCCGTTCGAGGTGGTCAGCGACGCCGGCGGGCGTGCCGGACGGCAAGCTCTGGTCCAGTTGGAGGAGTTCCGCTGGGCTCTCGGCCAGATGATCGGCGAAACGGACCTGCAGACGCCGGTGCCCGTCCGCATCTTCGTCCTGAAAAATTCCCGCGGTTGGGCCACGGCCAGCCCCCTGGCCGAAGGCCGCGATACCTATGTGGTCGTGCTGGAGGAAAAAACCGCGCCCGGACCCGCCCTCTACACCGCGCTGACCCGCCTCTTTCTCGCCTCCAATACCGGACGCATGCCCGAGGCGTTCGAGCGCGGCCTGGTGTCGTTCTTCTCCACCTTCCAGGTGACCGGGATTCACATTACGGGCGGCGCTCCGCCTCCGCAACCCGACCTGGATTGGGCGCGCGTGCATCTGCTGGTGGTCGATCCCGAATACTACGGCAAGTTGCGGGTTTTGCTGTTCAATCTGCGGAAAGGCGTCGATGGCGACCCGGCGTACCGCAACGCCTTCGGCAAATCGGCCGCCGACGTGGAAGCGCAAGCGCGGCAGCACCTCGCAGCCGGCAATTTTCAAACGACGACGCTTCCCAATCGTGCCTTGAGCGAGCGCGACTTCGAAGAGCGGCCGGTCTCCGATGCCGATGCGCGGCTGGCCCGCGCCGACCTGCTGGCGGGCAGCCAGTCGGCGGCGGAGTATCAGTCCCTGGTTCGCGATCGCGTCAAAATGGCCGAAGCCGAAGAGGGCCTGGGCATCCTGACTCTGCGGGATCACCATCCCGACGAGGCCCGCCAGCATTTCGCCGCCGCCATGGAGGCCGGCAGCAAGAGCGCCCGCTGCTACCTCGAATACGCCAAGCTGGAGCCCGACAACGACAAGGCCACGCAGGCGCTGCTGCGCGCCGCCGGAATCAATCCCAAGCTGGACGAGCCGTTCGCCCTGCTGGCCGCCCGCGATACCGACCCGGCCAAGCGCCTGGCCCACTGGAAGGCGGCGGCCGAGCGCAATCCCCGCAACGCCTCCTATTGGCAGGCGCTGGCCGAGGCCTACCTGGCCGATCAGAATTTCAGCGACGCCGCCAAGGCCTGGACGCAGGGCGAACAGGCGGCCACCGACCCCGAAGTGCGCGCGCGGATGCGCCAGGCGCGGATGGCCATCGAGCAGCAACGCCTGGCCTACCTGGACGCCGAAAAGCAAAAGGAAGCGGCGGACCTGGAAAAACTCAAGGATCAGGCCCGCGCTCACGTGCACGCGCTGGAGAGCAAGTATCAGGAAGGCCCGCCGGCGGGCGGCGACAAGCCGGTTCCGTGGTGGGACGGGCCGAAGCCTTCCGGCAAGCTGGCCGGCACGTTGCAGCGCATCGACTGCCTCGGCAAGCAGGCGCGCTTGTCGATCGAAGCCGACCACAAGGTCACGCGCCTCCTGGTCACCGATCCGGCAAAGATCGTGATTCTCGGCGGCGGCGATCGAACTCTCGGCTGCGGCGTGCAGAAGGCGCGCCCGGTTTCGGTGGAGTATTTCCCTAAGACGAATTCCCGGCTGGCCACCGCGGGCGAAGTTGCTACCATCGAATTCCAGTGACCCGTCCCGTTGACGCTGCCCGTTTCCGCTGGCTGGTGCTGGCGGTCTTCGTGCTTTCTTCGGCCATCAATTACCTGGATCGCCAGACCCTGGCCATGCTCGCGCCCGTGCTGCGCGCCGAATTCCGCCTCTCCAACGCGCAGTATGGCCTGATCCTCACCGCGTTCTCCATCACCTATGCCGCCAGCGCGCCGTTCGCGGGCTTGTTGATCGATCGGGTGGGGCTCAATCGCGGCATCAGCCTGGCGGTGGGGCTGTGGTCGTGCGCGGGTCTCGCCACCGGGTTCACGCGGGGCCTCGGCGGACTGGTCGGCTGCCGCGCCGTGCTGGGCGTCGCCGAGGCGGGTGGCATTCCCGCGGCCGGCAAGGCCATCCATCAATACCTGCGTCCGGCGGAGCGCGCGCTCGGCAACGCCGTGAATCAAGCCGGCATCAGCCTGGGGCTGATCCTGGCGCCTCCCGTCGCTACCTATCTTGCCGTGCACGGCGGCTGGCGGCAGGCCTTCGTCATCACGGGCGTCCTGGGGTTGCTCTGGATTCCTCTATGGAATTGGGCCGCCGCCCATGACCGGGGAATGCCCGCTTCTCAGCTCGATCCGAGGGCGGCCGCGGAGTTGCTGCGGGACCGCCGCCTGTGGGCCTTTGTCGCCGCGAACGCCCTGAGCATGGTGGGCTATTCGCTGTGGACCAACTGGACGACCCTCTACCTGGTGGAGGCGCACCGCCTGACCCTCGTCCAGGCCGCGTGGTATGCCTGGATTCCGCCCGTGTTCGCCGCCGCCGGAGGAGCCGCGGGCGGCTGGCTTTCTTTGCGGCTGATGAACCGCGGGCTCACCGCACTTCCCGCGCGCTTTCGCGTCTGCCTGGCGGCCTCGGTCGTTTCTCTCGCCACCGCGGCCATCCCGCTCGCCCCCAACGCCGCGTGGGCCTCGGCGGGCATCTCGCTCAGCATCTGCGCGGTTTCGGCCTTCAGCGTCAACATGTACACCATGCCGCTCGATGCCTTCGGCGGGGCGCGGGCCGCCTTCGCCGTCTCCATCCTGGTGGCTTCCTATGGCGGCGTGCAAGCCGTGGTCTCGCCGGCGTTTGGAAAAGTGATCGACCTCTACGGCTACGCGCCATTGACCGTCGTCGCCGCGCTGATGCCGCTGGCGGCTTCGGCCGTGCTCTGGCGCACGAGGTCGGCGCAGTGAAACAAAAGCTGAAGAACTGGATCTTCCGTCTGCTCGGAAAGGATCCGGAAGCCGTCGTGGTCACGTTCTGCACCGGCGACGCCGATCTGTGCCGTCGCATGGTGGAAGAAGTGAAGCAGTTGGTGCCCGATCGCCGCCACTTCACCGTCACCTCGGAAAATTGGCCCGAGATGCGGCGCCAGTTGAAGCGCTACCGCATCGGGCTCGCTCCCGTCCTGCTGACCCGCGAGCCGAGCGCGCTGCGCCGCGCCGCCTACCGGCTGGCCCCGCGCAAGATCCTGGCCTACAACTCGCGCCTCGAACGCCATCACCTGCGCTTCAACCTGGCGTCCCTGCTGTTCTGGCGCGGTGTGCCGCTGGATCGCATCTATCTCCGCCCGCGCTGGTGGCCGGGGCCGAAGCGCGAGCGCTCCTCTGCGCCCGCGGGCTATCGGGTGCTGGAAGGCCGTCTGTGCGATCCGGGCCGCCGTCGCGTGGCCGTCCTCTCGCCGTATTTTCCCTACCCGCTTGCTCACGGAGGTGCGGTTCGCATCTACAACCTGTTGCGGGAAACCGCGCGCGAATTCGATATCGAGCTGTTCGCCTTTACCGATACCCCCCAGGCGCCCGAGGCCGCGCCTCTGCTGGAGTTCTGCGCCCGAGTCGTGCTGGTGGAAAAACCGCGGTACCGGGAGCCCCGCTGGTCCACTCTGCTGCCCGCCGAAGTCCATGAGTTCGATTCCCCCGCGATGCGGGCGGCGCTGGTCCAGGAGTTCCTGGCCTTCCGCTTCGAGCTGCTACAGGTGGAATACACCCAGCTCGCTCTGTATGGCGGCGATGTTCTGGTTGAGCACGACGTGACCTTTGACCTGTTCGGACAGATCGCGCGGCGCGACCGCACGCTGGCCGCCTGGTGGGACTACTTCCGCTTTGAGCGCCGCGTCATCGCCGGCTACGGCCGCGTGGTGGTCATGTCGGCCAAGGACGTGGACCTGCTGGGCTCCCGCCCACCGGCCATCGTGATTGAGAACGGCGTGGATCTTCACCGGTTTCAGGCGGAACCGGAGCCGCCCGGCCAACAGCTCTTGTTCATCGGTTCGTTCCGCCACTTCCCGAACGTGACGGCCTACCGGTTCTTCACTGAACGCGTCTGGCCGCTGCTGCGCGACCGCTTCCCCGAGATGCGGGTCACGGTGGTCTGCGGTCCCGACTATCTCACGTATTGGCGTGCCTTCACCGACCGGCCCGAGCCGCCGGCCGATGCGCGCATCCGCATGCTGGGCTTCGTGGCCGACGTTCGCCCGCTCTATGTGGAGACCAACCTGGTGCTGGTGCCCACCACCGTATCCGCCGGAACCAACGTCAAGGTGCTCGAGGCCATGGCGATGCGGCGTGCCGTCGTTTCCACTGCATCCGGTTGCGCCGGGCTCGGGCTGCTTCACGGTTTCAGCGCCTGGATCGGCGACACTCCGGAAGCCTTCGCGTCCGGCGTGGCCACCCTGATCGGCGATCCCGGCCGGCGGCGGGACCTGGCGGAGGCGGCCTATGTTCACGCCGCTCGCCACTTCGACTGGCTGGCCTTAGGCGAAAAACAGCGCGACCTGCTGCGTAGTATGCTGGTAGCCAATCCCATTCGGATGGAGGGAAAATGAACCGGCGATTCGCTATGGGCGCGCTGTTTCTGGCGCCGCTTTGTGTTTTGGTGTGGGCTCCGCAGGCCGCGGGGCAGGATCACTGGGTGGCTACCTGGGCCGCCTCGCCACAACAGCCCCGAGCGCTCGCACCGTCGCCCGCCGCCGCCCGCGCCGCTGTTCCTCCGCGGGCTCCCGCAGGTCCTCCTCCGCCGGCCAAATTCGACAACCAGACCGTCCGCATGGTGGTGCGCACCAGCATCGGCGGCCAGCGCTTGCGCGTCGAGTTTTCGAACGCCTATGGCGTCGAGGCCTTGCGGCTGGGCGCAGCGCACGTCGCGCTCCACGAGAAGGATTCGGCCATCATCCCCGGCTCGGACCGCGCCTTGATGTTCGATGGAAAGCCCTCCGCCTCCATTCCCCCGGGCGCTCTGCTGCTGAGCGACCCGATCAATTTCGACGTGCCGCGCGCGGGCGACCTGGTCATTTCCGCCTACCTTCCCGGTGACACCGGCGCGCCCACCATGCACGCCACGGGCCTCCACACCACCTACATCTCCAAGCCCGGAGATTTCGCCGCGGCGGCCGCTCTCACCGATACCGCGACCTCGCAATCCTGGTACTTTGTCTCCGGTGTCGACGTGCTGGCGCCCGCCGACACCGCCGCCATCGTGACGTTTGGCGACTCCATCACCGACGGCGCCACCTCCACCGCCGATACCAACAGCAGCTGGCCGAGTTTTCTGGCGCAACGCCTGCTCGCGAATCCGGCCACGGCCCATTGGGCGGTCGTGAATCAGGGGATCTCGGGCAACCGGCTTTTGCGCGATGGCGCCGGCGTCAATGCGCTTGCCCGCTTCGATCGCGACGTGCTGGCCCAGCCCGGCGTCCGCTGGGTCACGGTGATGCTCGGCATCAACGATATCGGGGTCGGCATGCGGCAGCCGAGCGAGGCCGTCACCGCCGATGACGTGACGGGAGCGTTGCACCAGTTGGTCGAACGCGCCCACACCCACGGCATCCGGGTAGTTGGCTGCACCTTGACCCCCTACGAAGGCGCGGCCTACTACAGCGATGCCGGCGAGGCGATTCGCGACGCCGTGAATCGCTGGATCCGCACCAGCGGCGTGTTCGACACGGTGGTGGATTTCGATGCCGTCGTTCGCGATCCGGCTCACCCCAAGCAGATCCGCGCGGACTTCAACATCCGCGATCATCTGCACCCCAACGACGCCGGCTACAAAGCCATGGCGGAGGCAATCGATCTTTCGATCTTCCGCTAGGCGCGTTGGTGGCGTAAGGCCTTGCGCAAGCGCCGTGTGCCCGGAATCCCTGGAGCCGCGACCGCGCTACGCGCGGCACACCAGGCGGGGGCTGGCGCCGCTACGTCTCTTTGCGTTTCTTTCCGCGCAACAGCCTCTCGGTAGCCGACACGCGCTGCGGCGAAAACTGCCGCATCGCCCCGCGCACGTACGGCTGGAACTCCCGCAGCCAGTAGCGCACATAGCCGGTCCGGTGAATTTCCTGGAGAGTCGTTCGATAATGATCCAGCAGCACCCGTGCGATCACTTCTCCCGTGCGCCGTCCCCCCGTCCAGGCCGCGCTCGAGAGCCAAAGGGCATTGTGCGGAAGCTGCCGCACGGCGGAGAGGGCCAGCACCGAAGAGAGCTCCACCACCGAACGCCCCTGCGCCGCGGCCTCCTGCTGCAACTCCCGCCACTGGCTCCACAGCCGATCGTTCGAAGGAAGGATGGCTTTCGGCACCCGAGCCGCGTCCCTTCGCAATTTCTGCCACTCCGCGCGCAGACTGCGCACATTCAACGGCGGGATATATGCGGCGTTGGCCAGGTGCGCGGTGGTGCGCTCCAACCCGTCGAGCAACTGCTCCACGTTTTCAAAAGTGCGCCCGCGTTCCAGCAGGCCGTCCTGCTGCAGCGCGGCAGCGATTTCCTCGATGAGTTCGCGCCCCGCGCCGGCGATGTCGGAAAGCGCGGCGAACACCCAGACCGGAGACACGTTGAAGACCGCAAGGCTGGCGATCCCCACCACGCTCCCCGCCGCCGAGCGGATCAAGAAATTTTCCGGGAAGGCGTCGTCTTTCGGGTACGCCCCTTCCACTTCGCCGATCTGTTCGATGAGAAAGCGCAGTGTCGATTCCGCCAGCGATTGATACAGCTTCGAACGCCGCAGCCGTGCCGGCAGAACCACCTCGCCCACTTCGTGCACGGCGCCCCCGGCCAGCGCCAGAAGCGATCGCAGGGCCCGCTCCGGCAATGAAACGAAATAACCGGGGAGCCGTTTGCCTTCCATGGGCGGCGAGGCCCGTTACACCAGCTTCGTCTTCTTGATCGGTAGCTCGCGAATCCGCTTGCCGGTGGCCGCGAAAATGGCATTGCACAGCGCCGGCGCCATCGGCGGCACGCCGGGCTCTCCCACCCCCGCAGGAGGCGCGTCGTTCTGCATCAGGTGCACGTGGACTTCGCGCGGCGCTTCATTGATCCGCGCCACGGGATAATTGTGATAGTTGGATTGCTGGATCCGCCCATTCTGCGCCGTGATCTCGCCCATCAAGGCCAGGCCTGCGCCGAACACCGCCGCGCCCTCGAATTGCGAGATGACGCGGTCGGGATGCACCACCAGGCCCGTATCGACGGCGTAATCCACCCGCGGAATCCGCACCGCGCCTTTGCTGTCGATCTCCACCTCCACCACCGCCGCCACGTAGGTCTGGAAGCTGCGATGGAACGCCAGCCCGTATCCGTGTCCCGGGCCGGATTTCTTGCGTGCCCAGCCGGATTTGTCGGCCACCGCCTCGATGACCTTGCGAGCCCGGCCCGTATCGAGCGCATACCCGGGCGTATTTGGCGGAATGGACTGCACGTCCAGCGTGCGCGGTTTTCCGACTAGATCCAACAGGTACTCCACTCGGTCGCGATTCGCCGCCGCCGCCAGTTCGTCCGCGAACGACTGCACCGCGAACGCGTGATAGATGTTGGCCACCGATCGCAGCCAGCCGATGCGCACGTGCGCCTCCGCCGGCCCGTTCTCCGCGCGTTGGTGGGGAATGTCGAAAGGCACGTCGCTCCACCCCATTCCCTGCTCGAAGCCCCCATACCGCGCCGTCACGTCATTCTGCGACTCGATGGGCGGAAACGCGCAGCGCTGCAGCCAGGCCGTCGGCCGTCCTTTGGCGTCCACCGATGCCTTCATGTACATGGCCGCTACCGCGTGGAAGAAGTCGAACTGGATGTCGTCCTCGCGGCTCCACACCACCTGCACCGGCTTCCCCACCTGCTTGGAAAGCAGCGCCGCCTCCGCTACGTAATCCGGCTTCGATTTGCGCCCGAACCCGCCGCCCAACAGGGTCACGTGGCAGGTCACATCCTGGCTCTTAATTCCCAGCGCCTGTGCCACCGTGTCCTGCACGGCCTGCGGATTCTGCGTCGGCGCCCACGCCGTGACTTTGCCGTCCTTGAACTCCGCCACGGCGTTCACTGGCTCCATGGGCGCGTGCGAAAGCATCGGCGCGTAGTATTCGGCTTCGTGAATCGTGCCGCCCTTGGCAAACTCGGCATCCACGTCGCCCACGTTGCGCGCCACCTTCTGTGGTTTCCGCACCGTCTCAAACAGAGACTTCTTATAGGAAGTGGAATCGTAGGCTGTGTTGGCCCCCAAATCCCAGTTGACCTTGAGCTTCTTCCGTCCCTGCATGGCGGCCCAGGTGTTGTCGGCAATCACCGCCACGCCGCCCAGCGGCTGGAACGCGTACGGCGGTTTGAAGGCAGCGATCCGTTCGACGCGCTGCACCCCGCGCACTTTGCGCGCTTCGCTGTCGTCCACCGACCGCACCGTGCCACCGAACACCGGAGCGTGTTCAATCGATGCGTACACCATCCCGGGCACGCGCGCATCCAGGCCGAACACCGCCTTGCCGGCCACGATGTCCGGCTGATCCGTAATCGGCACGCCCTTGCCGATGTACTTGAACTCGGCCGGCGTTTTGTACTTCAGCTCTTCCTTTTTGGGCACCGGCTGCTTGGCCGCCAGCGCCGCCAGCTCGCCGTAGCTCGCCTTATGGCTGCCCGCGGTCACCTGACCGTCGCGCGCTTTGCATTGACTGGCCGGTACGCCCCACTGCTGCGCCGCCGCCCGCTCCAGCATCAGACGCGCGGTCGCGCCCGATTGCCGCATGATGTCGTAAAAACTGCGGATCGACGTCGAGCCATCCGTGTTCTGATCGCCGTACTTCTTGTCCCCGATGGCTTGCGCGATCGTGACCTTCTTCCAGTCCACGTCGAGTTCGTCGGCCAGCACCATGGGCAACGCGGTGCGGATGCCTGTTCCCATTTCCGAGCGGTGCGCGGTGATGATCACGCGCCCGTCCGGTTCCAGACCCAGATACACCGTCGGCTGCCAGGCTGGGGCGCCCGAAGTTCCATCCGCCAGCGCATCCTCCGGCAGAATCTGCGCGCCGAGCACGAACGCGCCGGCCGAGAAGACCGTTCCAAGAAAGCCTCTTCTGCTGACTACGTCAATGCGGTTCATGCTTTCACCCCCGCCGCCATATGGATGGCCTGCCGGATGCGCTGATAGGTTCCGCACCGGCAGATGTTGCCGGCCATGGCTTGATCGATATCTTCGTCGGTAGGCCGCGGCTTCTGCTTCAGCAGCGCCGCCGCCTGCATAATTTGTCCCGCCTGGCAGTACCCGCACTGCGCCACATTCGCCTTCTGCCAGGCCGCCTGCACTGGATGCGCGTGGTTCTTGTCCAGGCCTTCAATGGTGGTGACGTCTTTGCCCGCTACATCTTTCACCGAAGTCACGCAACTGCGCTGTGCCGCGCCGTTCACATGGACTGTGCAGGAACCGCACACCCCCATGCCACATCCGAACTTGGTGCCGGTCAGTTCCAGCAAATCGCGGAGATACCACAGCAGCGGCATGTCCGGATCGCCGTCGAACTTACGGCTCGCCCCGTTTACTTTGAGTTCGATCATGCAGTAACCTCAAGTGGATTGTAACCCAAATGAGGCTGCGTTACGGGTGGTTCGCGGTGTTTCTGCTCCTAGCCGGCTGTGCCCGCGCGCCCGTCGCGGCCGATCCCGAAATCCTGGCCGCCGTCCAGGGCATCCGCGCCATCGACCATCATGCGCACCCCGTGCGTAACGTGCTCCAAGGGCCTCCCGACCGCGATTTTGACGCCCTCCCGGTGGACCATCTGGAACCTGCCTCCGACCCGCTCGCCTTGCGCCCCAATTTCCCGCTGACCGCAGAAGCCACGCGCCAACTCTTCGGCAGCCCCAGCCGCAAGGCGCAACTCCAGCGCCAGAAGGGCGACGACTACCCCGCCTGGGTGCTCGACCAGATTGGTGTCGACGTCATGCTCGCCGACCGCGTCACCATGGGCCCCGGCATCCAACCCCCGCGCTTCCGCTGGGTCCCTTACGCCGACGCGCTGCTGTTCCCGCTCGACAATTCCAAACTGGCCGGGCGGAATTCCGACCGCAAAGCCTTCTTCGCCCTCGAAGACCAGGGGCGCGCCCGGTACCTGAAACAGGCCGGTCTCCAGGCGCCCCCGCCTACTCTCTCCGATTACCTGTCTCGCGTCCTCACCCCCACACTCGAACGCCACAAACAGGGCGGCGCCCTCGCCGAGAAATTCGAAGCGGCGTATCTGCGGTCGCTCCAGTTCGACAAAGTGGACCGCGCTACCGCCGATCGCATCTACGCCCGCTTCATCCATGGGGGCGCTCCCGGCGAGGCCGAGTACAAGCCGCTCGAGGATTTTCTGTTCCGCTTCATCGCGGCCGAGTGCGGTCGCCTCGGCTTGGCAATCCACCTGCACACCGCCGCTGGCGCCGGAAGCTATTTCGACGTGGCGGGGGCCAACCCTTTACTGCTCGAATCGGTGCTGGAAGATCCGGCCCTGCGTTCCACCCGCTTCGTGATGGTGCACGGCGGATGGCCGTTCACTCACGAAATCACAGCCCTGTTGGAGCGGCCCAACGCCTATCTGGACGATTCGATGCAGGATCTGCTGCTCCCCCCGGCCACTCTGGCCGTGACCCTACGCGAGTGGCTGGAGTGGGTTCCGGAAAAGGTCTTGTTCGGCACCGATGCGTACCCATACTCCGACCAGTTGGGTTGGGAGGAATCCGCCTGGATCGCCGCGCATGTCGGCCGCCAGGCCCTCGCCATCGCCCTGACCGGCATGCTGCGCGATGGCGAAGTCACGCGCCCGCGCGCTCTCGAACTGGCCCGCATGGTGCTTCGAGACAACGCCCGCCGCCTCTACGGCCTATGACAAAACCCAGGGCGAAGCCGAAGCCGATGTCGGCCCGCGAGGTCGCGCGCCGGTTGCAGCGTGCCCCCAAGAGCGCCCAGCGCGATGCCGCCTTCCGCCGCATCATCCGCCAGATCCCGCGAGGCAAAGTCGCCACCTATGGGCAGGTGGCCGCCGCCGCCGGATATCCGCTCTATCACCGTCACGTGGCGCAGTTGCTCCGCAAATCCGGCGGTACGCTCCCCTGGCAGCGCGTCGTCGGCGCCGGCGGCGCCATCAAGTTGAAATACGAAGCCGCCCTCGAACAGCGCCACCGCCTCCAGATGGAAGGCGTCCGATTCCGCGGCAAGCGCGTCGACATGGCCGAGCACCAGCACCGCTTCCGCCCCTGGGAATTTGAAGAGTAGCCGACCCCTACCCCCGCGTCCGCTCCCCGTTCACCATCCGCCAGATGCCCGCGGGATTGCCGTTCCGCAACTCCTCGGGCAGCAGGCCGTCGGGCGCATCCTGGAAACACACCGGGCGGGTGAACCGTTCAATGGCGCGCCCTCCCACGGAGGTGCTGCGTCCGTCGGACGTCGCCGGAAACGGACCGCCGTGAACCATGGCCTGACAAATTTCCAGCGTCGTCGGAACGCCCTGGAACACGATCCGCCCGACTTTGGCCTCCAGCACCGCCACCAATTCCGCCGCGGCTGCTTCGTCGCCGGGACCGGCCCAGATCGACGCCGTCAGATTCCCCTCCAGTGCCTCCGCCAACGCCAGCGCGTCCTCCGGGCCGCCGCATCGCACCATCAGCGAAGACGGGCCGAAGACTTCATCCGACAGCTCCGGCGTGGACATAAAGACGCCGGCATCCACTTCGAACAGGGCGGGGACCGCGCGATCCTGCGTCTCGGCATACGCCACCGCGCGCACGCGAGCATCCTTCGAGCGGGCGGCCACCAGCCGCCGATAGTTCTCGAGAATCCCGGCATGCAGCATGGGCGCCGGCGGCGCGTCCCGCATTTTCCCCGCCAGCGCCGCGGAGAATTCGTCGCCCGCGGGTCCACGCGGCACCACCAGCACGCCGGGATTCGTGCAATATTGCCCCACCGCCAGATTGATCGACGCATACAGCCCGGCCGCCATCGGGCCTCCGGCCTGTTGCAACGCGCCGGGCAACAGAAAGACGGCGTTGATGCTGCCCATCTCGGCATAAAACGGAATCGGCTCGGGCCGCGATTGGGCCAGTTGGTGCAGCGCCATTCCGCCCCGGCGGGACCCGGTGAACGCCACCGCCCGGATGCCCGGATGCGTCACGAGCGCCTGGCCGGTCTGGTGGCCGCTGCCGAACAGCAGAGAAAACACCCCTTCCGGCATTCCGGTCGCTTGGGCCGCATCGCGCACGGCCGTGCCCACCAATTCGGCCGTTCCCGGGTGCGCGAAGTGCGCGTTGACTACCACCGGATTGCCCGAAGCGAGCGCGGACGCCGTGTCGCCGCCCGCCACCGAGAAGGCCAGCGGAAAGTTGGCCGCGCAGAACACCGCCACCGGCCCCAGCGGCCGCAGCATCGACCGCACGTCTGGTTTGGGCAGGGGCCTTCGCTCCGGATCGGCGGTATCGACCCGCGCATCCACCCACGATCCTTCTTCCACCATGCCGGCGAAAAAGCGCAGTTGCAGACAGGTGCGGTCCCGCTCCCCGCGCACGCGCGCCGGCAACAGCGCCGATTCCTCCATCGCGCGTTCCAGCAGTGGGTCGCCCAGTTCCTCGATCCGCGTCGCGATCTGCCGCAGAAACTCCGCCCGCCGCTGCCGCGGCAGCGCGCGATACGCGCCGAATGCGGACACCGCCAGGTTCACCGCGCGGTCCACATCGTCGGCATCGCAGGAGTAATACGGTGGCTCCAAAACCCGCCCCGTCGTCGCGTTCACCCCGCGAAAGGGAGCCTCGCGGCCGCTCCCCCGGGAAAAACCGATTAGTGAAGTTCCGTCCAGAGCCATTTCCCACGAAGGTAGCATGAACGGGCCAGACCGCGAGTCCAGCCTGGGCCAATCCCGTTGCACACCGGATGCATTGTCGAGCGCCCGTTCACTCCCGCGCTCAGACCTCCGAAAAGAGGTAGTCGTCGCGGTGCGTCACGCTGCCGTCGCATTCGTGTTCAGCCGCGAACGTGAGCGCAGTCTCGAAACTACAAATCCGGCGCATCGCCCGGGTCCAAATCGAATTCGTCCCGGTAGGCATGATGCTGGCGGCGCAATTCCGACTGGAGGGCCATGAACTCCGGGTGGGCCTGCAGTCCACGCAAATGCGGATCGGTTGCAAACAGGCGCGGGTTGGGCAAGCCCATTTCGGCGCAGCGGCGGAGCTCGATCATCGCCTTCTCGGGTTTGCCGCACAGTGCGTAGACACCGGCGGCGCAGTGCCAGGTGTGATGGGTGTGGGTGAGGCTCCGCTTGCTGGCGACGGCTTCGTCGGCAAGCTGTTCGGCACGCTGAAAGTGCCCCTCGTGCGCCGCGAGCAGACCCTCCATGCTGGTGATTTGCGGCTCTTCCGGAATCATCTGACGGGCTTTTGCAATCCTCTCGCGAGCTTCGCCGAACCGGCCCGCATAAATCGCGGGCAAAGGCGACAGGATGTTGGCGTGAACCATGGCGGGGTCGAGGGCCAACGCGCGCTCCGTGAACTGCTGGGCCTCATCGTAGTCTCCCCCATAGAGGGCGATGAATCCCTGGCTGATCACGCTGATGGCGTATCCGGGATTCGAGAGAAGGTTCTCAGCGCAATCGCGGGCCGCAGCCTCGAGAAAACCAAGATGAAACAGAATGGCGCCGCGCAACTGAAGAGCATAGGGGCGGTGGGGGTCGATCTTGAGCGCGGCGTTGAGGGCCCGAAGTCCGGCCCGATTCTGAAACCCCCGCGATGGCGAAAACATGATTTGCCCGCGCGCGCAGAGGGCATCGCATTGGACCGGATCGAGCTCCAAAGCCCTGACGATGGCCTGTTCGGCGCGTTCGAACCATTTCGGGTCCGGATCCAGGTGCGCTCCCATCTGCGTATACGCGTGCGCCAACCGCCCCCAGGCGTCGGCGAAGGCGGGATCCAACTCGGTGACGCGAAGGAGCATCTCGATGGCGGACCCGGTATCGAACTTGTTCATGTGGGGGAGGCGTTCGACGGCACGAAGATAGATCTCAAACGCCAGCGGGTTCTTAGTCGGCGGAACCGCGGCTTGTCCGGTGCCTTTCTCCCTGGGAGTGAACACGTCAGATACGGAATCGGAGATGCGGTCCTGCAGCTCGAATAGATCCTCCATGGTGCCATCATGCCGGGCGGAGTGGAGGGTGAACGAGTCGGCGGCGCGATGCGCCTGGACCAGAACGCGGATGCGGGGGCCCATTTTCTGGATGGTCCCCTCAACCACCAAGTCGACGTTCAACTCCCGAGCCGCCTGCGCCCATTCGGTGTCCTGGCCGGCGTATTTCAGCACGCTGGCTGTCGGCCGTACCAGCAGCCTACCCGTGGAGGCGAGTCGGTTGGCCACGGCATCCGCCAAAGCGACGGACAGAAACTGATCTTCGGCGGTAGAGGTGCGAAACCGGAACGGAAGGACGGCCACGGCGCTGCGGGCCTCGCCTCTCGTTGACACCACGCGTTCGGCCGAAGAGGACAGCGATTTCAGATCTCGCGCCACGGCGGCCGCAGAAGCGGGCCGGGCCCTGGGATTCTTGGCCAGGCAGGCCGCGATCAAGTCGTCGAACGAGCCGGGAAGGCCTGCACACAGGCTGCTGGGAGGCGCCGGCGCGGCCGTGGCGATCTCGTGCATGGTGGCCAGCAGGCTCGCGCCTCGAAACGGATGTTGCCCCGTGGCCGCTTCGTAGAGCACACATCCCAGCGAAAAGATATCGGACCGGCCGTCCAGAGTCTCACCGCGCGTTTGTTCGGGAGACATGTAGGAAACGGTGCCGACCGCCACTCCGGGCAGGGTCGCCTGAATCGCGGTCAGCGTCTCATCGTCCGCATCGGCGGCCGCCAGAGTCATCTTGGCGACGCCAAAGTCCAGCACCTTGACCTGCTGGTCCGGAGTGACCATGATGTTGGCCGGCTTGATATCGCGGTGCACCAGGCCCGCGGCGTGCGCCGCCGCCAGGGCCGAAGCGATCTGCGCCCCCAGTTGCGCCACGCTTTCCAACGGCATCCCCGCGGCCGGGATCAGCCTCTTCAGCGTCTGCCCGGACACGTGTTCCATCACCAGAAAATCGATTCCATCCTGCTGTGAAATGTCGTGCAACACGGCGATGTTGGGGTGGTTGAGCGCGGCCGCCGCCCGGGCCTCCTGCAGGAACCGTTGCCGGTGCGCCGGATCGACCGTGCGCTCGGGCAGCATCAGTTTAATCGCGACCGTGCGGCGCAGCCGGGTGTCCACCGCCCGGTAGACCTCCCCCATGCCGCCGGCGCCGATCCGCTCCTCGAGCTTATAAGGGCCAAGTTCGGCACCCGCCTGCAATCGAGCGGCTAATGGATCGTGCGGCATCTGTCACCCGGGACTCCCCATATCTTACTGGATTTATGCCTGTCATGAGGGCGACTGAGTGGTCGGGGTGACGCGGGTGCTGCTAGGCGAAGACGCGTTCGAAAATCCGGTCCACGTTGCGGAGCTGGCGCTCGAGCGAGAACGCCTCGGCGATCTGCTCCGGTTTCATGACCGCGCGAATTTCGGGGTCGGCTTCGATGGCGGCTCGGAAATCGCCTTCTTGTTCCCACGCGCGCATGGCGTGGCCTTGCACCAGGCGATAGGCCTGCTCGCGCAGCATGCCGGCCGCCGCCAGGTCGAGCAAAACCTGGCCGGAGAAGACCAGCCCGCGCGTCATCTCCAGGTTGCGCTTCATGCGTTCGGGATAGACCATCAGCTTATCGACCAACTGGGTGGTCTTATCGAGTAAGTAATCCGCCAGGATGGTGGAATCGGGCAGGATCACCCGCTCCACCGAGGAGTGCGAGATATCGCGCTCGTGCCACAGCGCGATGTCTTCAAACGTCGCCTGCGCGTTGGCCCGCACCACGCGGGCCAGCCCGCAGATCTGCTCGGAGGTGACCGGGTTCCGCTTGTGCGGCATGGCCGAGCTGCCTTTCTGCCCCTTGGAAAAATACTCCTCGGCTTCGCGCACTTCGGTGCGCTGCAGGTGCCGCACTTCGAGCGCAATCTGCTCACACATGGCTGTGACCAGCGCCAGGGTGGCGACGAAGTGGGCGTGCCGGTCGCGCGGGATCACTTGCGAGGCCACCGGCGCCTGGTTCAGCTTGAGCCGCGCGCAGATCCGCTCTTCCACCTCCGGCCCGATGTGCGCATAGGTGCCCACCGCACCTGAGGTCTTGCCGATCTGAACCTCTTCGGCCGCGCGGCGCAACCGGCCGAGGTTGCGGCCCGCTTCGTCGTACCACAGGGCCAGCTTCATGCCAAAGGTGATGGGCTCGGCGTGAACGCCATGGGTCCGGCCGATTTGCACGGTGTGCTGGAACTCCAGCGCCCGGCGCTTCAGCACCGCCTGCAGAGCTTCCAGGTCGCGCACCAGAATCGCCGAGGCCTGCTGGAGCAGCAACGCCTGCGCCGTATCCACAATGTCATTGGACGTCAGGCCATAGTGCAGCCAGCGCGACGCCTCCGCGTGTCCGGCCTTGGCCATGGTCTCGGCAACCGAAGTGGTGAAGGCGATCACATCGTGCTTCACTTCCTTTTCGATTTCGAAGATGCGCGCGACCTCGAAACCGGCGTGCTGCCGCAGCAGGCGGGCGGCCTCGGCCGGGACTTCGCCCAGCTCCGCCAGCGCTTCCGAAGCCGCCAGCTCCACCTCCAGCCATTGTTGAAACTTGTTCTCGTCGGTCCAGATCCGGCCCATTTCCGGCCGCGTGTATCGAGGAATCATGGGTTTTCTTAAAAGCGAAAGACTTCCGAGGGGTTGCGCTGCTCGGCAATCGACAGGTGCGTGCGCAATCCGCGCTCTTCGAGCGCCTGCGACGCAAACAGTCTGACGATTTCCGGATGGTTGTTCTGCTCGCTGAGGTGCCCCAGGACCAGGTGCGCCGTGGACGAATCGAAGTCTTCCATCAAGTACTCCGACATTCCCAGGTTCGAGAGGTGCCCCACACGGCTCATCACGCGCTGCTTGATGGACCACGGGTACGGCCCGACCTTTAACATGTCCAGGTCGTGATTCGATTCCAGCAGCAGCAGGTCGGTGCGGCGCAGGTGATACTTGATCGAGACCGGGATATAGCCGAGGTCGGTCACGACGCCGATGCGCACTCCGCCCGCTTCGAAACAGAAGGCCACGGGGTCGATGGCGTCGTGCGGGATGCTGAAGCTGGTCACGTCGATATCGCCAATGCGAAACTCGGCGCCCGCTTGAAAGGTCTCGAGACGCGGCTGGCCTTCGCCCCAGTCGATGGCCGGCGCGGTCAGGCGGGTGAGATAAATCGGAGCGCGGACCTTCTCGCTGCGCGCCAGCACCGGCAGCGCGGCCACATGGTCTGAATGTTCGTGAGTGATGAGGATGGCATCGATATCGCCCCAGTCCTTGCCGATCAGGGCAAGACGCCTTCCCAGTTCGCGCATGCTCAGACCCGCGTCGATCAGAATCCGGGTCTGGTCGGTGGCGAGCAGCGCGGCGTTGCCGGAGCTCCCGCTGGCGAGCACGCAAAATGAGACGTTTGCCAAAGCTCCAGAATACAACGATGCTCCCTCGATCGGCAGGATTTCGCAGGAGAGTCCGCCGGGCCCGTCCGCCGCGTCCCTTCCTTAGCGGAAGGGCTGAAGAACCGCGGCGCAACCGCGGAAGAGCCGAAGGACCGAGCGGTGGCGATTCATCCGGATGCCCTACAATGGAAGAATCGGTTTCCAGAAATTGTTTCCCGCATGCCCAAGCGAATCGCCATAGTGGAAGACGAGGCCGAACTCGCTTCTTTACTCGACTACAATTTGACCCACCATGGTTTTGAAACCCAGGTTCTGGCCGGTTCCCAAGGCACGCTGAAAACGCTCGAAGGCATGAAGCCGGACCTGATTCTGCTCGACGTCATGCTCCCGGAGATGGATGGGTTCGAACTGTGCCGGCAAATCCGCCGGTCCTCGGCGTTATCACGCACGCCGGTTCTGTTCCTCACCGCTCGCTCCGATGAGGTGGACCGGGTGCTCGGCCTGGAAATCGGCGGCGACGACTACATGACCAAGCCGTTCAGCCCGCGTGAGCTCGTGGCCCGCGTCAAGGCTCATCTCCGCCGCGAGGAGCTGGATGCCGAGCCGGCCGCGACCGAGATCGGCCCTTTCAAGCTGGACCGCAGCGCGCGCCGCGTCTTCCTGACCGGCCGCGAGCTCAGCCTGACCTCCACCGAGTTCAATCTTCTCGAATTCTTCCTGACCCACCCCGGCCGCGCCTACAGCCGCGATCAACTGCTGGAATCGGTGTGGGGCGAGCAGCGCTTCGTGACGCCGCGCACCGTCGACGTGCATGTGCGGCGGCTGCGCGAACAGATTGAAGAGCAGCCCGAGAGCCCGCGCTATCTCACCACCGTGCGCGGTTTCGGCTATCGTTTTGAGGAGGCGGTCTGACCGGGCGCATCTTCTTCAAGCTGATTTTGGGCGTATTCGGCCTGTTGCTGGTGGCCCTGGTCTTGGTGGACTATTTCGCCACCAAAGTGGCCACCGACGCCTATATCTCCAACCTGCGCCAGCAACTGGCGGACAAAGGGCGGGTGCTGGCGCTCTCGTTCCCGGAACCCGCGCGTTTCCGCGAGGAGGACGCCCGTGGGCTGGCCCAGGCCGCCGGCGGCCGCCTGACCGTCATCCGCTCGGATGGCCTGGTGGTGCTCGATTCCGAGGCCAACCCCGCCGATATGGAGAACCACCGCACGCGCCCCGAGTTGATCCAGGCCTTCGGCGGCGCGGTAGGTTCGAGTATCCGCCACAGCGCCACCATCGGAATCCCCTTTCTCTATGTGGCGGTGCCCATTCGGGGCGGCGCGATCCGCATCGCCGTGCCACTGTCCGAAATCGATCGCCAGGTGGTCGCGGTGCGCACCAAGATCCTGGCCGGTACGGCACTGGCGTTCCTTCCGGCCATCGTGATCGCCGGTTTTCTGGCCCGCCGCATTTCCAGCCGCTTCGCGGGGATTTTGGCGCACGCCGGAGAGCTGGCGAAGGGCAATTTTCACGCGCGCCTTCCCGATGAGAGCGGCGCTGAATTCGGCCAGCTGGCTCATACCTTGAACGAGACTGCCGGCAACCTACAGAACATGATGGAGCAACTCCAGCACGAGCACACCGAGCTGGAAAAAGTGGAGCGCATCCGCAAGGATTTCGTGATCAACGTCTCGCATGAACTGCGCACGCCGCTGGCCTCCATCCAGGGCTATACCGAGACCTTGATCGGCGGCGCGCTGCACGATCCCGAATACAACATGCGCTTCCTGCGCATCATCCGCCACAACGCCGAGCGCCTGGCCCGTCTCACCGAAGACTTGCTGACGCTCTCCCGCATCGAGCAGAAACGCCAGAAATTCGAGTTCGAAGCGCACCGTGTCGACGACCTGTTGCGGGACGCGGTCGAACTGATGGCGCCCATCGCCGGGAAGAGTCAGATCCACATTGCCGAAGCGCCTGTGGCGGCCGGCGCGGAAGTCTGGTGCGACAGCGAGGCGGTTTCGCAAATTCTCAGCAACCTGCTCGACAATGCCCTCAAATATACGCCGGCCGGAGGATCCATCACCGTGGGCGCGGCCGAAACCGGGCGCTACTTCGAGATCTACGTCCGCGATACCGGAGCCGGCATTCCAGCCGACGAACTGCCGCGCCTGTTCGAGCGCTTCTACCGCGTGGACAAGGCTCGCTCCCGCGAGTTGGGCGGCACCGGCCTCGGCCTGGCAATCGTCAAACACCTGGTGGCCGCGCACAACGGCACGGCCCGGGTCGAAAGCCGCGTCAACGAAGGTTCTACCTTCTATTTCACTCTTCCCACCAGCGAAGCGGCTCTCGGCGGCGAACGCCTTAATGCCGAATTCACAGCGCTTTAACCGTCCTGTAACAAGCCCCCTGTTACCGTAGTTTGAAAGCTCAGGCATCCCATGAAGAAGATCCTCCTGATTGAAGACGACTCGGACCTCTTCGCACTGCTCCAATACAACCTCGAAAAAGAGGGTTTCGGTTTGACCGGTTTGCAGACCGGCAAAGGCGCCATCGAGCTTTGCCGCCAGGTGCGTCCCGACTTGATTCTGCTCGACATCATGCTGCCGGACTCCGACGGGCTCGATATCTGTAAAGGGATCCGGAAGGACCCGGACCTGGCCGCCATTCCCATCATCTTTCTGACGGCGCGCGCGGCCGAGACCGACCGCATTGTCGGCCTGGAAATCGGGGCCAACGATTACGTGGTGAAGCCGTTCTCGGTCCGTGAGTTGATCGCGCGCATCAAGCTGCAGTTTCGCAATCAGGTCAAGCCATCGCGCGTGCTGGAAGCCGCTGGAATCGCGCTCGACCGCACCAGTTGCCAGGTGCACGTCAACGGCGTCCCGCTGGCGCTCACCGCCACCGAGTTCCGTTTGCTGGAATTTCTCATGAGCCGCCCCGGCGTGGTGTTCAGCCGCGAGCAATTGTTGAATGCCGTCTGGGGCCAGGACCGCGCCATCACCGACCGCGCCGTGGATGTCTACGTGTTGCGGCTGCGCCAGAAAGTGGAGCGCGACCCGGCGAATCCTCTCCTCATCCACTCCATCCGCGGCTTCGGCTACACGTTCGAACCAAGCCGCGACCGCGCCGCGATCGCGTAACTTCTAGACCGCCGCCCGCCGCAGCCGGTCCAGCACGCCCGCCCATTCCGGCGTGTCCGGCGGCGGCTCCACTGCAATCCAATCCAAGGCTCGCCCATCGAGGTGGTGCAGGCGTTCGTATAGAACGGCGGCATACGCGCGCGGTTCCGCCGGCATCTCCCGCCCGATCCGCAGCCAGGCGCCACGGCCCGCCGGCGGCGGCTGCCCCGCCTTCAGCAGGAAAAGCGGGGTGACCGGACGGTAATGGCGCGCGTGCATTCCCGGCGCCGAATGCGCTGACCCTGCTGGGGCCTCGCCGCCGATGGTCACTGGCCCGATCAGCGCTTCGATCTCGGGCAGAGGGATGACCCCCGGCCGCAGCAGAGTTGGCGGCCCGGCGAGCGAAAGCACGGTCGATTCGATTCCTACTTGGGCGCGCCCGCCATCCAGCACAAAATCCGCCAACGGTTCGGCCACGTGCTCCGCGAGCGTCGGTGACAGTTCCGTGAACCGGTTGGCGCTGGGCGCGGCGATGGGCACGCCCGCCGCCCGGATCAATGCCAGTGCCAGGGGGTGGGCCGGCATTCGCAAGCCGACCGTGGGGAGACCCGCCGTCACGATCGCGGGAATCTCCGGCCGTTTCGGAAGCACCAGGGTCAACGGGCCCGGCCAGTAGCGGCGGGCCAGCGTCTCCGCGCCTTCCGGCCATTCGGCCGCGAGTCCGCGCGCCATCTCCACCGAATCCACATGGACGATCACGGGACTGGTGTGCGGGCGCTGCTTGGCGGCGAAAATCCGCGCTACCGCGTCCGCGTCCAGCGCGTTGGCGCCCAGGCCGTATACCGTTTCGGTCGGAAAAGCGACGAGCCGCCCGGCCCGGATCAAGGCCGCCGCTTCTTCCACGCGCGCTCGGTCCGCGCTCACTCCGGTGTCTCGTCGTTGTCGTCGCCGGCGATTTTGCCGGTCTTGCGCCACACCAGATAGGCGTGGATCAGAGGCTCCAGGTCGCCTTCCAGCACCCGGTCCACGTCGCCCAGCGCCAGCTTGCTGCGCAGATCCTTTACCAGACGGTACGGCGCCAGCACGTAGTTCCGGATCTGGCTGCCGAAGTTGATTTCGAGCTTGGAGTCTTCGGTCTTGCGCGTCTCCGCCTGCTTCTTTTCGAGCTCGAACTCGTAGAGGCGGGCGCGCAACTGCTTCATCGCAGTGTCGCGGTTCTTGTGCTGCGAGCGCTCGTTCTGGCACTGCACCACAATGCCGCTGGGGAAGTGCGTGATGCGCACGGCTGAGTCTGTCATGTTGACGTGCTGGCCGCCGGCGCCGGAAGCCCGGAAGGTGTCGATGCGCAGGTCTTTCTCCTGGATATCGATCTTGATTTCATCGTCCACCTGCGGATACACGAACACCGAGGCGAACGACGTGTGCCGCCGCGCGGCGGAGTCGAACGGCGAGATCCGCACCAGGCGGTGCACCCCGATCTCCGATTGCAGGAGGCCGTACGCGTTCTCGCCATTGACCTCGAAGGTCACCGACTTGATGCCCGCGCCTTCACCCTCCAGGCGGTCGGTAATCGCCGTATTGAAGCCTTCACGCTCGGCCCAGCGCAGGTACATGCGCAGCAGCATCTCGGCCCAGTCCTGGCTCTCGGTGCCGCCCGCTCCGGGATGGATGGTGACGATGGCGCTGCGGGCGTCGTTTTCGCCGGAGAGCAGCATCGCCGTCTCCAGCTTCTCCAGCAGTTCGCCGTACGCTTTCATGTCGCGCGCGATGTCGGCGTGGACATTTTCGCCCTCGCGCGCCAGTTCGAACAGCGTGTCCAGATCCTCGGTCAGGGCGCGCACCCGCTCATCGTTGGCGATGGCTTCCTCCAGCCGTTTGCGGGCCTGCATGATCTTCTGGCTCTTCTCGGGCTGGTTCCAGAAGTCCGGCTGTGCGATCCGTTCTTCGGTTTGGGCTAGCTTCTTCTTTTGGGCGGGAGCGTCAAAGATACCTCCGCACGGCCAGGGCCTGGTCGCGGAGGGGAAGATATTCGCGGTCTAGTTCTTCTACGGTCATTACTCCAATTCTAACAAATACCCCTGTTTGCCGACATTGCGCGCGCGCGTCTGTCCCATTTCGATCGCGACGCCTTCGGCCTCATGGATGTGACCGCAAAAAAAGTAGTCCGGCTGGCGCGCCTGAATGAACTCGAGGACCGAGTGCGAGCCCGCGTGCAGCCCCTCGCGGATCCGGTCGAGCGCCGTGCCATATGGCGGCGCATGACAGATCAGGACCAACGGCGCGAGGTCGGTGAACCGCCGCAGGCGGTCCGCCAGCTGCGGCTCGCTATACTCTCCCGGCGTGTGGAACGGCGTCGGATTCGAATAGCCGAGCCCCGCCACCTGCCATTTCCCCACTTGAAAATGCCGCTCGTGAAAATGATGCAGCCCGAACCGCGCGCACATATTGTCCACCTGTTCGGACGACTCATGGTTGCCCGGCAATACGTAGACCTTGTCCCCGCGCGCCTTGAGAATCTCCCCGCACCGCTCGATCCCTTTGGCCCACGTGACTTGGTCCCCCGCGGCGATATAGTAATCCGCCTCCACCGCCAGCAGCGCTTCGAGCCGTTTCCAATCGTTATGGATATCGGAAAAGATGAGCAGTCTCAATGAAGGCATCTTACCGTGAAAACCCGGCTTTCACAGGCCCGGCTGAACTGCCGGCGATGGTCGCGCCTCGGCGGTGATATCCTGATCCCCGTAACCCCGTGAGCGACTACGATACCGAGCTTTCGCGCATTGTCGAGGAATTAAACCGGGCCGCGCCCAGTCAAAAGCCGCCGCTGGGCACGCCGGCATCGACGGTGTCCTTGGACCACCTGCTGGACTTCGCCGCCCGTCGCAATGCCTCCGACATCCTGCTAGTGGCCGGCGCGCCCCCGGTGTTGCGCGTCAACGGAGCGCTCGCGCCGAATCCCGGCGCGGCCTTGGAACCGGAGAACATCCGCGCCCTGATCCTGCCCTTGCTCGCTCCGCCCCAAATGGAGGAACTGCAAAAGCGCAAGTCGGTCGATTTCGGCCTCGTCCGCGAAGGCCTAGGCCGCTTCCGCATCAATCTCCATCACCAGCGCGGCACGCTCGCCGCGAGCATCCGGCTGCTGCCGTCGCGCATTCCGTCGCTCGAAACCCTGCACCTGCCGCCAGCGCTGGCCCGGCTGGCCGAGCGCCGCCAGGGTCTGGTGCTGGTCACCGGCCCGACCGGCTGCGGCAAGACCTCCACCCTCGCGGCTCTGATCGACATCGTCAACACGCGCCGCGCCGCCCACGTAGTCACCATCGAAGACCCCGTGGAATACCAGCATGTCAACCGCACCGCCATCATCGAGCAGATCGAGGTGGGCCGCGACGCTCCCGATTTCGCCGGCATCTTGCGCAGCATTGTTCGCCAAACCCCCGACGTCATCCTGATCGGCGAAATGCGCGATTCCGAGACCATGGCCACCGCGCTGACGGCCGCTGAGACCGGCCACCTGGTGCTTTCCACCCTCCACACCAACGACGCCATTCAGGCCGTCGGCCGCATTCTCGATTCGTTCCCCGCGGCCAACCAGCCGCAAATCCGGCAGCAGCTCTCGCTGGCGCTGCTCGCCATCATCGCGCAGCAACTGGTCCCCGGCTCGGACGGCCAGAGCCGCTGGCCGGCCACGGAAGTCATGATCGCCACCGACGCCGTTCGCGCGCTGATCCGCAAAGGCGACGACCACCAGCTCCGCAGCCAGATCTCCACCGGCCGCGCCGATGGCATGATGACCATGGAACAATCGCTCGCCGACCTGGTCCGTGCCGGACTCATCGCCAAAGACACCGCCCTCGCCCACTGCTTCCGCACCGACGACCTGCAGCGCTACCTCGCGGCGTAAGAGAGTGCGCGTTCCTCCCCTTCCGATCGTGTCAACTCATTTAACGATGTAACCCAGACCGGTCTCGGTTGGGTCAAATGAGAGTGTAACCCAAGGGCGCGATAGCCACCCGAACAGCGTGTATGGTCCGGGCCCGACCAACGGGAGGAAGAAGATGACACGT
>JAIQFS010000018.1 GCA_020073145.1 Terriglobia bacterium
GACTCATGCGCATATCCAAGGGGGCATCCCAGCGAAAACTGAACCCCCTCTCTTGATTTTCCAGCTGCTCGGTGGAAACTCCCAGATCCAGCAGGATCCCATCCACTCCGGGGACGGAAAGGGCTTTCAAGACCGATCTCAAGTCTTTAAAATTAGCCTTTACAAGCTCGACTCTTCCTCCAAAGGACGAAAGGTTCTTCCGGGCGCGTTCGAGGGCCTCGATCGCACCCTCGTCCTGCCTTGGAATGAGAACTACACCGTGGAGCACGTCGACTACATCGCCGCTTCTCTGAAGGAGGTCATTAGAGACTTATGAGCGTTACCAATCGGCATGGCGAGAATCTCCGGTTTGGCCTGGTGGGCGCCGGACGGATTGCCCGCACCTATGCCCAAGCGCTTTCCCGAACACCCAACGCCCGCCTCTCGGCAGTTTGCGATGTTTTTGCTCCGGCTGCGGAACAGTTCGCCCGGGAGAACGGCTGCCTTCAGTTTTCGTCGCACGCGGAACTGGCCGAGAGCGGCAAGGTCGACGCCGTCGTTGTCGCCGCGCCGCCCGCCTCTCATGGTCCGATCTGCATCGACCTGCTTCTGCGCGGCATTCCAGTCCTCTGCGAAAAACCCGTCGCCTTTAGCGTCGACACTGCCCGCAAGATTCGCAAGGCTTCCCGGGAGCAGCGAACCTTGTTCACCATGGCGTCGAAATTCCGCTATGCCGAAGATGTCGTGCGGGCCCGGAAGATGGTGCATTCCGGCATTCTTGGCGACGTCGTCTTGTTCGAGAACACCTTCATGTCCTTTGTCGATATGACGGAGCGCTGGAACTCTGACCGGCGCGTCAGTGGCGGCGGCGTCTTCATCGACAACGGCACCCACTCCGTCGACATCATGCGCTACTTCATCGGACCGTTGGCGGTGATTCAAGCTGTCGAAGGCCCCCGCCTCCAGGATCTCGCGGTCGAGGAAACCGCGTACGTCAGTACTCGCGCCGCCCAGGGCGCTATCGGCCGCATGGACCTCTCCTGGAGCATCAACAAGGAGTGCGACGACTATATCGCCGTCTACGGCTCCGAGGGGGTCTTGCGGGTGGGCTGGAAGTCGTCCTTCTACCGCCGCAGAGGCGGCTCCGATTGGGTCCAGTTCGGAACCGGATACGACAAAGTCCGGACGTTCTGCGATCAGATCTCCAACTTCTCGGCCGCCATCCAGGGCCTCGAGCCGCTGGTCATCGACGCCGATGATGCCATCGCCTCTGTGGAAGCCATCCAGGCCGGTTACGAGTCTCTTGCCCGGAATTCCTGGACACCGATCCGGAACGAAGAGGTCGCCGTCGCCGGCAGCTTCGGCCCGGCTGCCGCATGACTGCCTATATCCATCCCAGCGCTCTCATCGAGACCGGCGTCGAAATTGGAGACGATACCAGCATCTGGGACCACGTCCATATCCGCCATGACACCCACATCGGCCATCATTCCATCGTAGGAGAGAAGACGCACATCAGCTACCACGTTCGCATTGGCGATCTCGTCAAAATCAACGCGTTTGTTTACGTCTGTACCGCTGTCACCCTTGAAGACGGCGTCATGGTCAGCGCAGGGTGTGTCTTTACCAATGACCGGTTCCCGCGTGCCGCCGACCCCGAACTCGCCGCGCTTCGTTCCAGCGACCCTGATGAAGAGACGCTTTCCACGGTGGTGCGGGCCGGCGCCACCATTGGAGCGGGATCGATCGTCGGCTGCGGCCTCACCATCGGCCGATTCGCCATGGTGGGTATGGGCAGCCTGATCACTCGTTCCGTGGAAGACTTTCACCTCGTGATGGGCAGTCCGGCCCGTTCGGTTGGATACGTCTGTCGCTGCGGCCGGCCTTTCGCTCGGTTCGCTCCCCGGCTCTATCCCGAAGAGGTCGCCCACTTCTGTGATGCGTGCCGCCGCCGCTATGTGGTGAAGAAGGGAGCGGTCCGAGAGTTCCTGGTGGCCGGCACATGAGCAACCCGCTGCATTGGGGAATTGTCGGTGGTGGCATGTTGGGCATGACCCTTGCCTGGGAATTAGCCAAGGCCGGCAACCGAGTCAGTCTCTTCGAAGCCGAGGCTCAGGTGGGAGGGCTCGCCAGCGCCTGGCGCCTGGGCGACGTCGTGTGGGATCGCCACTATCACGTCACCTTGCTCTCGGATACGGCGCTCCGCGGGCTGCTCGGTGAGTTGGACCTTGACCGTCACATGTGCTGGAACAAAACCCGCACCGGCTTTTACTGCAACAGCCGCCTTCATTCCTTCTCCGGCATCGCCGATTTCGCCCGATTCCCGCTCCTCAATCCCTGGGAGAAGGCCCGTTTCGGTTCGGCGATCTATCGCGCAGCGCGGCTCGATTCGTCTGAGTCCATCGACGGCCTGACTGTCGAAGAGTGGCTCACTCGGATTTCCGGCAAGAGCGTTTTTCGCAAACTCTGGAAGCCGCTCCTTCTCGCAAAGTTGGGCAATGACTACCATTCCACCTCCGCTTCGTTCATCTGGGCGACCATCCGGCGCATGTACGCGGCCCGGCGATCCGGGCTCCGGGCGGAGTTGTTCGGCTATTTACCGGGAGGATATGCCCGAATGCTCGAAACCTTTGCGGCCGCGCTGCGCCGCCAAGGTGTCTGCATGAACCTCAATGCTCGCGTGCGCGAGGTCGGCCCCGCCTCCGACGGCCGTGCTGAAGTCGAGTTCGAAAACAACGCCGTCGAACGCTTCGATCGAGTGGCGATCACCGTTCCGGCGCCGCTCGCCGCTTCCTTCTGCCCCAGACTGACGGCCCGCGAACAGGACCTTCTCCGTGCCGTTGAGTATCAGGGCGTCATTTGCGCCTCGCTTCTGCTCCGCCGCCCCCTTTCCGGTTTTTACATCACCAATATCGCCGATGGCTCGATTCCCTTGACCGGTGTCATCGAGATGTCCTCCTTGGTCGATCGCAAGTGGTTCCAAGGCCATGCCCTGGTTTATCTTCCCCGCTACCTGCGGCCCGACGACCCCGCCTTCCGCCGCTCCGACGATCAGATCGTCTCCGAATTGTTCAGCGGCCTGCGCCGCATGCATCCGTCTCTCTCCGAGGGCGACATTGTCGCCAGCCGCGTCTCCCGGGCCCGCTACGTCTTCGCCCGTCCCACCCCTGGCTCGTCCCGGCGAATGCCACCCGTCGATACTTCCTTGTCCCGCATTCACATTTTGAATTCCGCTCACATCGCCGGAGGAACGCTCAACGTCAATGAAACTGTCCTTCTTGCCCAGCGCCATGCCCGGAGGTTCCATGAACTCGCCGCCTGAAGCCGCTGCCAGCGTGTCGCTCGATCTCGACGACAAGTGGACGTACATGAAAACCCGGGGGCTCGCCGGTTGGGAAGTGTTCCCAAGCTATCTGGAAGTCGCCGTGCCGCGGATCCTGCGATTCCTTGAGGAGCGTAAGCTGCGCATCACATTCTTTATTGTCGGGCAGGATGCCGCCTTGCCCCGCAATGCGCCCCTGCTTCGCTCGATCGCCCGCGCCGGGCATGAGATTGGAAACCACTCCTTTCATCACGAACCCTGGCTTCATCTCTATTCCCACACAGAAATCGAACGGGAAGTCGCCCTGGCGGAACAACACATTGAAGGAGTAACCGGACGTAGAGTGCGCGGCTTTCGCGGGCCTGGCTTTAGCACCTCAACGGCCGTGGCCGATGTCCTGGCCGCGCGCGGTTATCGATATGACGCTTCGCGGCTTCCCACGTTTCTCGGCCCGCTCGCCCGCGCCTATTATCTGATGACCAGCAATTTAGATTGGAAGGAACGCAGGCGCCGGGGCCGGCTCTACGGCCGCTGGCGGGACGGCTTCGGTTCGCTCCGCCCGCACCGCTCTGAGCGGAGCTCCCTCGTCGACATTCCCGTGACGACGGTGCCTATCGTTCGCACGCCCTTTCACCTCAGCTACCTCATCTGGCTGTCGGGCCATTCGCCCGCCGGGGCGCGCCAGTATCTGAACATGGCCCTGGCCTCTTGCCGTGCCTGCCACATCGCGCCGTCATTCCTCCTCCACCCGCTCGATTTCCTCCAGCTCAGCGAGGCCCCGGAGCTTGGGTTCTTTCCAGGGATGACGCTTCCGCTCCACCGCAAGCTGGAAGTCGCCGATTCTGCCTTGGCCGGCATCGCCGCCCGGTACCGTATTTTCACGCTCGAGGAACACGCCCTCGCGGCCGCCGATTCGGCAGGCAGCGGCGCCTCTGAATGGACGCTTCAGCCCGCTCACGAAGCTGCGGCGCAGCCCCCAAGTCTCCCGGAAGGAAAGATCCGATGAAAGCAGCCTCTCGCAAAAGACATCTGAAACCGCGCTCGATTGTCAGATCCATGCGTTTCCTGGGAAGGGTCGTGGACTATTGCCGGGCCCTCGGGCCCATGCTGGGCCTGCGCTGGTACTTTGCCCGAATTCTGGCGCGCTTGCCTGGGCGCGCCATGCGGTTGGCCGTCATCAAGCCTCCGCATCTGGTTCACCCGGTGGCCGTGCGAATGAACCCGAGTAGCGATGAACACGTCTTCGACCAGCTTTTTGTCCGCCACGAGTATGCGCTCGTATCAGACCGTCTGAAGGACCAGAAAGTCATTTTGGACCTCGGGGCCAACGTCGGTTATGCCAGCGCTTACTTCGCCAGTCGTTATCCGGACGCGAGAATCCTCGCGGTGGAGCCGGACCCGGGGAATTATCAGCTCTGCCTCAAGAATCTGGAGCCGTATGGAGATCGCGTGACAACCCTCAACGGAGCGGTATGGTCGCGATGCGCGCGGCTGGCCCTTTCGCGCGGCTCGTCCTGCGACGGACGCGAATGGTCCACCCAAGTCGTGGCAGCCGCCACCGAGTCGCAGGCGGATGTGGACGCGTGGGATATGCCGACCCTCCTCGACTTCGCCCATGTGAAGACCGTGGATCTGGTCAAAGTCGACATCGAAGGCAGCGAGGCCGAACTCTTCGCCGCCAACGTTTCTCAATGGCTTCCCCGAGTGCGCAACATCTGTATCGAGCTCCACAGCAAGCGCTGCAGCGAGATTTTCTTCAACGCGCTCGCCGAGTTCGAGTACGAAGTTGACGAGTGCCACGAGTTCACTCTCTGCCTCAACCTGAGGCCGCGCGCTCAGAAAGCGGATCGCCTCCGGTCTGCGTTCACTGGGCTCCCGGTCCACGGATGGTGACTCTATGATCGCGGACATACGAACCCTCCCGCACGATTCCCCCATCGAAGCCGACGTGTGTATCATCGGCGGCGGCGCGGCCGGCATTGCCCTCGCTCGAGATCTTCTCTCCTCTCCATTCAAGGTGGTTCTGCTCGAAAGTGGCGGCTATCGGAGGGAAGACCGCGTCCAGCGCCTCGGCTCGGCCGATAGCATCGGCGAAAAATACTTTCAGGAGCTCCATGAATGCCGCAGCCGGCGTTTCGGGGGAAGCACCAATTGCTGGGGCGGTATTTGCACACCCCTCCACGCCATCGATTACGAGAAACGGCCGTGGGTGCCGTGGAGCGGATGGCCCATTGCCGGCGCCCAGTTGGAGCCGTACTTGCGCCGTGCCCATGACCTCTGCGGCGTCGGACCGTATCTCTATGATGCCCGCGCCTGGGAACGGATGGGCATCCCCTTCGGGGAATTTCCGCCGGATCGCTTCCAGCGGTTTGTCTGGCACTACAACGGCCGGGGCCGTGCCAGCCTCCGGTTCGGCAAGCGCTTTCGCGAAGAGCTGCGCCGCGCTCCCAACGTTCACGTCTTCTTGCACGCCAACGCCACTGAGCTCCTGACCGGCGCATCCGGGCGTTCCGTCGAGCGCGTCATGGTCCGCACGCTCGATCGTCGGACCCTCCAGGTGAGGGCGAAGATCTTCGTGCTCGCCTGCGGCGCCATCGAAAATTCCCGCCTCCTGCTCTCTTCCACCAGCTGCCATTCGGCCGGTCTCGGCAACCATCGGGATTTGGTCGGCCGGTTCTTTCATGAGCACCTGCACATGCCTTGCGGCCTTCTCCTGGCCCCCGATCGCGGCGGCCTCGCCGCTCGGTACTCGCGCCTCTCCAAACTGGGCGGCGCCTTTTGCTTGCCCGGTCTGTCCCTGGCGCCGGAAGCACAGGCCGCCAACCGGACTCTCAACGGAAGCCTCGCCATTGATCCCTTTTACGACCCCGATGGCGCATGGATGGCCTTCCAACACCTCCGCTCCGGCTGGAAAACGCGGAAACTCAACCTACAAACGCTGGGCCAGCTCGGCAGAGTCGTCCGCGAGAGCCGTCAACTCGCTCCCGAGATATGGCGGCGCCTGGTGCATAAAGACCGGCCGCGCGGCGACTCGCGCCGTTTCGTCATCTACGCTCGCGCCGAGCAGGCTCCCAATCCCGATAGCCGCGTCGTTCTCTCCAGCGAAGTCGACGCCCTCGGCATGAGACAGGCCCGCCTCGATTGGCGAACCACCCCCTTGGATCGCAAAGCCATTCGTTTAATGGCCTCCTGGGCGGCCGAGGAGTTCCCTCGGCTTGGGTGGGGACATGTGATCGAATCTCCTTGGCTCTCCGGGGAATCGTGGCCGCCGGATCTCGAGGGCGGCCCCCACCACATGGGGACCACGCGAATGGCTGAAGAAGATTCCTCCGGGGTTGTGGACCGCAACTGCCGCGTTCACGGCCTTCACGGCCTATATGTCGCCGGCAGTTCCGTGTTTCCGACCGGCGGCCACGCAAACCCGACCCTCACGATCATCGCGTTGGCGCTGCGCCTCGCCGAACACCTTCGAATCATTCTCGCGGACCCGATCGCTTCGCGGGTGTCGGAAGAATCGGCCGCTCGTCTGCCGGAGCCCTCCCGCGTACAGGTAATGAACTGATGCGATTCCGCTGTCTGATCGGTCTGCTGGCCGCTTCCATCGCGCCCTTGTGGTGCGCCGATGCAGGCCGGGTTCACTACCAGCGCCGCGCCGCGCCGGATCTCGATCGGTTCACCGACGCGCCCTCCCGCGCCCAGCAGCAATGGTTTCGAACCCACTTCCAGCGCATGGCCGTCTTTTCGCCATACTTTGACGCCAAGACCGCGTGGTACCCGAATGCCCTTGTCTACTTCGACCTCTACGGCATTCCGCGGGAATCGCCCCTGGTCCGTGACCACCCCGATTGGATCCTCCACGATTCCCGTGGCAGTTTGCTCTACATCCCGTGGGGCTGCGCCCGGGGCGTCTGCCCGCAGTACGCCGGTGACATCGCCAACTCCGGATTTCGCGCCTGGTGGATCAACCGCGCCAAAGCCCTCTTGTCCCACGGCTACCTCGGTCTATGGATCGACGATGTCAACATGGAGTTTCGCGTCTCTGACGGGAATGGCCGCCAGGTTCCGCCCGTCGATTCGGGCACCGGCCGCGCCATGACCTGGGAGGCATGGAGAGGCCACGTCGCCGGATTCGTCGAGCAGATCCGGCAAGCACTCCCCAAAGCTGAAATCGTTCACAATTCCATCTGGTTTGCCGGGCCGCCGGGCGTGCGCGACGCCGATCCCGCCATTCAGCGCCAGATCCGGTCGGCTGACAATCTGAATATCGAACACGGAATCGGCAGTGACCCCAACTTAACCGGCGGTTCCGGCATCTGGTCGGTCTCCGCCCTTTTCGCGTACGTCGACCGCATCCACGCCGCCGGCCGCGGCATTACCCTGGAGGAATTCACGGCCGACCGCTCGGCGCTGCAGTACGCCCTGGCCGGCTATTTCCTGGTCTCCAGCGGCGACGATCGTTTTGGAAACTCCGCCGACAACCCCTCCAACTGGTGGGACGGCTACGACATTGATCTCGGAGCCCCGCTCGGCCCGCGCACCGACAGCCAGGGCGTGTTCCAGCGCAACTTTTCCTGCGGGATGGTTCTGCTCGGCGAGCCCGGCCTGCCCCCCCGAACCGTGACCCTGCCGACCCCGCTCACGACTCTCGACGGCCAGTCCGTCCGTTCCGTCGAACTCTCCGGCCGCCAGGGGGTCGTCTTACAAGGCTGCAAGTCTTCATGATGTCCTCCCGTACTCTCGTGATCTGCGCCGTATGTTATGCCGCGGTGCTGAGCCTGTCGATCGGCGGCGCCAGCCTTTGGACCGACGAGGCCTTTTCCGCCTGGCTCGCCAGCCACGAAAGCCTCCGCAGCCTGGCTGGGTCTCTGCTCACCGGCGGTTCGTCCGACTTGCAGATGGCTCTCTACTACGTCTACCTCTTTTTTTGGACCAAGCTCTTCGGCGCCGGCGAGTTTGCTCTGCGCGCAGCCAATATCCCCTTCATCCTTCTCTTCAGCTTCGTCCTGGTGTGGTCATCGGCCCGCCTCTTCAAGTCCCGTGCGGCCTGGCTCGCGGCCGGCATGCTTCCCTTTGTCTGGCACTATGCTTCCGAAGCACGCCCGTATATGATCCTCCTGGCCTTGAGCACTACCGCGTTCGCCTGCGTCGTGCGATTCATCACTGCCGATTTCGTCGAGAGGCTGGCGCCACTTCCGTGGATCTGCCTCGCCTCCCTCATCGTCGGAAGTCTGTTCCACATGCTGTTTCTGCTCGCCGCCGCCCCGATGGCGTTGATCCTCGGGCTTGCCTACTGGTCCGATCGGTCCGATCTGCGGTGGCGGTATTGGACGATGCCGCTGGCGGTTTTCGTACTTCCGTTTGGTGCGCTCGCTGGTTTCTTTGCCTTCACGCTGCATCGGGGTATCGTGGATTACAACTATCCTCCACCGGGCGTCCGGCAAATGGCCTCCGTCGCCTATGAACTCGCGGGCTTCTCTGGTTTCGGACCGAATCGCAAGTTCTCTCTGGACTTCCATCCGTACGCCGTTCCGGTCGTCTTGGGCGCCTTGGCCATCTGTGCCGGCATGGTCTTTGCCGCTTACCCGGTCCTCCTGAAACTCCGCCTCAGGGATCGCGTGGTGCCCCTTCTGGGCGCAGCGGCTCTCCTCGGTGTCGTGGAAGTGCTCGCCGTGGCCTTCGCCACCAGGAAGCAGCCGGATGCCCGGCATCTGGCTGCGCTTGTGCCGATCTTTCTGTTTCTGTTCATGGGGCTCATTCGGCGCGCCGGACCTCGCACCGCCGCCGCGTCGTTGATCCTGCTGGGGGGCGCCTGGTTCATCTCCGACCTGCGCGCGGAGTTCCTTCCCGAATATCAAAAGGAAGACTACCGCGACGCCGTCAGCGCCGCTTTATCGATTCACCAACGCACGGGCGCCGATATTGCCGTCGCCGCCGACCCCGTGGCTGCGGCCTATTACGGTCTGGACGTGCGTGGCCCGGCCCCGTGCTACCCCATCCAGGGAGCTTGCGGTCCGGCCTTCCAGCGCGTCCCCTGGCCCCGCCGCGCCCCGGCGATCGACGCCGCCCACTGGTCTCAGGCGGAAATCCAGAATTGGCTCGCGGTTCACCGGGAGCGCGGCATTCCAGCCGTCGTTGTGATGCAACTCGACCGCGCCCACCTTCGTGACTCTGACTGGGGGCCGGTCCTCGCCGGCAGCCACGCGGACCACCGCCTCTGGCTCCACGGCTTCGAAGTTGTCATGCTTCAGAACCGATCCACTCCCGAGGCCTCCCTGCGGTTCAGTTCCCGTCTGCCCGGCCACACTGGCACCTCAACTGCTCCTTGAAATGGAGCCCATGCAGAGCCGAATAAACAGAACTGCCCCCCGGCCGATTCGGATGAAATCGCGGGAGCGATCCGCTCCCCGGCCGAAACCTCGGGAGGTGTACCCGGTCCGCGTCAGATCCCACAATGGCTACGTGGAATGCCAGTCTTCTCTGCTGGCGGAGATTAGCGGAGCGTCGCTCCCCAAGCCAAGCCGGCCTCTCCACTTAAAACTCGAGTTCGGTGGAGGTTTTCTTGGCAAGAACCGCTCCGTCAACTGCGGGCTGCCTCTGTCCCCGGAGGCTACCGAGGTGAACGGAGTCCTCCTCGGCCGGCGGGAAGACTCGCGAGTCCTGATTCTCGCCTTTCGGCAAATGGCCCCGGCGCCGGACGGTCGTGGTTTCCCCCCGCGCTCCGAGGAGTGGGAGCGCGCTTTCGGCGGGCTGGTTGCGCGCGTCCGCTGGGATCCCAAACTCGCCGGGCTCCAACCAGTGGGTTGGTTCCGAGCTCACCCCGAAGCCTCCATGACCCTGGCGCGGCGCGACTTGGAAATCTTCAATCGCTTCTTTTTCGAGCCCTGGCATTTTGGCGTGGTGTTGCAGCCCGCGGACGGCACCGCTCGCGGCCGGTTCTTCCTGCGCGAAGCAGATCAGTCCCTGGCGCCCGATAATTTTCAGGACGTGGTGGTGCGCTGGAACTCGGCGCCCTCGGTTGTTGCCATGGGGCCGTCCATCAGGCCGGGCGCTCCCTCCCCGTCGCCCGCCACAGGACGCGGGCAGCGTCGTACCCGAGTGGCAGTCTGGCCGGCCCTCGCGCTCCTGGCCGCGGTCCTGGGCGTCGGCGCTTGGTGGACCCTGCGCCCGCAGAAGCCTGCCGCCGTTCCCGACCGCGACCAGACCGCTGCGGCGCCCGCCATCGATCAGCAGGCAGCCCGGCAAGCTGCGGCCTTGTGGAAAAACTGGGAGAACGAGGCACGCCACGAGCAAGTGGATGCTCCGCCCCCGCCCGCAGAGCCGGCGGAACCCGCCAAGCCGGTGGAGGAGGAGATCCATAGGCAGCCTGCCGCCGTGCCTCCACGTCCGGCGGACCGCGGCCGGCTCGCCGGCGTCGAGGATCGGCTCGCCGCGATTCGGCGTTTAGTCCGCTCTTCCTCCACCGCGGAAGCGCGATCAGTCCCGCCGCCTGAACGAAAGTCGGAAGCCCCTCCGGCTCAACCGGCGCCGAAACCTTCTCCGGCCGCTCTGCTCGCTGAGGCGCCTTCCCTTTCCACGCCGTCGCGTAGCATCCAGGAGCCCCCAGCCATGCTGCGCGCCTCGCCGGTCCCGCCGCAAGCCGCCTCGCAGCCATCGGCTCCGCCACCCACGCCGGCACGCGCACCGCAGCCCCTGCCCGCCACTGCTTCTCCCCATCCGGAGCCGTCCGTTCCTCGATCTGGTTCTGGGGCGCCGAAGCTGCAACCAGCCAACGGTGTCTCGGTCCCCGCCACTCCATCGTCTGGCCGGTTGATTTGGACCGGGCGCTTGCGCAAGAACGAGACCATCGTCTTTGAGGGCGGCAAAACCTCAATCGGCTCATCCACTGGAGCGCTGCCGGGACGTCCCATCCGGTTCGACGTCTCCCCGGGCAATCTCACCAATGGCGGCATGGTGGTCTATACCGCCCGCTTGCATGGGGCTGGCGCCGCGCAGGAACCTCCCGGACCCCAAAACGGTTGGAACAAGACCGTGTATGAGTGGGACCCGGCGCGCACCGCGGATCTCGAAGTGATGGAAGCTCCCAGCGAGACGAACGGCTGGAAGCGCCTCGTCCTTCGCGCGCGGAGTTCCAAAGACTCCATCATTATAGTGGAGTGGAAGGCGCAGCCGTAAACCCGCGCAAACACCGCCGCTTCCTCACATCCGCACGGTCACGGGCTCCCGGAGCCGGAAGGTCAGACGAGTTTCGGGGGCAAGCTGGAGGTTCCGTTTCCCCGTGACCAGCGCGCCCGTTGTCCCCGCCGCTGCCCCCGCGCCGGCTCCGATCAGCGCCCCGATTCCGCCCCCCGCAATCGCTCCGATCGCCGCCCCGGTGCCCGCGCCGCTCCCGATCCAAACCAGATTGCGCCTCTTGGGAATCTGGGTGGTGCGTGCCGCAGCGGAGGTCACAACCCGATACGATTGGCCATTCCACTCCACCGAATCGAGCGTCAGGGCCATCACGGCCCGTCCGCGAAACCGGCCCGACGGCTTCGACTCCACCAGGTGACCGTGGCAAACCGTTCCGCGCGCGAGAACCTCGCCCTCTTTCTGCACCAGCGCGGCTGCCAGGTAAGCGGTGAATCGTGTGCCCGGCCGGTCCCTCCGGGTATCCAGCGCCTCCTTCAGCCGAACTGTAAGCGGGGTTCCGGAGGAAAGGACGATTTCGTGCCGAATCGGCGACGGCTTCGTCTGCGCTCCCAGTATCGTCGCCTGCAGGCAAGCTGCACCCGCGATCGCAATTGTTCCGAGCCCTGGCTTCGCCATGCGGAAGAATCGATGCACGCGGCCTGCCAGTCGAACGTGCGATGAACCGTACGCTCGATCACCTCTCGATTCCGGTCGCAGGTGAAACGGTACGGTTCAGCCCGGTAATTTCTTCCGCCCGCCCGGGCCTCCCCGCAACCCACGACGGGGCAGTCGCGCCCTCTTCGATCAGCCATGCCAAGATGATGGCGCATTTGGCTCCGAGATTGCACAGGGCCAGGTGCCGATGGGGTTTCTTATAGAAACCCAGAGCATCGAAAGGAGCAACGGTTTATGAACGACTCTACGACTTCCATTGAAGGAAACTCTGAAGGGAACTCGCACCATAACTGGCACTCTCCCGTGATTCTCGCGATCGCGGCCGTTCTCGTGGCCGGTAACATTTACTTTTTCGAAAGCACGGGAAAGCTCCAGCAAAGGCTGAGCCAGCTCGAGACCTCAACCCAATCCGGAATGACCTCGATGCGGGAGAGCTCGGAAGCGCAGTCCAGCACCGCCTCCAAGAAGCTTGACGAACTCAGCGCTCGGATTGATGATGAGCGCGGCCGGGCCTTGCGGGCCGCCAGCCAGGCCAGTAAGAGCGCCCAGCGCCATGCCGACGACCTTGCCCAGAAGATCGAGTCCGAACAGCAGCAGGCCCAGCAACAGGTCGCGTCCGCCATCGGCGAGGTCAAGGATGCCGCGAACACCGCCAATACGAAAATCGCCGAGACCATCGACCGTGTGAGTTCCGTCGACACTCGAGTCTCGCAAACCCGTTCCGACCTGGATAAGACCGTTGCCGATCTCAAGAGCGTTCAGGGTGACCTGGGTGTGCAGAGCGGCCTGATTGCCACCAATGGCAAGGAGTTGGCGGCCTTGCGCGAACTCGGCGAGCGGAACTACGTCGAGTTCGATGTGAAGAAAACCGGCCAGCCGCAGCGCGTCGGCACCATCAGTGTCGTCCTCAGGAGAGCCGACCCCAAGCGCAATCGATTCACTCTCGATGTCCTTGCCGATGACAAGAAAGTGGAGAAGCGCGACCGGTCCATCAACGAGCCTGTGCAGTTCTATGTCGCTCGCGCCCGCCAGCCGTACGAGCTGGTCGTCAACCAGGTCCAGAAGGATCGCGTCGTCGGCTATCTGGCGATGCCCAAGGTCCTCTCCGCGTCCCGTTGAGCAGACCGGTGGGCAGGCTTCCTGGAGCCTGCCCACTCCGCAACCCCGCCCGTGCGCCCGCGTCGTGTTCAAGGTACTCTCCCGTCACTGCAACTTTTCCGTCCGGCGTCTACGGGACCGCGCTCCAGTTACTCATCACCGGCGCATCGCCCGGCTGACCGTATACGAAGGCGTGAGGCAAATCCAACAGATCCCAATTACCCGTCCCGTTCCAGTCGACGTACCATAACCCGCTGCGAAAAACGCCAATCTTGCGCCGGCCGTCGCCATTCCAGTCGCCCAGCACTGGCACGTCGCCCGCCTGTCCGAAACTCATCACATGCGAAGCATCGGTCGCATCCCATTGGTTGTTACCGTTCCAATCGACATACCACGCGCCGCTGCGAAAGACGCCGATCTTGAGCCGGCCGTCTCCATTCCAATCGGCCAGGACCGGCACGTCGCCCGCCTGTCCGAAACTCATCACATGCGCTGCATCGGTCGAATCCCATTGGTTGTTGCCGTTCCAGTCGACATACCACGTGCCGGCGCGAAAGACGCCGATCTTGAGCCGGCCGTCCCCATTCCAATCCCCCAGCACTGGCACATCCCCCGCTTGGCCGAAACTGAAGACGTGCGCCGCATCGGTCAAATCCCATAGACCGTTGCAATTCCAATCAACATACCAGGCGCCCCCGCGGTAGACGCCCGCGCACGATGGAACGGGCAATCGAACCGGGCCGAAAAAGATTCCGCTGAGCACCGCGTTCGAATGGAGCGCGGAGAGCCGCAGCGTGACATTCCCCGCCAGGTCCCACACCAGATACTGTCCACCGCCAAAATTCGCGACCGTCCGCGTGTCCAATACGTTGCCATTGGCATCCATCACCTCCGCAACGGCCGATCGCCCTGCCAGATCCCAGTCGACCAGGTAGATCGCGACCGCATGTGCGCTTTGGTCGGAGAAATTGAAGTGAACATCAAGTGTGCTGTTGGAATACCAGGCGGCTGCGATCCGGTCCGTACTCGAGGCGGCTTTCTGCAGCGCGCGAACGTCGGCGGTGGACGCTGCCCAGACAAAACTGGATGCGCCGGACGCCAACGTCACATAGGAAGGAAGGCTGGTGGAATCGCCGATCACGGAATAGCCTTCGCTGCCATAGATGGGCTTCCACGAACCTTGCGTAGTAGCGTCCGTTCTCAGGAAGACCGCGCTTCCAGTGGAACTGCCGGTTGCCAGCGTCACAGCGCCTCCGGTGCCGGTCACCGCCTGGCCGCTGCCCGTCGGCAACGCCCCCATCGTGCCGGCCACCGCAATCGACGTCCCTGCAAAACTGGCCGAAAGGGTCACCGTCACCACGGCTACCACCCCATTCGGCACGGCCTGATTATTCAGCCCGCTAAGGATGCACAACGAAGAGCCCGGGGATGAACTGCAGGATAGGGTTTTGCCCGCGGCGCTGGCGCTGGGTCCGGCCGCCGCCGACAGCGCCACGACATCCGCCGCGGAATAGCCGAAGGTCCACTGAATCCCAGACGGCTGCTGACCCGTGGGAGCGTTGAGCGACAGGTTCAGCGTGACCGTGCCTCCTGGCGCGGCGGAACTCGACGACAGGGCCAGGGAATCCGTTTGCCCCAACGCTGGAACGCACATCCATGTCAAGCTGGCGATCGCCGCCAGCAGTGTAGCGCCGGTGTGTGAGAGAGTGGCACGCATCTTGTAGGAGATCCTTCCCTAGTTGGAATGCAGAGTTCCTGTGGCTCATCGCGGAAAACGCCCGCCCATTCTCCGCGGCTTCTGGCTCTGAAAAGTGAAGCCTGGGCTTCGCAATCGAAGCTCCATCCCTCTATCCGCTTAAGATTCGTCAATCTCAGCGTGGCTCGGTGTATAAATCTGACACGTGCGCTGAGTTAAAGTTGCGCGCCGTGAAGACTGAAGAGTGTATTGTAAATTGGACCAAAGATAGACCAACCGGATGTGCTGCAAATGAACTGAGACAGGCGATCAAGATTCATTTTTCATGAATGGAGAATAGAGGATTGTCTCGACGGAAGTTCACTCCGGAGTTTAAGGAAGAGGCCGTCCGGCGCCGGGAACTGGGGGCTTCGTTGGGTTCCGGTTTAGCGTGAAATGGGGAATGCCCGGCAGATCGTAGAAGGCAGCGACTCTCTGCTCGACGCCTGAATAGGCTGAGAGCAATTTTCTTTTCGCGAGAAAAAGGAGAGCCGCTCGGAAGAAGCCAAATCGGATGGAAGGGCAGCGGGCGGTGAGGCAGCTCGAAGAGAGGGCCGACGACGGCAACCCACGGTGCAGGTGGTGCTGCCCATGGCCGAGATGGGGTCAGGATGCGCCAGCGCGGGGGCTCGTTGATTCGGCGGGCCGGCCCGAAGCGGCCACTCGCTCCTACCGGTCCGCGGCGGCTTTCCCCAGAATCTCCCGGACCTTTCGCCCCAGGGCTTCCCGGCTGAATGGCTTGGGCAGGAAGTCGACTCCGTTGTCGAGCACGCCGTGGTGAATCACCGTGTTCTCCGTGTATCCGGACAGGTAGAGCACCTTCAGGTCCTGACGCGCAGCCAGCAACTGGTCGGCTACTTGCCGCCCGCTCATGTGCGGCATCACCACGTCCGTCACCAGCAGCGCAATCTTGCCGGCATAGGCTTGGGCGATCTCGAGGGCCGCGGCGCCCGACGCCGCCGCCAAAACCACATAGCCAAGCTGCTCCATCATTTTGACCGTCAGCTCGCGAACCGCCTGCTCGTCTTCCACCACCAGAACCGTCTCGCCGCCGGCAGCCGCCTTTTCCGCGCCGGGCGCTTCGGTTTCCGCTGCGGCTTCGTCCACCCTCGGAAAATACAGCTTGAACGTCGTGCCCTGCCCTACCTCGCTGTAGACCCAAATGTCGCCGCCCGCCTGCTTCACGGTGCCGTACACCGTGGCCAGTCCCAGCCCCGTGCCCTTGCCCTGCATCTTGGTGGTGAAAAACGGTTCGAAAATGCGCTGGCGCGTGGAGGCGTCCATGCCATAACCGGTGTCGCTCATCGCAATCATCACAAAATCGCCCGGCTGCACTCCCAGATGTGTGCGCACATAGTTCTCGTCGAGATGCACGTTCGCCGTTTCCACGGCAATCCGGCCTCCAGTCGGCATGGCATCCCGGGCATTGACCGCCAGGTTCACAATGGCTTGCGCAATCTGATTCGGATCCGCTTTGATATTACCCACCCCCACCGGCAGATCGAGCACCAGCTGAATGTCCTCTCCCAGCAGGCGGCGAAGCATCTTTTCCGTGTGGCTGACCACCGTATTCACACTGATCACTCGCGGCTGGATGATCTGCCGGCGGCTGAAGGCCAGCAACTGATTGGTGATCGCCGCCGCCCGATCGGCCGCCTTGAGCACCTCCTCGGCATAGCCGCGCAGCGGGTCCATGGGCGACAGTTCGTCCAGGATCATCCGGTTGTAGCCCGTAATCACCGTCAGCATGTTGTTGAAGTCGTGCGCCACGCCGCCTGCCAGACGCCCCACCGCTTCCATCTTTTGGGCCTGCAGCAGCTGTTCTTCCAGAGTCTTGCGCTGGCTGATGTCGCTCACGAACGCGATCGCGAAAAATCCTTGTTCGGTTTCGATATTGCTCAGGCTGACTTCGACTGGAAACTCGATCCCGTCTTTGCGGCGCCCCGCCAGGTCCATCCCGATCCCCATGGGCCGGATGCGCGGTTGCGCCATATAGTCGTCCCGCTGCCGGCCGTGCGCCGCGCGTCGCGACTCCGGCAGCAGGATCTCGATCCGCGCCCCCACCAATTCCTCCCGCGCGTAGCCGAACATCTCCTCGGCACGCCGGTTCGTCAGCACAATCCGCCCTTCCCGGTTAATGCTGATGATGCCCTGGGACGCCGATTCGAGAAGGGCCACCACCATCTTCTGGCTGGTGAGGAATTCGCTGTACATTGCTTGCCCTGCTGGTCTTCCTGTGGCGCCATCAGACGGCATGGACCGACCCCCTCCCCGCTGCCATTTTCCAACACCGGGCCCGCTAAAAGCAAAAGAGCCGCGGTCCGGCCATCCTCCAGGCGAAAACCCCAAAAAAACCCGAGTGGTTCGGCACAATCGGTAATAGGACTTTTCTCCCGATTTTCGGGCAGCGCCTGCCTCACCTTCCCCTGCAGCGGCAGTCTCCCCATAATCCCAAAGTAGTTACGCCACGATCGGCATCCTCACCAGGAGCAGAGAGTACCAGGCCGGGTCCTACAACCAAACCGATTCTTCAGGAACAGACCACCGAGGGATGCCCCTTACCGTACTTGGCCGAACTCCGACTGCGTGATCCAATGGCCTTGGGGCGCCTCGTGACCGCGCTCCGGTTCGTATGCGATTGGCCGAATCTGTAACAGTACATTTACCCGATTCGGAGAGTACAAGCGCCATTGATAGATGAAGGCCCTCATGGAACAATCGCAAGTGAAGATGAGGAATAGCTCGATGAAGCGCCATTTACTTTCGCAGGACCGGAGAATTCAGCGGCCGTTATTGGTCATGGCCGCCGTTCTCACCGTGTTGGCTTCCACTGCCTCGGCCGACACCACTGTCTCCATGCAACTGATCGGCCCTACAGGAGCTGCGCCCAACCTGGCGGGTGTCTATACAGACCCCTACACGGCTACGGTGGGCGTCGCCGGCCAGACCGGCCCCACCATTAGTGGGGTCGCGATGCAGGTCCTGTGCGATGACTTTACGACCGATGTGAATATCGGCGACTTTTGGCAAGCCCACGTGACGAACATGTCACAGTTGAACGGCACCACCCTGCAGACCCAGCTGAAGTTCGATACGTCCGGCTCGGCAACGGCGGCGTCGCAGCTCCAAGACTACATGACCGTTGCCTATCTGGCCCAACAGATCATGGCCATCAATCAGAGCACTCCGGCCGGCGCGTACCAAGCAGAGATACTGAGCTTCGCGATGTGGGGCGTGTTCGACCCCACCACCATCGACCCCAATGGCCCGCTCAGTGGCCACTGGATCAAAAACGGCGACTTGACCTTGGCCCAGGCCGATCTGGCCGCAGCCCAAGCTGCCGTGGTGGGAAAGACCGGGGCGGACTTCTCCAATGTCTCCATCTATACACCCAGTCCTTTGACTGCCTCCCAGGAGTACATTGTCGTCACTCCAGAGCCGGGCACATTCGGGATGTTGGCGCTCTGCCTCTTGGGGCTGGTGTGGGGATCGCGCCGCCTTACACAGATGGCGCAGCCCGCAAAATAAATCAAGACTGCATGAGGAACAAAAGGGGCCGGCGAGCGCCGGCCCTTTCGTATTTGGTTACTTGCCCGCGTTGAAACGGCTTTCGACCTCCTGCCAGTTCACCACGTTCCACCACGCCCCAATGTAATCTGGCCGCCGATTCTGATACTTCAGGTAGTAGGCGTGCTCCCAAACATCCAGGCCCATCACGGGAAACTTGCCTTCCATCAGCGGGCTGTCTTGATTGGCGGTAGACAGGACCTCGATCTTTCCGCCCGCCTTCACCAGCCACGCCCAGCCGGATCCGAAGCGCGTCGCCGCCGCCTGGTTGAATTTTTCCTTGAAGGCGTCGAAACCACCGAACGCGCCGGTGATGGCCTGAGCTACGTTGCCCACCGGCTGGCCGCCGCCGCCCGGCTTCATGATCTTCCAGAACATGCTGTGGTTGACGTGGCCGCCCCCGTTGTTGCGCACCGCCGTGCGGATGCCTTCCGGCACCAGCGCGCAATTGTTGGCCAGCAGTTCCTCCACGGACTTGTTCGCCAGGTCGGGCGCTGATTCCAGCGCCTTGTTCAGGTTCGTGACATACGCATTGTGGTGTTTGCCGTGGTGGATCTCCATCGTCATTTTGTCGATGTGAGGCTCCAGAGCCTCGGGCGCGTAAGGCAGCGATGGAAGCGTAAATGGCATATCGTTCTCCTTGTCTCCTCTGAAAGTGAAACTTGCGCAGGCCGGCTAAGCGGTGCCTGCCTTCTCAAACGCATCCGCGAGCCGGAACATCGTGGTCTCGTCGAAATGCCGCGTCAAAATCTGCATTCCCACCGGCAGGCCTTCGGCCGTCTTGCCGCATGGCACGCTCATGCACGGAATGCCCGCCAGGTCGCCGGTAATGGTGTAAATGTCCGAAAGGTACATGGCCAGCGGATCGTCCACCTTCTCGCCCAGTTTGAAGGCCGGAAACGGCGAGACCGGGGCCACAATGGCATCTACCTCTTGAAACGCGTTCGCGAAATCGCGCGCGATCAACGCCCGCACCTTCTGCGCCTTCAGATAATACGCGTCGTAGTAGCCCGCGCTCAGCACGTAGGTGCCCAGCATGATCCGCCGCTTGCATTCCGCCCCGAAACCCTCGCCGCGTGTGTTTCGATACATGTCCGAAAGCGTCTCGGCGCTGCCCGACCGGAAGGTATACCGCACCCCATCGTACCGCGCCAGGTTCGAGCTGGCTTCCGCGGTGGCGATGATGTAATAGCAAGCCACCGCCGAATCGGTGGCGGGCAAGCTGATCTCCCGCACGTCGCAGCCCAATTTTTTCAGGACATCCACCCCGCGCGCCATCAGATCGCCGGATTCGCTCGCCACATCCTTTAGATACTCGCGGGGCAGCCCCAGCTTCAAACCTTTGACCTGGCCGTCGAGCGCGGCGGTGTAGTCGGGCACAGGCGCGTCCGCCGACGTGGCATCGGAAGGATCGCGCCCGGCGATCACTCCAAGTAGCGTGGCCGTATCCCGCACCGTCTTTCCGAGCGGTCCAATGTGATCGAGGGAACTGGCAAACGCCGTCAGGCCGTAGCGCGACACCCGCCCGTAGGTCGGGGTCACGCCCACCACCCCGCAAAACGACGCCGGCTGACGGATCGATCCGCCGGTATCCGAGCCCAGCGCCACCACTGCTGTTCCCTGCGCCACCACCGCCGCGGAGCCGCCGCTCGATCCGCCCGGCACGCGATCCAATGCCACTGGGTTGCGCACGGGCCCGTAGGCGGAGTTCTCGTTCGACGAGCCCATGGCGAACTCGTCGCAATTGGTCTTTCCCAGAATCACGCCGCCGGCCTGTTCCAGCCGCGCGATGGCCGTGGCGTCGTACGGCGGAACATAGTGCTCTAGCAGCCGCGAGCCGCACGTGGTGGTGACGCCCTTGGTGAGGATGACATCCTTCACCGCTACCGGCACTCCCGCCAGCGGCCCGGGGTCTTCGCCCCGCGCCAGTTGTTCGTCCACCCGCCGGGCCGCAGCCATCGCGCGCTCCGGCGCCAGGCGCAGATAGGCGTTGGTTTTGGGATTCTCAGCCTCCGCGAATCGCAGCGCCTCCGCCGCCAGTTCGCACGCGCTAAACTCGCGCCCGAGCAGGCCCTTCCTCACTCGTTCAATGGTCAGCGACGAAACGTCCATGGGTCAGCGTTCGATGACTTTGGGTACTTTGAAGTACCCGCCGCCCGGTTGCGGAGCATTGGCCAGAGCCGCCGGGTTGCCCAGCGGAGGCACCGCAACATCCGCGCGCAGCGTGGCGGTTTCTTCGGTATCGTAGAGCACCTGCGCCATGGGCTCGATCCCGCTGGTGTCAATCTCGTTCAACCGGTCGATATGCGCCAGGATTTCGTCCAGATCGGCCTGGAATTTCCGCACCTCGGCGTCGCTGAGATTCAGATTCGCCAGCCCGGCTACGTACCGGACTTCGGTTTCGGTGAGCTTCACGCCAGGGCCTTTTTTCGGGCGCTGCGGTAGATGCCCCGCAACACCGGGTCGGCGATGCTCTCGGCCTCGTCGGCCGGAGCGGAAACCGCCTGCTCGGCGCGCTGCGGTCCCCGCGGCCGCGGCACAATCCGAAATTCCAGATCGTCCACCACGCCCGCCCCGAGATTCTTCGCCAGATTGCCGAGAATGTGCGGCGTGAGCGCGAACAATTGGCGCTGCCAGATCTTGTCTTCCACCTCGACGATCAGCCGCGCCCGCACCATGCGGGCCGCGCGCGTATGCCCGGCAATCTTCTGGCCCACCGCCTGGGCCCACGCCGCGCGCGCCAACTCTTCGGCGGCGATCGGCTCGCCGGGCAGTCTCAGTCCCTGAATGAGCTTGCTCGCGCGTTCCATGTGGGGAAGAACTCATTCTAGCATGCAAGACGCCCTTTGCCCTTTGCCTTTTGCCTTTTGCCCTTTGCCCTTTGCCTCTTCTTACTCGAACCGGATCTTCGAAAGATCCGCCGCCGGCTTGGGATATTCCAGCTTCATGTCTTGAAGCGTCTCCACCAAAATCTTCGACACCGCCAGGTTGCGGAACCATTTGTGGTTGGCCGGAATCACGTACCACGGAGCGTGAGGGGTGCTGCACTGGCGCAGCATGTCGTTGTAGGCGTCGATGTACGAATCCCAGTACTCCCGCTCCTTCAGATCGGCGGGCGAGAATTTCCAGTTCTTGGTCTTCTCGCGCAGCCGCAGGCGGAAGCGCTTGGCCTGCTCTTCCTTGCTGATGTACAGCAGAAATTTGACAATGCGCACGCCGCTTTCGCTCAGCATCTGTTCGAAGTCGTTGATCTGCCGGTAGCGCTGCGACCACACCTCCTTCGGCACCAGCCGGTGCACCCGCACCACCAGCACGTCTTCATAGTGCGAGCGATTGAAGATGCCGATCTGTCCCCACTCCGGCACCGCGTTGTGAACCCGCCAAAGGTAGTCGTGCCGCTTCTCGGCGCCCTCCGGAACTTTGAATGGCGTGACCCGCACGCCCTGCGGATTCAGCCCGCTCATGACGTGCTTGATGGTGCCGTCTTTGCCGCCGGCATCGATGCCTTGCAAAACCACCAGCAACGATCGCCGCCCTTCGGCATACAGCAGATATTGCAGCAGCGAAAGCCGCTCGATGTTTTTCGCCAGGTGCTCGGCACACGCCTGCTTGTGCATTCCATGGGTATCGCCCGGATCGATCCTTGCAAGGTCAACCTTCTTGCCGGGACGAACCATCAACTTCGAGGAAGCGTGATTCATCTGGCCCTCATTCTACACTGGTAGCGTGTTGATCCTGGCGTCGCAATCCCCCCGCCGGGCGGAAATTCTCCGCCAGGCCGGAATCGAGTTCACCGTCCGATCGGCTTCGGTCGACGAGACCCCGCTGCCCCACGAAACGCCCGAGGACTATGTGCGCCGCCTGGCGGAAGTCAAGGCCATCGCCGTCCATGCCTCGCCCGACGAGACGGTTCTCGGCGCCGATACCACCGTCGTCGTCGATGGCGAAATGCTGCTCAAGCCCGCCGATGCATGCGACGCGCGCCGCATGCTCGAAGCGCTCTCCGGCCGCTGCCACGAAGTCCTCACCGGTATCTGCCTCCGCCGCGGATCGGACCGTGTCTGCGACTTCGCACGCACCCGCGTCTGGTTCACCGCCATGACCGCGCCCGAAATTGACGCCTACGTGGCCAGCGGGGAGCCGATGGACAAGGCCGGCGGCTACGCCATTCAAGGACTCGCCTCCAAGTTCATCGAACGCATCGACGGGTGCTACTTCAACGTGGTCGGCCTGCCGATTGCCCTGCTCTACTATCACCTGCATCGATAATCCCGTTGTGTACGGCGGATTCTCCGGGCTTCCGCAGCCACAGGTAGCAGTGGTTGCCCATACGCCGTGCCGACGGACAGCGCAGCAGCCAGAGGTCCAGGTAGCGGAACGGAAACAGCAGCCATCCCAGTACGCCGTGCGACACCACCCGCCACATGCGGAACGGCAGCAGCAGTTTGACATACTCGATCAGGAAAACCAGCAGGGTCGCCGTCGGCCCCGTCCGCCAGCCCTCCGCAATCACTTCCATTGGGCCGGCCAGCTCCTTTAGCCCATCCAGCGTGAATCGTCGATAGTCCCGGGGATACTCGTGGAACGGGTGGCAGAACGGCGTCACCAGGTGGACATAGCCGCCGGGCCGCAACACGCGCCGGATCTCTGCCATCACCGGCTGCGGGTCTCGAACGTGCTCCAGCACGGCGTCGCACTCCACCCGTTGGAACACTCCGTCCGGAAACGGTAACTGCTCCGCGTCCGCGGCCACGTCCACCCCATCGATCGCGACCAGGTCGAGATTGACGTAGCCATCCACCGCACGGCCTGCGCCGCCGATGTACAGGTTCCAGCGCCCCAGAGGGAAGTCCAACGGTTCCCCCGGGTTCATCAGGAATGGGGCTGGCGGCTCGAGGAGCCGGATCAGCCGATCCTGCCACCGCCGGGAGCTCCGCTGGCGATAGCGCTCTTCCATCGAGGACTTCGGCACCGCCTTCACTGTATCAGGAACGGCGCCCTGCCTGACAGGTAGCTTCAATGAATTCAATGGCTTAGAAGCCTCCCAGTCTGGTCCGAATTCTCTGTAGATTTTTACGACAAACAGGTCTTATAATATTGTTTTGGAGAAGGAGGGGCTGAAGTTGACTAGTTCACCCGCCACCACGCGCCCGAAAGTTACGATTGACGGCAACGAAGCGGCTGCCTACGTCGCCCACCAGATCAACGAGGTCATCGCGATCTATCCCATCACGCCCTCATCCAACATGGGCGAATGGGCCGACCAGTGGTCCGCCGAGCACAAGCCCAACATCTGGGGCACCGTGCCCACGGTGATCGAGATGCAGAGCGAGGGAGGCGCAGCCGGCGCGCTCCACGGCGCCCTGCAAGCCGGCTCGCTTTCGACCACGTTTACCGCGGCCCAAGGCCTGCTGTTGATGATCCCGAACATGTACAAGATCGCCGGCGAGTTGAGCCCCACGGTGTTCCACATCGCGGCGCGCTCGCTGGCCATCCATGCGCTTTCCATTTTCGGCGATCACAGCGACGTCATGGCCGCCCGCTCCACCGGCTTCGGCATGCTGGCCTCCAACTCCATTCAAGAGGTGATGGACTCCGCGCTCATCGCACAGGCCGCCAGCTTGGAATCGCGCGTCCCGTTTCTGCACTTCTTCGACGGCTTCCGCACCTCGCACGAGGTCGCCAAAGTCGAGCAGCTGACGGTGCAGGACCTCCGCGCCATGATCGATGACGACCTGGTGCGCGCCCACCGCGCCCGGGCCCTCTCCCCCGACCACCCGGTGATCCGCGGCACGGCGCAGAACCCCGACGTCTACTTCCAGGCGCGCGAGGCCAGTAACCCGTTCTATCTGGCCACGCCGACGATCGTGCAGAACGCCATGGACAAGTTCGCCAAACTGGTGGGCCGCCAGTATCACCTGTTCGATTACGTGGGCGCCCCGGATGCCGAGCGCGTCCTGATCTTGATGGGTTCCGGCGCCGAAGTGACACACGAGACCGTGGAAGCCCTCGTCGCCACAGGTGAAAAGGTCGGCGTTCTCAAAGTCCGCCTGTACCGCCCCTTCTCCATCCCGGACTTTCTCAAAGCTCTCCCCGCCTCGACCAAGTCCATCGCGGTTCTCGACCGCACCAAGGAGCCGGGCGCCACGGGCGAGCCGCTCTATTGCGACGTAGTCACGGCGCTCGCCGAATCGGGCGTCAGCAAGAAAGTAGTGGGCGGCCGCTACGGGCTCTCCTCCAAGGAATTCACGCCCGCCATGGTGAAAGGCGTGTTCGACGAGCTGAAGAAGAAGACTCCGATGAATCACTTCACCATCGGCATCAAGGACGACGTCACCCACACCAGCCTGGACTACGATCCCGAGTTTTCGACCGAAGTTCCCGGGACTGTGCGCGCGCTGTTCTATGGACTCGGCGCAGACGGCACGGTCGGCGCCAACAAAAATTCCATCAAGATCATTGGCGAAGAGACCGGCAACTTCGCGCAGGGCTACTTCGTCTACGATTCGAAGAAGTCCGGGGCCATCACCGTCTCGCACCTGCGCTTCGGGCCTCGGCCGCTGCACTCCAGCTACCTGATTACCAAGGCCAACTTCGTGGCTTGCCACCAGTTCTCTTTCCTGGAGCGCGTCGACATGCTCAAGGCCGCCGAGCCCGGCGCCACCTTCCTGCTCAACAGCCCGTACGGCCCGGACGAGGTGTGGGATCACCTGCCCCGGACGGTGCAACAGCAGATTCTCGACAAGAAACTGAAGTTCTACACGATCGACGGTTACGAGGTGGCCAAGCAGACCGGCATGGGCGCGCGCATCAACACCATCATGCAGACCTGCTTTTTCGCCATCAGCGGCGTGCTGCCGCGCGAGGAAGCTATCGCGGCCATCAAGCACACCATCGAGAAGACCTACGGCAAGCGCGGCGAGAGCGTGGTGCGGAAGAACTACGCCGCCGTGGACGCAGCACTCAGCCATCTCCACGAAGTCAAGGTCCCGGGAAAGATCACGGCGCTGTTCGACATCCGGCCGCCGGTCCCCGCCGCCGCGCCCGAGTTCGTGCAGAAAGTCACGGCCAAGATCATCACCGGCGAAGGCGACGACCTGCCGGTCAGCGCCATGCCGGTGGACGGCACTTTCCCCTCGGCCACTGCGCAGTGGGAGAAGCGCAACATCGCGCTCGAAATTCCCGTGTGGGACGAAGAGCTGTGCATCCAGTGCGGCAAGTGCATCCTGGTGTGCCCGCACGGCGTAATCCGGGCGAAGGTCTACGACGAGAAATACCTGGCCGGCGCGCCCCCCACGTTCAAAGCCGTCCCTGCGCGTTGGAAGGAGATGAAGGAGAAGAAGTACACCCTGCAGGTGGCGCCCGAGGACTGCACCGGCTGCACCCTGTGCGTGGAGTTCTGCCCGGTCAAAAGCAAGAGCGAAGTGAAGCACCGCGCCATCAATATGGTGGCGCAGCCGCCGCTGCGCGAACCCGAAGCCGCCAACTGGGAGTTCTTCCTCAAGATTCCGGAAACCGACCGCCAGTCGCTCTCTCTGACCCAAGTGAAGGACGTGCAATTGCTGCGGCCGCTGTTCGAGTTCTCCGGCGCCTGCTCCGGCTGCGGCGAAACGCCGTACGTCAAGCTGATGACGCAGCTGTTCGGCGACCGCGCCTTGATTGCCAACGCCACCGGCTGCTCCTCGATTTATGGCGGCAACCTGCCGACAACCCCTTATTGCACGAACGCCGACGGACGCGGCCCCACGTGGTCGAACTCGCTGTTTGAAGACAACGCCGAGTTCGGCCTGGGCCTGCGCCTGGCGGTGGACGCGCAAAACGATTACGCCCGCGTGCTCGTGGCGCGGCTCAGCTCCGTCCTCGGCGACGACCTGGCGCAAGCCCTCCTTCACGCCGATCAGACCACCGAGGCCGGCATCTTCGCGCAGCGCGAGCGCGTGGGCGTCTTGAAACAGAAACTCGGCGGGCTGCGCACCGCCGAGGCGCGCGACCTGCTGAGCGTCGCCGACATGCTGGTCAAAAAGAGCGTGTGGATCGTCGGCGGTGACGGCTGGGCCTACGACATCGGCTACGGCGGCCTGGACCATGTGCTCTCCACCGGGCGCAACGTCAATTTGCTGGTGCTCGATACCGAAGTCTATTCGAACACCGGCGGTCAGGCCTCCAAATCCACGCCGCGCGCGGCCGTGGCCAAGTTCGCCGCTGGCGGCAAGCCAACCGGCAAAAAGGACCTCGGCCTCATGGCCATGAGCTACGGCACGGCCTACGTGGCGCACATTGCCATGGGCGCCGGCGACATGCAGACCGTGAAGGCGTTTTTGGAAGCCGAGGCCTTTGACGGGCCGTCGCTCCTCATCGCCTACAGCCATTGCATCGCGCACGGTTACGACCTGGAGCACGGCATGGATCAGCAGAAGGCCGCGGTCAATTCCGGCTACTGGCCGCTGTTCCGCTACAACCCGGCGCTCTCGGCCCAGGGCAAGAACCCCTTCCTGCTCGATTCCCGCCCACCCACCCTGGCCTTGAAAGACTACGCCTACAACGAAACTCGTTACACCATGCTCGCCAAAAGCGATCCCGAGCAAGCCAAGAAACTGCTGGCCCTGGCGGAACAGGACGTGGCCAGCCGCTGGAAGCTGTATGACTATTGGGCCCACATGCCCGTCAACGGGGGAGAGAAAAAATGATCGACCTATCCAAGACCATTGATCTGTCGACGACGTATCTGGGGTTGAAATTGAAAAATCCGCTGGTGGCTTCCGCCTCGCCGATGTGCGAGGACGTGGGCAACATCCGCCGCATGGAGGATGCCGGCGCCGGCGCGGTCGTGCTGCATTCGTTGTTCGAAGAACAGATCGAAATCGAGAACGACGATCTCGACCGCTTCCTGACCGAGGGCTCCGAGCGTTCCCCCGAAGCCGTGACCCACTTCCCCGAGTTGACCAGCCGCGTCCTCGGCCCGGAAGGATACCTGGAACACCTCCGGAAATGCAAGAAGGCGATCAAGATTCCGGTGATCGCCAGCCTCAACGGTTCCAGCCGGGGCGGGTGGATGAGTTACGCCAAACAGATCCAGCAGGCCGGCGCCGACGCCCTCGAGCTCAACATCTATTACATCCCCGTGGACCCTCATGTGACCGGCGAACAGGTCGAACTGAACTACGTCGAGCTGGTCAAAGCCATCAAAACCGAGGTGAAGCTGCCGGTGGCCGTGAAACTCGGCCCCCACTTCAGCTCCATGGCCAACATGGCCCAGAAACTGGACGCCGCCGGCGCCAATGCGTTGGTGTTGTTCAACCGCTTCTATCAGCCCGACTACGACCTGGAAGCCCTCGAAGTGGTGCCCAACCTCATCCTGAGCAGCTCCCACGAACTCTTGCTGCGTCTGCACTGGATCGCGGTGCTCTACGGCCAGATCAAAGCCGACCTGGCGCTCACGGGCGGCATCCACACCGCCACCGACGTGGTCAAAGCCATGATGGCCGGCTCCAAAGTAGCAATGATGACCTCGGCGCTACTGAAGCGTGGCATCAACTACCTCGACACGCTCGCCACCGAGCTGCTCATCTGGATGGGCGAGCACGAATACGACTCCATACAGCAGATGCAAGGCAGCATGAGCCGCAACGCCGTCCCGCAGCCCGCCGCCTTCGAGCGCGCCAATTACATGAAGGTGCTGGGCTCGTACGCCATGCGGTGAGGCACGGAATCGCCCGGAGCGCCACGCGAACGTCCGCGCCCCCCGGGACCGCCCCCCTGCCCATCGCTTATCCTGGGGACGATGGAGTACTTCTTCGCGTGCCCCTATTGCTGGGAACGGATTTCCATGGTGCTCGACACCTCGGTCAAATCGCAGACCTATGTCGAAGACTGCGAGGTGTGCTGCCATCCGATCGAGGTCCGCTACTCCGCTGAGGATGACGCGGTGCGCGACTTTGAAGCCCGCGCCCTCGAGTGAACGGAACTTCGGAGCGCCCCTTGTCCCTCCGCGCCCCTCTGTGGAATTCTAGGGTAGAAGCGCCATTCCTACCCGACGAGGTGACTCCATGCCCTGCAACCCCGACGTGCTCAAGCAGGTTCCGCTGTTTGCTCTGCTGGACGACGAAGAAGCCGCCGTGCTCGCCGGCCAAGTCGAGCTCAAGACGTTCGCGCCGCGCCAGCGCATCTACAAAATGGGCGATGCCTCCAGCCGCGCCTACATTCTCGTTTCCGGGGCAGTGCGCGTCACCACCGTCGACGAAGACCAGCAGGAAATCGTGGTCGATCAGCCGGGGCCTGGCGAGTTCTTCGGATTTGCTTCCCTGCTCGACCAGACCCCGCACCAGACCGGCGCCCTGGCCGTGGAAGAGACCGAGTGCATCGAGGTCGACCGCCACGATATCTCCGTCCTGCTCGAACGCAAGCCCATGGCGGGAATGGATATGCTGGCTGTGCTCGGCCGCCAGTTTCATGCCTCGCAGCAATTGGTCCGCTTGCGCTCAGCACGCAATCCGAACGAGGTCATCGAATCGGAGACCACCACCGGCGAACGCGTCGCCGACGCCGTGGCGCGGTTTGGCGGATCCTGGGCATTCATCATTACGTTTGGAGTCGTGCTGATGGTGTACACCTGGCTGAACGTAGCGTTGGGGCGGTCCGCCTGGGATCCCTACCCGTTCATCCTGCTGAACCTCTTTCTCTCCATGCTGGCCGCCATCCAGGCCCCGGTGATTATGATGAGCCAAAACCGCCAGGACGCCAAGGACCGGCTGCGCGGCGAATTGGATTACCAGGTCAATCGTCGGGCCGAGTCCGAGATCCAAGGTCTGGCGCGCAAGTTAAACCTGCTGGGGGACAAACTGGGCGACATCGAAGACCTTCTGCGGCCCAAACTGCCGGCTGGTGGACAACGCTAACCACCACCCCCGTTCTTTACAGAACTTTTGCGTCGCCTCCACCTTCGCCCCGGCCTTCCGGCTTACGATGCAATCATGGAACGACAAAGCGCAGCTTGGGGATCCTAGGACGCAAAACGCGGCAGCACCGCGCCGGCGTCCGGGATACGTACGAAAACGGACACAGCCTTCCCCGGTGATGCGGCGGCGGGCTACAGAATCATCAATAGAATCATCAGAATCGCAAATCCCGCCTTCCGCGGTGCATCCTTCCCGTGGTTCGCAGAAATTCTCCAACGGAACGGCTCCACAAATTTTGGTTGGGATGAAACTAACACCGCCGGGCCCTCGTACGTCTATTCAGAGTAGAGAGAAGCATGTCGACGCAGATTCAACCAGATACGGGCGAGAGGGACCCAGGCAAGCTGGCCGGACTCCGGGCCAGAACCGATCGTGATCTGGCCGCGCTCCTCCACCGGATGCTGGACCGCGGTTTTGCATTGGCCAGTCAAGCCGAATACCCTGATGCCGAGGCCGTTTACGCCCGGATTGCTCGTCTGCTGCCCTTGGCCAGCAGTGTGGAAACTCCGGAATTCACGACTCTGCGGCCGCGCCTCCACGACCTGCGGGCATACCTGGATGAGGTGACTTTGGCCGGCGCCTGTCTCGCCAGCTAGCGCGAGGCCAGTGCCGCGCCTGCGTTCCGCCCGGAGGCCTCTGACCGCTGGGAGAAGAAGGAAAACCAGCTCTTCTTCCGGCCGCGCGACCGCACCCGCGTCAACGGGATTCCATCCAACGCAGACTGCGGATTGTCGATGAACAGGCGGCGCGCCATATCGCCCCCATAGTGTTCTTCCACGTATTGCCAGGCCGGCTTCAGATCCGTGGTCCGATGTTTAAGGTCATGGGCGTCGCTGGCCAGGAAGTGCACCAGGCGGCGCTCCATCAAAGTATGGCTGAATTCCTTGGCGTGGGTACCGAACAAGCCGAGTAGCGATTGCGCCGTCACCTGCAGACAGCATCCCTGCTCCACCCACGCTTCCAGGTCTTCGATTTTCTTCTGGAGCAGCCGGTTGCGTTCGGGATGCGTCACGATAGGACAGATCCCGGCGTTGCGCATCGCGGTAAAGATCTCGCCGGTGGTTTTGGGGATGAAGCCATCGGAGAATTCCACCAGCAAATAGCCTCGATGGTTGATTGAGTATTTGCCCGGCGCGCGCAGGGCGTCGTCGATGTTTTCGGGCGTGAGGTGAAAATCGCAGCCGTAATGGATGCGAACCACGTCGCCCGCGGCTTCCTGCAATTCGGCGATCCGGCGCTCGACATCGGCCGGGTCGAAGGCGAACTGCATATTGGCATGAGGCGTTGCGACGATGTCGGTCGTGCCGAAGGCCGCCGCCATCCGGAGCATGGCGATCGATTCCTCCATCGCTGAAGAACCATCGTCCAGGCCGGGCAAAATGTGGCTATGAATATCGATCATCAGGGCTCCCGTTGACGCACGAGTTGGGCCGTACCGGATGCAAGGTTCAGGTCGGCGCTGAGTTGGCTGGCGATCCAGCTCACTTCGAGCCGATCGCGCGAAATGAGCCGCAAAGTAACCTTGCCGCGAGACTCGCCCGGACCCGTCCAGGCAAGTTGGGCGACGGGAATTTTGCCGGCGCCTTCGAACCGAAAGGCCACTTCCGGCGAGATCGCTTGGTCCGTAATCCGATACAGCGCGCGGTAGCGGCCGCGAACCGTACCCGCTCCTTCGGCAAGCCGGAGCTCGATGTATTGGGGGAGATACGTGCCTTTCGCGGCCGTGGGATGGGGCAGCGGCACGTAATACCAGTTGCCCGCAAACTGGGAAGGCGCGGGGCCGGTACGCTCGCTCATCGCCGGTTCCATACGCGCTAGCGGCGTCACCGGATTCACGTCTGGCTCTGCGAATTGCAGCGCGGCTGCCGGTGGTTCGGGAATGGAGGGCTCCCGGGACTGGGGCCGCGCCCGCACAGCCAGTTCCTCCACCATTCGCAGATTCTCGGCGCGAAGAGATTGCAGGTCCCGCTGGGAAGCATTAAACCGCGCCAGCAGACTCTCCTCGTCCGGCCCGGCGGCGGCCAACGGCCCGGCTGCCGCCACGGCCGCGCGAGCGCTGCCGTGTGCCGTGGAGGTTGAATTCTGTCCGGTGTCCAGCGCCGCGGCGGGCAGGACTTCTCGAAAACCACCGCCGTAATACAGAAGCGCCGCGAAAAATGCGATCACAACGGCCACGGGCGGAAGCCAGGCACATAAGCCGATGGCCCATGGGCGCACCCAGCGTCGCTCGACCGGCGCCGGAACCACGGTGCGCTCCGGCGGACGCACCGAACGGACCGCGGGAGGCCCCTGCAGCTGGACGTTGTATCGACGCCGCTCCTCGGGATTGCAGAGCAGGCCGAGGATCCCGTTCAGCCGCTTCATCTGCAACTCGGCCAGATGGTTCATCGCGGCATCCGTAAACTGATCGGGATGCAATAACCGCGCCAAGGTCTTATAGGCGTGCCGGATTTCCTCGGCGGACGCCCCCGGCGAAACCCCCAACTCTTCGTAATAATTCATCAGGACCCGCTGTCCGGCTTGGGGATGACGGCGATCCGTTTGACGACCTGGGCCGCCGCCAACGCGCCTGCCATGGCAAAAAACCAGCCCGCCAGCGCCGGCCGCTGCTGCATCGGATAATCCACAAGGCTGTGTAAGAGCAGCGATACCAACCCAACTCCCCACAACGAGGTCCACGCCATTCGCGCCAGCAGCAGAGCGAAGACCGCCATGGCGGCGAGCAGCGGCAGTCCGCCTTCGACGCCCCATTGGGCCCAATCGTTGTGCGCCTGATTGGCATACAGGCCGTCATCGTACAAGGCGAACGCGGGATAGGCCGTGGCCCAGGTGCCCAGACCGAAGCCCATCACGGGACGTTCCTGAACCATCTGCACCGACGACCGCAGCATGTCGCGCCGCACCCCATACGGATCTGCCAGCTGAAACCGCTGCCAGACGACGCCCCATCCCACAACCGTGATGAACACGGCCGAAAGCATGATGCCGCTTCCGAGCGCGAGGGCGGCCGTCCGCCCCGGAATCAGGCCCCGCACCGAGGCCAGCAGTGGGATCACCAGAACTTCCAGCAGAACCAGCAGAGTGCCCGTCCGCGATGCCGAGGCGACCACCGAAGCCACCATCACCCCCGCCATCGCCCAATACCCAAACGGCTTCTTGTGGGTGACGCCCCGGTACAAGGCCAGCGGCAAAATCGTCTCGATAAAAGCCGCATACTGATTCTGGTAAATGAACGGCCCCATCACAAAGTCGGAGTAGCCGCTGGGAAACAGCCAGAAGATCCGCCCCTCCGACGTGAACATCTGGACCGTAGACAGGATGCTCACGGCCACGCCGAAATACAGAAGGCAATCCAGGAACCGCTGCCGGCGCCGCGGTTCCCGCAGAATCTGCAGGGCCAGGAAGAAACTGGCCAGATTCACAGTCCAGTTCAATACCGAATTCCAGGTCTCCGCCCGGTAGATCGTGCGGCCCGCCGCGAGTTGCGCCAACCCCCAGATTGGGATGAGCGCGAGTGGGATCAGCAGCGCGCTCCAAGCCACGCGCGTCGGCCGCACCGCCATCCAGACTCCAAATGCCGCGCACGCCCCCAAAGCTGCCGCCTGGTACAGGGCCAGCGCCCATCGGTCCGCGACCCAGAGTGTCAGGATCCCGTATGCCAATAGGGCCGCCAATCCCATCGCCCCGTCCAGAACCCGTTCGTTTCTCTTCATGGCAGCAACTCCATCCCGACGTTCCGCAGCCAGGCGGTGCCTTCAATTCGCACCGTCCCCGGTTGCCGCCGGTAGATCAGCGTCACCGCCGTGGCCTGCACCCCTTGTGGTACCGCAAAGGCCAGACCTCCTTGAGTCCAGGAATCGCTCGAAAGGTTCAAGGGCGGAGTCAGAATCTCCGCGCCAGTGGCACCGTCCCTCACCATCCACTGCAAGCCGGTTTCCGGCTCAATACCCTCGGTCCGGTACTCGAAGCGAAGGGCGTAGCGCTTGCCGGACACCGCCGGAACCAACTGGTAAACCACGGTGCAATTCTCCGGCTGGTTTCCAGAAAAATCGAACCTGAGCGAAGGAGGCGCGTCGTTGTACACGGCCGCCACTCCCTTCACCTCGGGTAGGCGCCAGTCAAAACCGGAGTTCAAGGGCGGTCCGGTGAACGCTCCGTTGGTCAGTATCGGTCCGCGGCTCGCGTCCAGAGGACTGTAGTGCACTACCTTGCGCAAGCACAGGGCGTTCCACGCGGAGAGCGCGGCTTGCCACCGGCGTTGATCCAACATGCGGTCGGCGTAATTCAGCAACAGGTCTCGATCCTGGTTGGAAGCCTGCCCCTCCAGTTTGCCGGCCACCCCCAGGGCCGCGTCGGACCGGTTTTCGCGCAGCAGGTATGCCAGGTAATCGCGCAGCACATTGGCGCGGTCGGGAATGGCGCGTTCCAGAATCACATCCGCATCCGGCTTCATTTTCCAGCAAAGGTCGAACAGAAGTCCGCGGTCGCCGTAGGACCACTCTAGGGCGCTCTTCGCCCAAGGCCAGAAGTGCTCCGGATCGTTTCTGCGGTAATAGTAGTTGGCAAGCGTCCATCTCGGCTCGTATTGCAGGCTCTGCTTGGCGCCTCGGAGCAGGCGTTGTTCGGCTTGAACAAAGTTGCCGTCCGTTTCCGCTTGGAGGCCCGCTCGGATCCAGACCTCCGCTTCGTACGGGTCCGCCTCGGAGGCGCGTTCAATTCCTAAACCGCCCGTTTCGCCCCGCGCCTGTTCGAGGTCCGCCCAATGCAGCCAATAGCCGGCGTTGTCCGGAGCCATCCGCAGGCCCTCCCGGACTTGCGCCTCGGAGTCGCTGTGCGCCAGCCGGTCGGCCCAGGCCAGCCGGATCGCCCCATAGGTCGCCCAGCCCATCCCCGCGGCCAAAACTCCCCCGATGATCCTTCTCAAAAGCGAATTCACAATGATTTCAATCGCTTTCCGATCTCGCTTTTTGCACCCAAAAGTAACGCAGCTGTATCATACGGCAAAGGAAGTGCCTCTCACTAGTGATCCCCAAGCCAGGACCGACATAGGAGACATAGGACCCCCTTAAGGTGCTTTTTCTTTGGTAAACCAGGGATATTCCTCCATAATGGCACTTGGATAGATTGAAACGGAGAACTTCCACTATGCAGCTTTCCACGCGCGCTCTCGTCGCATTGATTTTGGTTGGCAGCGTGACTTCCTTGATGGCCTCCAGCGCCGCTATCGGTTTCGTAGCCGCCAACGGCAGTTTCCAGGTGAACGCCCAGCAAGCCCGAGGCAACGCTACCCTGTTTGACGGCAGCGTGATCGAAACCACCAAGGCGCCTTCCCAGCTACGCCTGGAAAACGGCGTCCAGCTCCGCCTGGCGACCGATTCCCGCGCCACCGTCTACCAAGGGCGCGTGGTTCTGGAAAAGGGATCGGGACAGCTCGAGTCGTCCTCTCCCTTCCCCGTCGAGTCCCGCACTCTCCGCGTCTTCTCCACCGGCCCGAACACCGTGGCGCGGGTCCAGCTCGATGGCCAAAAACGAGTCCTGGTTGCCGCGTTGAAAGGCTCCGTCCGCGTCACCAATAGCTCCGGCATCGTGCTGGCGAACCTCCCCAGCGGTCTGTCCATGGCGTTCGAACCGCAGGTCGGCGCCTCTGCCCCCGCCCGGGTATCCGGCTGCCTGTTCCAAAAAGGCGGCAAGGACTTTGTCTATGACGGCACCACCAAGGTCGCTTTGGAGCTGACCGGCACCGGCCTCGACAAGCAGGTCGGCAAGAACGTGGAAGTCACCGGAATCCAGAATCCCGCCACCCAAGCGATTGCCGTGACCGGCTTGAAACCGGTGTCGGGCGGAAATTGCGCCAAATTCGCGAAAATGGTTGAAAAGTCCGGAGTGGAAGCCGCCGCCGCCGCGACGGGCGCCGCTGGGACGGTCGCCGCCGCCGGCGCGGGCGCCGCTGCGGGTGCTGCAGCCGGCGCCGGCGTTGCCGCCACCGCCACCGTTATTGGCGGCGTGGCCGCTGCCGCCACTGTGGGTGGACTGGCCGCCGCGGGCGGTTTCTCGGGCCCGTCCCAAAACACCAATCCTCCAACCAGCCGGTAACCAACCCCTGCTTTCCCGCAGCCCTGCCCGCCCGGGCAGGGCTCTTTTTTGGCCGGGACGGCGGCCTTCTCCGATTCAAATCAACGCTAAATAGTCCGAATAGTACCGGCAATCCCAGAGAAAATAGTACCGAAAATCGTGAAAGTAGCCAGTACTGCTCTTTCGCGTATTCGGAATGTATTCTACACTCCGATTGTATGGCTGCCCTGGCTTTAACAATATCTTTTTCACGAACATTCTAATTTATCTGGAAACTCGAATTCTCTGACTCGAGAGCAAAAAGGAGCACTGGCTATGCTGACTGGTCCGGATCAACCCGTGTGGCGCGCGCTGAAAGTGAAGTCTCGTCACGAAAAGCTTGTGGCCCAGAGCCTGCGCGGGCGCGGCCTGGAAGAGTTCCTCCCGTTGCACTCCTCGAAACGTACCTGGTCGGACCGCTCGAAAGTCATCGAGATGCCTCTGTTCCCCGGATATGTCTTTTGCCGAATGACGGGAAAGCACCGGCTGTTGGCCACATCCACGCCCGGGGTCAGTTCCATCGTCGGTTTCGGCGGAGTCGACGCGGCTCTGCAAGAAGACGAAATTCAAACCGTGCGCCAGATGCTGGCGTCCGGTGTGCCTCTGGAGCCATGGGACTACGCCCGGCCCGGGCACATCGTGGAGGTCCAAGCCGGGCCGCTGGCGGGGATGCGCGGTGAGGTCGTCCGGGAGAAAGGGCTCTGGCGTCTGATTGTGAACGTGGACCTGCTCCAGCGGTCGGTGGCCGCGGAACTGGGACGCGAGATGGTCCAGGTGATTCGCGCTCCGCAGGAAGCCTTCGGCGCGGCCGTGGCCTGACCGGGGATGGAGTTTTGATGTCCATGTCCAACAACAGGAATCGAATGGTGGTCTTCCGCCTGACGCAGCAAGAATACGACACCTTGAAGGGCGTCTGCTCCGAGCGGGGTGGCCGCAACCTTTCCGACTTTACGCGCTCCGAGCTGATGAATTTTCTGGGGTCCGAATCTCTGGGCGGACTCGTGGAGAGGCGCTTTACCGACGTCCGACAAAGGCTCGGGGATTTGCAGGACGCGGTCAGCAAACTGACGATTTTAGTGTGTAACGCCCGTACCCCGGGCGAGGAGACCGAATAAATGAAGTTCGCAATCGTAATCTTGATGACTGCCGCGGCGTGGAGCCAGACGGCGAGGAATGCCGGGACATCGGCCGATGTCCGCTCGACCAGCTTGCCGGCACAGAAAATCGGCCCCAACGACCTCATCTCCCTCTACGTCTATAACGCCCCGGAATTATCGGGCACCATCCGGGTCGGGGAAGAGGGTTACATCCGCATGCCCATGTTGAAGCAAAGGATCAAAGTGGACGGCCTGATGCCGGCTGAGATCGAAGTCGCGATTGCGGCGGCTCTCCAGCAAGAGCAGATTCTGGTCGACCCTTACGTGACCGTCGGGATCGCGGAGTACCACAGCCGGCCTATCAGCATCATGGGCGCGGTTCGCAACCCCATCACTTTCCAGGCCGATACCCCCGTCACCCTGCTCGACGCCCTGGCGCGCGCCGGAGGACTGGATGCCGAAGTCGGTCCGGAAATCCTGGTCAGCCGCCAACAGGACGGCGGAGACGGAACCCTGACCACCCTGGTGCAGCGCATTCCGGTGAAGTCCTTGATCGACGCAGCCGACCCTGAAATGAACCTGATGCTGACCGGCGGCGAGGAGATCCGGGTTCCCACCGCCGGCAAGATCTTCGTGGTCGGAAACGTCAAAACGCCCGGCGCGTTTCCCGTGCATGATGCCGCCGAGAGCACCGTGTTGCAGGCCCTGGCGCAAGCCGGAGGGCTGGTGCAATTCGCCGGCAAACAGGCTTTCATTATCCGTCGCGAGGCGAGCGGGGCAAAGAGCGAGATTCCCGTGGAACTCGGCAAAATCATGGATCGCAAGGCCCCGGACGCCCCGCTGCTCGCCGGAGACATCCTCTACGTTCCGGACGCCAAAGGACGGCGGGCGGCGATGGCCGCGATTGAAAAAGCTTTGATCTACGGCAGTGGCGCGTCTTCGGCATTGATCTACGCCGGCATGCGTTAGAAATCCCAAAGAGGCCTACATTTATGAACGACAAAAGCTTCCCTCGCTCTCTCCCGGCCCCTGCCGACGACATGGGGGGACGGAATATGCCCGCGCCGTCCGAGGCGTACTGGGGGGCGCCGAACGCCTTCGACCCCCAGGCCGAGGAGCCGCCCGTCCCCATCTCGCAGTACATGTGGGTTCTCAAGCGGCATCGCTGGAAGATCGCTTCCTTCACCGTGGCTTGCATGTTGGCCGCGGTGGTGATCTCCAAGCGCCTCACCCCGATCTACGAATCTACCGCGACCGTGGACATCGACCGCCAGATGCCGACCGGCATCATCGGAGACGCGGCCATGCAGATGTCCCTGAACGACGCCGACGAATTCCTGGCCACCCAGATCAAGCTGATTCAGTCTGACTCGGTGCTGCGGCCCGTGGCGCAGGAACTTCACCTGGCGGACCAGGCGGGCCAATCCGCAGCCCGCATGCCGCAGGGAGTCACCGCGGCTGACGCTCCCGTGGCTTTGAAGAGCCTCAAAGTGACGCGCCCGTCGAACACCTACCTGCTCCAGCTGAGCTATCGTTCGACCGATGCCAGGCTGGCCGCTGAGGTGGCCAACGCCGTGGCCCGCTCCTATCTGCAGCACACCTATGAAATCCGATACCGCTCCTCCGCCAGCCTCTCCGCCTTCATGGAAAAGCAACTGGAAGAGTTGAAGGCTAAGATGGAGCGCTCCAGCCAGGCTTTGGTGGCCTTCGAAAAAGAACTGAACGTCATCAATCCTGAGGAAAAGACCAGCATCTTGTCCTCGCGGCTGCTGCAACTCAATACCGAGTACACCAACGCGCAAGGCGAGCGCGTCCGCAAGGAAGCCGCCTACAAGTCGGTCAAAGGCGGAAGCATCGAAGCCGCCCAAACCTCCACTCAGGGCGAATCCCTGAAGAAACTGTTGGACCGCCTGGACGAAGTGCAGCAGCAGTTCGCCGACGTGAAGGTCCAGTACGGCGTCAATCACCCGGAATACCGCAAGGCCGCGGCTCAGCTCGCCGAGATCCAGCGCCAGGTCCAGGCCGCCGGGGCCAATATCGTCCAGCGCGTTCAGGTGGAATACGAGGAAGCGTTGAACCGGGAGGCCACTCTCGAGAAGACCGTGGCGGAAACCAAAGACGAATTCGACAACTTGAACGCCCGGTCTTTCGAATACCAGTCGCTCAAGCGGGAAGCCGACGCCGACAAGAAGCTGTATGAGGAACTGGTCACCAAGATCAAGGAAGCCGGGATCAACGCGGGCTTTCAGAACAGCGCCATCCGCATCGCCGACCTGGCGCGGCCGGCGGTCCGGCCGGTCTTCCCCAACACGATGTTGAACGTGATGTTGTCGGCGTTCTTCGCTCTGCTGCTCTCGATTGGGGGAGCCTTCGTCGCCGACGCGCTCAACAACACCGTGCGCGATCCCGAACAGATCTTGCGCATGAACACCGAAGTGGTGGCCAGTCTTCCGGCGATCCGGGGCTGGCGCAACCGGGCCCAGGCGCTGACCGCCGGCGGCTCCAATGTCGCGGTGATTCCGGCCGACACCGCCGGCACTACCTTCAGCAGCTATGAAGAGGCCATCCGCACGCTCCGCAACTCGATCCTGCTCACCGATTTCGACCGCCGGGTCCGCACCATGATGGTGGGAAGCCCCTCGCCTTCGGAAGGCAAGTCCACCGTCGCCTCTCACCTGGCCCTGGCGCACGCGCAGCAAGGCCGCAAGACGCTCATCATCGACGCGGATTTGCGGCGCCCCAGCCTGCACCGCCGTTTTGACATCACCGCTCCCACCGGCTTGACCGACGTCCTCACCACCGGCATCGATTGGCACGACGTGCTGGTCCCGCATGCCTCCGTTCCCGATCTCCACATCCTGCCTGCCGGCCCCCCATCGCGCCGCGTGGCGGACTTGCTGGGCGTCGGCCTGCCGCGAATTCTGGAAGAGGCCTCCGCGGAATACAACCTGGTCATCCTGGATTCCCCGCCCCTGCTGGGATTCCCGGAGCCGCTGGAACTGGCCTGCCTGGTCGACGGAGTCCTGTTGGTGGCTCTGGCCGGCAGCACCAACCGCAAAGCTCTGCGCACCGCCGTCACTACTTTGAACCGGCTCCGCGCCAACCTGTTGGGCGTCGCCTTGAACGAAGTGAAGGCGGATGGCGAATCCGGCTACTACTACCACTATTACAGCGCCAAGTATTACCGGCATTACGAAACCAGCGCCAGCAACTTCTGAGGTCAGAACTCCTGGCGGCTCACTCATGACCCCGGCTCAACCCAGTCTCGCGCGCAACACACTCCGCGGCATCGCGGTGTCGTACGGATCGGCCGTCATCACGGGCGCCATGCAGATCGCTACTACCGCGGTGGTAGCGCGAATGGTGGCGCCCCGTGACTTCGGCATCCTGGCGATGGCGCAGCTGGGCGTTCGGTTTGCCGGGTATTTCTCGCAGTTCGGCGTCGGATCCGCGCTCGTCCAGAAACGGGACCTGAGCGAATCGGATACCGCCGCTGCGCACCTGATGGCCATCGCGGCGGGAGTTCTGTTTACAGCGGCGGGCCTGCTGCTGGCTCCGCTGGGCGGCGCTGTCTTTCACTCCAACGATGTCGTCTGGGTGATCCGCGCGCTCGCCTTCACCTTCCTGCTCACTAGCTTCACCGTAGCGCCCCTGAGTCTGCTGCGGCGCAACCTGCGTTTCGACGCCATCTCGGCGATCGACATCGCGTCCTATGTTCTTGGATATGCCGCCCCGTGCCTGACTCTCGTATGGCTCGGCCACGGCTTGTGGGGACTGGTGGCCGGCAACCTCGGCGCGGTCCTCGTGCAGTGGATCCTTCTCCAATCGGTGCAGCCGGTGGCTTGGAAATGGGTCCGCGAGTGGGAAATCTACCGCGGCCTCCTCAGCTACGGCTCAAGAATTTCCATCACCGGTTTTCTGGAATACATCACGAGCAACATCGACACCTTCGTGGTGGGCCGCTATCTGGGCCCCAAACCGCTGGGCCTCTACACCCGGGCTTACAATCTCGCCGCTGTTCCGATGCATATGATGAGCTCCGCGGCGGCCCGCGTGCTCTTCCCCGTGTTCTCGCGGGTTCAGCACGACTCAGTCAAGCTCGCTCGGACTTACAAAGACACCCTCACTCTGCTCTTCGTGCTGACCTGCCCCCTGGGCTTCGCGCTGGTCCCTTCGGCCCCTCACATTGTGCGCCTGTTGCTCGGTCCGGCCTGGGCCGAAGCCGCCCTCCCGCTGGCCGTCTTCGGCATCCTGGCCCCGTTCGATATGGCCGTGGCGCTCCCGGGCATCGTTCTCGACGCCACCGGCACCCTGAACAAGAAGCTGTACGTGCGGCTCGCGACCTTGATGGCCGCCGGTACCGTCATCTATCTCCATCGCGAGTCCGGCATCGTGACCATCGCGTGGCTCATGCTCGGGTCCTGCGTCCTCACCTTCTTCGGTTATCACTTCCTGGTGGTCCGGCAGTTGGGGATGTCCTGGTCCTCCGCCTTGTCGCCCGTTCTCTTCGGCGCCTGTACCGGCGCTATCCCGCTGGTGACGATCCATTTCGCGATCGCCTTCGCCAACCTGGAACTTCTCCCTGCCCTGGCCCTCGAAGGTTCGATCCTGATTCTTTCGTATGTCCTGATCCTGGTCTTTTCGCCCTTCCCGATGGTGAATGCCGCTCTGTCGCGCGTGTTAACGGCGCTGCTCGGTGAAACCCGGCAGGTTCCGGAAAACCTGCGCTCCCGCTGCCTGGCCCTTCAACTTCTGGCGACGGCACGCGCGGAAGGGGGTTGCTGACATGCGCATCGGTATCGCAGGACCCATGACGCTGGAACTTCTGAAGCCCTATCTGCCGGATTCGTGTCCCCTGCCGCAGGGCTATCCCTTCCCGATGACCGCGATTCTGGTGGGCGAGTTGCTTCAACGGGGTTATGAGATCACGGCATATACGACCAGCACCGACATCACCGAGACCTACACCGTCTCCGGCCCGAAGCTCACTTTGTGTGTTTCGCCCAGCCGGCCGCGTCATCGCGCTAAGACGCTGTTCCGGGAAGACGTCCGGGGCCTCGTGAATTCCCTCCAAGCCCACCCTTGCGACGTTCTCCACGCCCACTGGACGTACGAATTTGCGATGGCCGCCCTCGCATCCGGCTTGCCGTCGCTGATTACAATCCATGACTGGGCATGGGCCATCCTCTGTCAATACAAGGACGCGTACCGCCTGGTCCGATGGGGAATCAACGCCTACACCACGCGCCGGGCCCCGCACCTTTCCACGGTCTCGCCCTATATGTGGGAGCACCTCCCACCATCGGTCCGCCAGAAAACCCACGTGATCCCCAACTTCGTCACCGATTCGCTGTCGGATCGCTCGGCCCCGAACGCCCCGCGTGAGGATTACATCATTTCGGTCTGCAACGGCTTCAGCCGGCGGAAGAACCTCGAGACTGCCCTGCTCGGCTTCCGGCAGGCGCAATCCAGCCTGAAAGGGGTTCGGTACCTGTTGGTTGGACAGGATTGCCAGCCGGGCGGCCCCGCGCAGCGCTTCTGTGAAGCGAATGGATGCCTGGAAAACGTCGTCTTCGCTGGCCCGGTGTCTTACGACCGCGTCCTCGACATGGTCGGGAATGCCCTCGCCATGCTGCATCCCTCCTACGAGGAGTCCTTTGGCATGTCGGTGCTCGAGGCCATGGCGCTGGGGACGCCGGTAATCGCCGGGGCACAAAGCGGCAATATGCCGCATTTGATCCAGCACGGCACGACCGGCTTCCTGTGCGATGTCGCTGAACCTGCCAGCATCGGAACCGCCTTGCGTACGCTTCGCGCCGATGATTCCCTGAGGCGCAGTATCGGGATTGCCGCCCGCCGGCACGGGAAGGAAAACTACTCCGCTTCGGTTGTCGTCGGCCGTTATCTGGACGCCTATCAGGAGATTCTCGGGGGGCGCTCTCGCGCGCTGGAGACTTGTTTATGCAACTGATCGGCCGTTTACGGATGTTGATGTCAGGCCGGTGGTACCAGTTGATCGGGAAGCTCTATCTCCGGGGCTGCGGCGTCACGGTGGGCGCGAGCCCCACTCTGCACGGGTTGCCCATCGTCGCGCGGACGTCGTCATCCTCGATTGTTGTTGGAGACGGAGTGGTCTTGTGCTCGAACAGCCGCTTCACGGCGTTGGGAGTCAACCATCCGGTCATCCTGCGGACGCTACGGCCGGGTTCGGCGATTCGGATCGGAAACAATTGCGGCCTCAGCGGCACAGTCATCTGCGCGGCCCAACGCGTCGAAATCGGCAACAACGCTTTGATCGGAGCCAACGTCACCATCGCCGATACCGACTTTCATCCTCTGGATCCGGAGGGAAGGCGATTCAGCAACGATCAATCGAAGATCGCATGCGCCCCCGTTCGCCTGGAAGACAACGTCTTCGTGGGCGCTGGTTCCACCATCCTCAAGGGAGTAACGATCGGCGAAAACTCGGTCATTGGCGCCGGCAGCGTGGTGACCAAGAGTATCCCGCCGAATGTGGTGGCCGCGGGCAACCCCTGTCGCCCGATCAAGAGTCTAGCCGTGTTGGAGATGCTGGCGTGACGTTAGGGCCTCGCCAAACGAACTGATATCCATGACAATGCCGATCACAGCTTCCACGAAAAGGATCACCCCGGTCGGGCTCGGTCGCAAAGCCGCTTTGCCAAGACGGAGAGGGTTCATCGCCGACCAGGGCCTGTGGTTGATTGTCGCGGCGTTCTTGTTGTGCACCGCTCTCGGGATCGGCCTCAACACGAAGTTGTACGTTGGAGACAATCTGTCCAGCGCACGAGCCGCGAGCGCGAACGCTCAAGAAGGAGGCCGCATCTTCAACGAGGCGGCCATCGCGGTTTGTCTGATCGGCTTACTGATGGCGGCCAGCCGGACGGAATCCTTCCGCCGTTCGTTTCGCGTCTGGAAGAATCCGGTCGTTTGGGCCTTGGCTTACCAGGCGATCATGGCGTGGCACTATTGGTCTAACGATAATGCGTGGGACATGGCCAGGCTCTGCGGAGTTTGGCTGTTGCTGATGGTGGCGATGGCCTCCAGCGCCCCCATGACTCTGGATCGGTACGTGCCGAAAATGCTGCTTCTTTTCCGGCTCCTGTTGTGGATCTCGTTGATTGTCGGCATTGTGCTGCCGGATAACGCATGGATGCATGACTACATTTCGAGTTTCATTCCAGGACTCAACGACCGCTTTGCCGGCATCGCCGGCCACCCCAATAGTATGGGTGCCGTCGTGGGTATCGCGGTATTGATGGAGCTGGATCAGTTCTTCGGGGACGGCTCGAAGCGATGGTTGAGTCTCGTGCATCTCCTGCTTGGCAGCGCTCTGCTTCTTCTGACGCAGTCCAAGATGGCCCTTTTGGCTTGTGCGGCGTGCGCTGTCTGGTTTCTATTGAGCCGGAGGAACCGCCTCCTTCGCGGACCGGTCCGCGTGGTGGTAGTCGCCACCACGGTTGTCGCTGGTGCTTTGGTCGCTTGGGCGTCTTTGGCGGACTGGGTGGCTTCTAACCAATACAATTTGGACGATCTCACGGGCCGTATTGGTGTTTGGCAGTATCTTTGGGATGTCGCACGCGAGCGGCCGTGGTTTGGCTACGGAGACGCTCTGTGGTCCCAGCTCTATTTGAGTGAGTCGTTTCAGTACAAGTGGGCGGCCGGTAATGCTCATAACCAACTTCTGAATTCCTTTCTGATGACCGGCTTGGTGGGTGTGGGATGTCTCGTCGCCTTCGTGACTGCCCTGTTCCGGCAACGGCGCCGGATCGACCCGAACTATCGTGCCCTCTTTACCGCCTGCCTGGCCTTCTTGCTCATTCGCTCCATTGCGGAGGCCGGCTTCGAACCTGGCAGTCTGGGGGTTGCGGGACTTCTGCAAACCGTTCTCATCGGCTTCTGTTTCTGCCTCCGAAAGCCGGAACGGGCCGCCCTCCCGGGCTGCGCGGCTCGCCCCGGCCTGACCCAGATGGCCGGGACTCAAGAACGAGCTTTCCGGGCTGCCGAATACCGGATGCGGCGGCGCCTGCTGGCATTCCCCCGGCGAAACCCGATCCCCGGTAAAAGCCTATGAGTCATTCCGGCTCGCAGATTCTCAACTCGGACCGGAAACTGGCCATCGTCATCCCGGTTCATAACCGGCTCGGCTTTACACGGAGCTGCCTCGAGCACCTGCGCAGACAGACGGTCTCCGGATTCCAGATCATTGTTGTCGACGACGGCTCGAGCGACGGCACCTCGGAAATGATCCGTGATGAGTTCCCGGACGTGACGCTGCTGCACGGCGACGGCAACTTGTGGTGGACCGGGGCTACCAATCTCGGTGTGAAAGTGGCTGTGGAACAGGGCGCCAGCCATGTCATGACGCTCAACGACGATACCGTGCCGGAGCCAGCGTTTGTCGAGAACATGTGGATGGGCGCCTTGGAGAAGCCCGAAGCCCTGGTCGGCGCCTATTCGGTTGAAGTGGGCAGCGGCCGCCCGGTCTTTGGCGGAGAACGCATCCACTGGACGACGGGCTTCATCGAGAGCCTGCTGCAGGATCCCGCGAATTCTCGCGAGGGGCTGGTCGAAGTGACCCATTACGCCGGCCGGGGCCTGCTCATCCCGAAGGCGGTCTTTCAACGGATCGGTCTCTTCGACGCCGTGCACTTTCCGCACTACGCGGCGGACTACGATTTTACCTACCGCGCCGGCCGCTACGGCTATCCGGTCTTCTGTAACTATCAAGCCCGGCTCGGAATCTATCCCGAAGCCAGCGGCGACGCCGCTAACCGGCGGCGGAAGGGGCTGCGCAACTATTACCGGCACCTGTTTGATATCAAGGGCGGCGCGAACCTGAAGGTCTTCTTCTGGTTTGCGCTGCGGAATTGCCCGAAATATCTGCTTCCCATCGGTCTGCCTATGGGAATGGCCCGGCGGATTTTCGGATATCCGATGGAATGGATGAGAGAGACTTGCAGACTCTGGTGGAACCGTGATGCATCGTATCGAAGAGCATAAGACCGTGCCTCAGCGGCCTGAAGCCCTGCCCCAGCGCGTTGCCGGCGCCAAGGTCGGCTTCGTCCACAATATGGCCACGCACTACCGGATCAAGGTCTTCGAGGCCTTCGCCCGGATGTGTGACGCCGAGTTCTATTTCTACTCAGATGGCGGCGAGTGGTACTGGCAAAAATCCCACGGTGTCGCTCCCAAAACGGGCTTCGTCCATCGCACTCTGCGCGGCTTCTGGTGGGGCCGGACGCGCGTCACGCCGGGGCTGCTCCCGGCTCTGCTCTTCGGCGGGTACAACGTTTTCATCAAGTGCGTCAACGGACGCTTCGCCCTTCCCGCGACGTTCGCCGCAGCTCGGCTCCGGCGCGCTCCGTTCATTCTCTGGACCGGCATCTGGTGCCGCCTGCAAACCCCGTTTCACCGGTTGCTGTTCCCGATCACCCGGTTCATCTACCAACACTCTGACGCGGTCGTGGTCTACGGCGAACACGTCAAGCGCTACTTGATTTCGGAGGGCGTCGCCGAGGAACGAATTTTCCTCGCGCCCCAGGCTGTCGACAACAGCCTCTACCGGCGCACCCCGTCCGCCGCTGAAGTAGAGGCGCTCCGTGCCAAGCACAACCTTCCCGCGGACCGGAAGATCGTGCTGTACCTGGGCCGTTTGGAAGAGATCAAGGGTCTTCCCGACTTGTTGCAGGCCTTCGCGCAGTTGGACCGAACCGATGCCATCCTGGTCTTCGGCGGTTCCGGCAGCCAAGAAGAAAAACTGCGGGCTCTGGCCGCCGAGCGCGGGGTGCTGGACCGCGTTCGTTTTACCGGCCACGTGTCGCAGGCCGAGGCCCCGGTGCTCTACGGCATTTCCTGGGTCACCGTTCTGCCCTCGGTGACTCTGCCCGCGGGCCGCGAACTGTGGGGGCTGGTGGTCAACGAAGCATTCAACCAGGGTGTCCCTGTCATCGCCACCGACGCCGTGGGAGCCGCCGCCGGGGGCCTGGTCCGCAACGGCCGCAACGGCCTGATCGTTCCCGAACGCGATCCCAGTGCCCTTCGCGACGCCATCGAAACCGTCCTTGCCAACCCCGAATTGAGGAACCGGCTCGGACGCGCCGCCGCCCGCGACGTGGTGTCGTTTACCCAAGAGGGCATGGCCGCAGGATTGCGCGACGCCGTGGCTTACGTGATGACCGCCAAGACAGCCAAGAAGGAGAAAGTCTCCCGTGGGTAGCCGTAACCGCAGTGACAACCGGCCCATTCTATGGGTCACCACCAGTTGGGACGACGGCTATCCGCTCGATACGCGACTGGCCGAATTGCTCCATCGATACGGCGTGGCCGCCACCTTTTACGTGCCCATCCGGTCGCAGCTGCCGGTCATGGAGCCCCGACAGATCCGCGATCTGGCCCGCATGTTCGACATCGGCGGCCACACCGTCAATCACGTCCGGCTGGATAGCGTCGCCCCGGAGGCCGCCCGGGAAGAGATCATCCAGTCCAAGCAGATGATCGAGGACATTACCGGCAGTCCCTGCCGCATGTTCTGCCCTCCCGGGGGACGTTACTTACGCTCCCATCTCGACGATGTGCGGGAGGCCGGCTATTCCGGGCTGCGGACGGTGGAGTTGATGTCCGTGGCCCGCCCCGCCCGCCGCGACGGCCTGATGGTCATGCCCACCACCCTGCAACTGTTCCCGCATGGCGCGGCGGCGTATTTTAAGAACGCGCTGAAACGCCGCCGCCCGGAAAACGTGAAGACCTACCTCCTGCACGGGCGTCGCCCCGGCCTGCCGGAGACCGTCGATTCGATCCTCGATAGCCTCGTCGAATCCGGCGGCGTCTTCCACCTCTGGGGCCACTCTTGGGAAATGGAGCACTCCCGCCTCTGGGGAGTGCTGGAGAGCGTCCTGAAGCGGCTGGATGCCCACCGGGACCGCTGCCGGTTCGTTTCCAATGCGGCGCTCTGCGAACACTTCGAGCACATGGAAGAGGCGGCCGATGTCGCGCCTGCCGGCGCCTGTGCCGGAGGAACGTTCGGATTGGAGGATCGTGCGGCCCGCTAAGATTCTCGTGCTCCACAACCGCTACCAGCAGGCCGGCGGCGAAGACGGAGTCTATGCGCATGAAGTCCAGCTGCTTCGGCGCAACGGCCACCAGGTCATCGAATACCTGGAGAACAACGAAGGCCTCGACGAGACCAACGCCTTCAGGAGCGGGCTTGCGGCCATCTGGTCCTGCGACACCACCGCTCGGCTCCGCAAGGTGCTCCACCAGGAACGGCCGGACATCGCCCATTTTCATAACACGTTCGCCAGGATCTCGCCGGCCGCTTATTATGCCTGCCGGCAAGCTGGAGTGCCGGTGGTCCAGACCTTGCACAATTTCCGGATCGGATGCCTCAACGCCTTCTGCATGACCGAAGGCAATCTGTGCGAGCGGTGCCTGCCCCACCTGATCCCCGTGGCCGGAATCGTCAAGGGCTGCTACCGCGGCTCTTCCGTGACCTCGGCCGGGATGGCCGCCATCACCATAACACATAAGATCTTGGGGACCTATCGCAAACAAGTCGACGCCTACATCGCCCTGACGGAATTCGCGCGCCGCGTCCACCTGCGCGCCGGCGTTCCGGCAGACAAGACGTTCGTGAAGCCAAACTTCATCGACCACCGCGCTGAACCTCCTTCCGACCGCCAACGCTATGCCCTGTTCGCCAGCCGCCTCTGCCCGGAAAAAGGTGTTCTGACGATGCTCCAAGCGTGGAAACAGAACGGACTGGACATCACCCTCAAGATCGCCGGCGACGGGCCCAGCGCGCCAGAGGTAGCCGAAGCGGCCGCGCAGTATCCGAATATCGAATGGCTCGGTTCGCGCTCCCAGGACCAGGTTATGGAACTGATGCGCCATGCCCGGTTCCTCGTGATGCCCTCGCTGGGATATGAGAATTTCCCTCTATGCCTGGTGGAGGCTTTCAGCGCCGGCCTGCCGTGCCTGGCGAGCGGCCACGGAGCCATGCAGGAGATTGTCGACGATGGCCTGACCGGCCTGCATTTCCAGACCGGAGATGCCGCCGATCTGGCCGCCAAGGCCCGTTGGATGGCCGCCCATCCGGCCGAGTGCCAACAAATGGGCCTGGCCGCCCGAGAGCGTTTCTCTGAGCGCTATACTCCGGAGCGGAATTACCAGATCCTCACGAAAATATACGATTCGGCCATGAGCAACTTCCGGATTTCCCGAAGCTGCGAGAGGCGGCCCGCACTGACCGATGGGTTTAAGGCCTGCTCTTATGAGGATCTATGACACAGCGACCAACAACTTCTACAATGCTCGAGAGTCCAAATCAAGACGCGATTCGCGGAACTAAGCCTCAATTGCCTCCATCGCGGTCCCTCGCCAGGAAACTCAAGCACGTCGCTCTGTTCTGCGCCGGCCGCGAGGTGTTGTACTCGCCCGAGGTCCGTTGTCCCTTTGAGATCCTCGGCAACGAAGGCGCCAATTTCGCGGTCTGCCCGGACCGGCTCGCCTCCGATTCGGTCGTCTACTCCTTCGGCATCGGCACCGATATCTCATTTGATCTCGGGCTCATGCGCCGTTTCGGCGTCCGCGTCCACGCCTTCGATCCTACCCCGCGGAGCCTCGCTTGGCTCAAAACTCAGAACCTCCCTCCCCATTTCGAAGTGCACGAGTACGGCGTTGCCGGCCACGATGGGGTCGTTGAGTTCGCGCCTCCCGATTCACCCGACCACGTGTCCCACACCATCGTCGCCGGCCGCGGCCTCCGCACCGTCTCTGCCCCTGTTCGCCGTCTGGCCACCATCATGCGGGATTTGGGCCATACCTCCATCGACCTTCTCAAAATGGACGTCGAAGGGGCCGAGTATGACGTCATCCGTGACCTGGTTTCCCTGCCGCTTCCGGTGGGCCAGCTCTGCATCGAGTTCCACCATCGCTGGCGGCAAGTAGGTGCCGGCAAAACCCGCCAAGCCGTCGCCGCGCTGCGGTCCGCCGGCTATCGGCTCTTCCATGTGTCCGACCTGGGTTCGGAGTACAGCTTCCTCGGCCGCTGACCGGCGGCCCGCACGAAACCACAAACTGGCTCTCCATGTCCATCGACCGCGCTCCTGCCGTTTACTTTCAACCCGTCAGGACCTCTCTGCCTGCCCGAAAACCCCACCTCCCTTACCCCGACTCCCAAACGAATAGTACTCCTATCCCTCAAAACTAGGCCTGACCATCCTTGAGCCGGTTCTCCTTATTCAGTACTCTTTCCATAGGCCACATTCATTAAATAAGCGCTGAAGTTATGGGAATTTACAGAAAATTTCCCACGATTTTCGGAAATCAAGCATGGGACTTGGAAGGCGAAGCTTTGTATAACCAGCCAGCACCGCCACTCCGGAGCCGTTACATCCTCAACATGAGGGTGGACGCCTCCAACTATGCCGACTCCGTCAGCCGGGTCCTGGGATGGGCCAGCCGCGGCGAGAGCCGCTACGTCTGCTGCGCCAACGTCCATTCGGTCATGGAGTCGTTTGACGATCCCCAGTTCCGAAGCTGCATCAATGGCGCCGACCTGGTCACCTCCGACGGGATGCCTCTGGTTTGGGCGCTGCGCCGCCTGGGTGTTTCCGAAGCTGCCCGCGTTTACGGTCCGGACTTGGTGCCCGCCGTGCTCCGGGCCGCCGATCGCGAAGGCCTCCGGGTCGGTTTCTACGGCGGCACGCCCAACACCTTGAAGCTCTTATCGGAAAACACCGGTCGGGAGTACCCGGGCCTGGTCGGTTACGAGTTCTCGCCGCCCTTTCGCGACCTCAGCCCGGAAGAAGACCAGATGATCGTCGATCGGATCAACGCCTCCGGGGTCCAGATCTTGTTCATCGGTCTTGGTTGCCCCAAGCAGGAGAGGTGGATGGCCGAACACAAGCACCGCGTGCATGCGGTCATGCTGGGGGTCGGAGCGGCCTTCGATTTTCTGACCGGGGTCAAACCCCAAGCCCCGCATTGGCTGCAATCGGCGGGACTGGAATGGCTGTTCCGCTTTGCCGTGGAGCCCAAGCGTCTGTGGCGGCGCTATTTGAAACAAAATCCCAGGTTTGTGGCCCATTTCGCGGCTCAACTTCTGACATTGAAACAATCATAAATCGAATGATGAACGTGACCAATTTGAAAAACGCAGCCCATCGAGTATTTGTTTTATGACGCCTGAAACGGTTGAATTTGCCCAAATTTCGGTTCTGGATGTCCCGAAGTCGGCATTCAAGGAGCGGAAGTGGGTCTCCTGGGCGTTGCTGATGGGCGACATCCTAGCCCTTCAGTTCGCTCTCCTGCTCGGCTGCTTTGCGCGCATCGCCATCAGCGGATGGTGGCCTATCCATCTCACTGCGTCCGAATATCAGGGCCTGGCGCTGGGTCTCCTCTTCATTCCGGCGGGCTATCAAATGGCGGGGTTGTATCCCGGCTATGGCTTGGGTCCCGTCGACAAGCTTCGCGGGCGCCTCAAAGTCACGTTTGCGGTATTTGGCGGCTTGGTCATCTGGGATTACCTGGTTCAGCATGGAATCTTGTCACGCGGCATTTTGTTGGTCACCATGGCCTTTGCCCTGGTGCTGCCGCCTCTCATGGAATCCGCACTGGTCATGCTGCTGGTCCGTCTCAAACACTGGGGTACGCCGGTCGTGGTTCTCGGCGCCACGCGCACCGGCGTCGATCTGGTGGAACGCCTGCGCCAGAAGAAATACATCGGTCTGATTCCCGTCGCGGTCCTGGACGACGACCATGCCGCTCCGGATTACGAGCACCCGGACGTCCCGGTCATGGGCCCCCTCTCGATGGCCGGCTGGTTCCGCGACCGCGTGCACACCGCCGTGGTCGCCATGCCCCGCATGGGCCAGGCCCGCCTCGGACGCCTGCTCGAGGAATTGTCCTTCCCCCGGGTCATCGTGATCCCCGACTTTTCCGATTTGCAGAGCCAGTGGATCACCCCCCTCGACATGGGCGGAACCCTGGGCCTCGAACTCAAGCGAAATCTTCTGCTCGGACGGAACTGGTTCATCAAACGCTTGCTCGACTACGTCCTCGTGGTGCCGCTGTTCTTATTCAGTCTGCCCCTGATTGGGCTGTTGGCGTTGTGGGTCAAGCGCGTCAGCCCCGGGTCGCCTTTCTATACTCAGGAGCGCGAGGGCTATGACGGCCGCAGCATTCGGATCTGGAAGCTCCGCACCATGTACCTCAACGCCGAGGAAGTGCTCGAACGTCACCTCGACGAATGCCCCGAAGCCCGCCAGGAGTGGAGCCGGTTCTTCAAATTGAAGAAGGATCCGCGAATCCTGCCCGGCGTCGGCCACATCCTGCGCAAAACCAGCTTGGATGAGTTGCCGCAACTCTGGAACGTCTTGAAGGGCGAGATGAGCCTGGTGGGGCCGCGGCCCTTCCCCTCCTATCACCTCGAGAGCTTCGACGGAGAATTCCGCCGCCTCCGCCAGCGGGTGCTCCCCGGATTAACCGGGCTCTGGCAGGTTTCCGAACGCAGCAACGGCGACCTCGCCGTGCAGAGATCGTTGGACACGTACTACATCCGCAACTGGTCCATCTGGCAGGACATTTATCTGTTGGTCGCCACCTTGCGGGCCGTTCTGTTGAGTAAAGGCGCCTACTAAGCCGGCTGCTCCGCCGCCGACAATTCCACCAAAAAGGAAACTCATGAAGCGCGCATTGATCACCGGTATCACGGGTCAGGACGGCTCCTACCTGGCCGAGTTTCTGATGCAAAAAGGCTACGAGGTGCACGGCATCAAGCGCCGCTCCTCTTCCTTCAACACCGACCGCGTCAACTCCATCTACGAAGACCGGCACGAGTCCGACGCCCGATTCTTTCTCCACTACGGGGATTTGACCGATGGCAGCTCGCTGACCCGCCTCCTCACCAGGATTCAGCCCGACGAAGTCTATAACCTCGGCGCCCAGAGCCACGTCCGCGTCAGTTTCGACGTCCCGGAATACACCGCGGATTCCGTCGCGATGGGCACCCTGCGCCTGCTCGAATCCATTCATCAGGCCGGCTTGCCCTGCCGCTTCTATCAAGCCTCCTCCAGCGAAATGTACGGCTCCACACCGCCTCCCCAAAACGAACTGACGGCATTCCACCCCCGCAGCCCGTATGCCTGCGCCAAGGTCTTCGGTCACCAGCTCGCCGTCAACTACCGGGAGAGTTACGGCCTCCACGCCTCCTGCGGCATCCTCTTCAACCATGAATCCCCCCGCCGCGGCGAGACCTTCGTCACCCGCAAGATCACCCGCGCCGCCGCGCGCATCAAGCTCGGCCTCCAGGACAAGCTGTACCTGGGCAACCTCGACGCCAAGCGCGATTGGGGCTTTGCCGGCGACTACGTCCGAGCCATGTGGATGATGCTCCAGCAGGACACTCCCGACGATTACGTCATCGGCACCGGCGAATCGCATTCCGTCCGCGAGTTCGTTGAGCTCACCTTCAGCTACCTCGATCTCGACTGGCGTCGGTACGTCGCCATCGATCCACGCTATTTCCGCCCGGCGGAAGTGGACCACCTCCACGGAGATCCTTCCAAGGCCCGCCGCGTGCTGGGCTGGACCCCGGAAGTCTCGTTCGCCGAGCTCGTTGTCATGATGATCGAATCCGACCTCGCCGAGCTGAACCGCACGCTGAAAGGCGGCCCCGAAGCCATGCGCGCCGCCGTCGGAGTCGGAGACTAACCATGCAGCTCCACGGAAAACGAATTCTCGTTACCGGCGCCGGCGGCTTCCTCGGCAGCCACCTGCTCGATTCGCTCCGCGCCGCCGGCTGTGACCAGATTTGCGCGCCGCGCCGCCGCGAGTGCGACCTCACCCAGGCCGCTGATGTCGAACGCATTTTCTCGGTCTTCCGTCCCGAGGTGGTCATTCATGCCGCCGCCGTGGTCGGAGGGATCGGCGCCAACCGCGCCCAGCCCGGCCGCTTCTTCTATGAGAATGCCATCATGGGCATTCAGCTCATCGAGGCCGCCCGCCGCTACGACGTCGAAAAGACCGTCGTCCTCGGAACCATTTGTGCCTATCCCAAGTTCACCCCAGTGCCGTTCCGCGAGGAAGATCTCTGGATCGGTTATCCCGAAGAGACCAACGCGCCCTACGGCATCGCCAAGAAGGCGTTGCTCGTGCAGTGCCAGACCTATCGCGAGCAGTACGGCATGAACGCCATCTTTCTGCTGCCCGTCAACCTCTACGGCCCGCGCGACAACTTCGACCTGAACACTTCCCACGTCATCCCCGCCCTCATCCGCAAATTCGTCGAGGCCCGCGAGGCCGGGCGCCGGGAAGTCGAACTCTGGGGCGATGGCTCTCCCACCCGCGAGTTCCTCTACGTGAAGGATGCCGCCCAGGCGATTGTCGCCGCCACCCAGTCCTTCGATGGCTCCGAACCCGTCAACATCGGCAGCGGCCACGAAATCTCCATTTTCGCTCTGGCCCAGAAGGTCGCCGTGCTGACCGGCTTCCAGGGCCGCTTCCTCTGGAACGCTTCGCAGCCCAATGGCCAGCCGCGCCGCTGCCTCGACACCACCCGCGCCGAGCGCGAATTCGGCTTCCGCTCTTCCACCTCCCTCGACCAGGGCTTGCGCCAGACCATCGACTGGTACGAGAACCATATCGCCGCGGGCCTCGCGCAGAGCTATTTGGCCTTGGCGTAGAGCGGCCGCATCGCTCTGCATGTTCCCGCGAATTTCCAGTGAACCCGCTTTCGTCCGGCTCAGTCCACAACCAAACCCCTATGCCTGAAACCAAAACCCGCTCCCGCCTATCGGTTCGCCGCGCTTTGGAGTCCGACAACCCGATCTCTCGCACGGTCCTGATGGCCTACCGGGCCAAGGTGGCATTGGGATACTGCACCCCTAAGCTGGCCGCCATTCCGTCATGGCTCCTGCACTCCCGCGAGTTCACCAACTTCACCTACGATCTGACCGAACGCAATCTGTCTTACCTGGCGAGCACTCTCTCCCTGGTCACCGGGCAGCCGGTTGAGGACATCGCCGGTTTCTTGCGCGAACCGGCGCACGACCGCCAGCTTCAGGCGCATGTTCGCTCCACCGTCAACGCGTCGCGCCTCCGGTCCGTATCCGATTCATCGCCTCGTTTTGGCAGGCGTCTGGGCTGGTATGCCCTGGCCCGCGCCTTGAAACCCTCGGTCCTTGTGGAGACCGGCGTGGATAAAGGCCTCGGGTCCGTTCTTTTGTGCTCCGCGCTCCTGCGCAACGCGGAAGAAGGACATCCTGGCCTCTATTACGGGACCGACATCAATCCCAAGGCCGGCTACCTGCTACACGGAGCCTACGCCCGCGTCGGCAAGGTCCTCTGCGGCGATTCCATCGCCTCCTTGAAAGCCTTGGACCACAAGATCGATCTGTTCGTGAACGACAGCGATCACTCCGCCGAGTACGAACTGGCCGAATACCGCACCATCGCGGTGAAACTGTCCGAGCGCGCCGTCATCCTGGGCGACAACTCGCACTGCTCCGACTCCCTTTGGACGTTCTCGCGCGAGTCGAATCGCGAGTTTATATTCTTCGCCGAGGAACCCGCCGCTCATTGGTATCCTGGCGGCGGAATCGGAATCTCGCTCCGCCGCAAGCAGGCCGCCACACAAGGCCTCACCCTCGCCGCCGCGGCCGCTGGGGCCGTGGCCGGCCGATCGCTCTTCCGGCACTAAATCCCTGCCGGAGCTGTGACTCCGCTCGCACAAGATGAGACTCCTCGTCCTCTACCAGGCCCGCGACGCTGCCAAAGACCACCCCGGCTACTTCGCCGGCTTTGAGCGCCTCGTCGCCGAAGGGGTCCTTAGCTCCCATACCGCGATCCCCTACTACGGCGTCGCCGAAGCGCGCGGCTGGGATGCTCTGTGGAGCGAGGCCTACCAGGCGGCCCGCCAGATTGAGGCTGACGCCATATTCCTCCAGTTCTTTCATGGACCGATTCCCGATCCCGCCGAAGGCATCCAGCGCCTCCAGCGTCTGCCGGGCAAGCCGCTCGTCTTTACCAGCTTGGGCGATCCCTTCGGCCGCTGGACCAAGCGAGTCGGGCCCTGTTTTGAGGCCGCTAGTTCTCTAGCCGCCGTCACCTTCCTGACCGGAATGGGCTATCTCGCCCGACAGCTCGAGCGGCGCGGCAGCAAGAATCTGGTGCTCATGCCGCACGGGTGTTGCCAGGTGCGATTCGGCGCCCAAACCGAACCGGTCGCCTCTCATCCGGACTTCGATGCCGTGTTTGTGGGAAGTCGCCTCCGCTCCCGGAACCCCTCCAGCCACTTCTTCTGGGTTGCGAGGCACCGCGCCGAATTTGTCGCCGCCTTTACCAAGCGCTATGGCCGCCGCTTCGGCCTGTTCGGCAACGGATGGTCCGGAAACGCGAGCTGGCAGGGCCCGGTGCCCTTTCTCGAGCAGGAGGCCACCTATCGGCGATCCGCCGTGGTCCTGGGCGGCATGCCAAACGCCACCCACGACTACTACCTGTCGGATCGCCCCTTCATCGCGGCGGCGTCCGGCGTGCCTCTCGTGGATCGCTGGGTTCGCGGAGTGGATCGCATCCTGACCCACGAACGCGATTGGTGGCTCGCGCCCGACATCGACGGCATGATCCGCTGCTGCGACCGCCTGCTGGAGATGCCTCAATCGGACCGGTTAGCCGTGGCTGCGCAAACCAGAGAGCGCATCCTGGCCTCCCATACCCAATACCACCGCTGCCGCGAGATGGTGGAGATTGTCAGCAACCTCCGACAGAAGCGCCAGCGCGGCGAGCGCGCCCAAGCGCCTGCACTGAGCTTCCTGTCACCTGGCCCCGCTTTCGCAGTGCCGCCCGCTATTGTCAATTGGCAGGGGTGAATTTCCTCAGCCCGCACGCTCCGCTACTCCTCGTCCCAACATCGGAAGCAGGCGGTCTCTCGCACCGGCTTCCCGCAAAGCTCCCATCAGCCTCTTCCCTTTCCGCACGGAGTGTCAGCATTACCAGAAATCAAAAGGGGCAATTCCACGTGCCCGCCGCAGTGCGAAATGCGAAGGCCCCGCTACCGCCGCCGGCGCATGGAGTAGCCACTCTGCAATCGATGCACCATACCTGCGTGCCGGGGCTGGGCGTCGAGAGATCGGCAAAGGCCGATCCCGCGGACCGGAAGAACCCTGCGACAACCGACCCGATACGAGTGCTCCCTCCCAATCCGCCGGCTGGATTCAGTACCACGTTCGCTTTCCCGGAAGAATCATAGCCGGCGAGGATGAGCGCGTACACCGGATTGCCGGCGTTCTGAAACCACCATTTGCCGTTGTTCGAGGCGGAGTTGCCCGCGAAGATGGTCGCCTGGACGGCGTTCAATGTGGTTTTGTCTCCTGTGACCGTCGCGGAGTTCCAGGTGGGGTTCAAGGTGTTGACGCCATTCGGAATGTGCAAGGTGTTGTCGAGCTGGGCAAAGTATTTATAAGTGCCATTGCTGCAGCCGAGCCAGTTGTTGAGCGACGTGTCGTACCAGAATGGGCCGCTAGAGCAGTTGGAGGGAATCGATGCCGTCGCGCCTGTACTCGGAAACGGCGCGGTGTAGGAGAAATCGTTGCTAAGATACGTGCCGGACGCGAACTGGAACATCGGAATCGAGGAGTTGTACCCGTCGTCGACCACGACGTTGGTTGCTGTCAACGCCGCCCCGCCGTTGCCGTAGATTTCGCAGTCGCGGCGATCGCCCACCACCTGGACCCCGTCCACCTTGATGAATCTGCCGCTGTCCAGTTCGACGAAGGAGTGAACGCTGCCGTCCTTGGGCGCGATCCCCGCCGATCCGAGCACGAGAAAACTGCTCTGGATGTTGATGTTCCTCGGGTAGGAACTGTCGCCGATATTTTCTCGGACCAGGATCCGCCGGTATTCCTGCCACCCGTTGATCCCGCCATAGCCCGCGCCGGTTTCAAACCAGTTGTTCTTCACGGTCACGTTGGTGTCGACGTCGAAGCTCGAAATGCCGCTCGGGCTCCAGCCGAACCGCGTGGGCTGCTCTCGTTCAAAGGTAATATCGGCCGTCATCGAATCGACGAACGCTGACTCACTCAGGGTTCCCTGGCCGCAGCCGTCGCAGACGAAGGCTTCGCCGTTGGTGTGGCCTTCGACTGCGCTGATGGAGAATTGCTGCGAGCTCGGGCCCATGTAGAGGCCGACATCGTTGGACGCCAGCCAGATATTCTTGAAACGGTCCAAGTCGCTGCCATAAGGCGCGGCAAACCCATACTTCAGGCCCACAAATTGCACGTCGTCCATCACCACTCGGCCGGATCCGTTCGTCTGGATGCCCGTCGTGACGCGCGATGCGGTGAACGATACATTGGTTTGCGTGGAATTCTCGAGGGTGAGATTCTTTGCCGTCAGCCCGTCTGCCGTGCCCGTCCACGGCGGGCTCTGCGTGGTCGAGAAAGTTCCCAGGTTGAAGATCGGGCCTGAGATCGCAGCGTCGATGAACGTATTCCATGGAGTCGTGCCTTCCAGACAAACGCCGCGCTCCGAAATCTGAATGGTCGCAGTGACTTTGTAGATACCGGCTGGAAAGATCACGCACGGGTGCTCCTGGCCGGCAACAGACGCCTTGATCGCCCTTTCAATCGCCGCAGTATCGTTCGTCGATCCGTCGCCCTTCGCGCCGAAATCCTTGACCGAGATCGTGAACCCCGGGTTCGCCTTGCGGTCATCGTCGGCGCGGGCCGCCGCAGGCGTAAAAAGAAGACTCAACGTCACGGCCAGGACAACACCGGCCCGCGCCATCGTGAACTGGCCGCGCCAAAGCCCTGGCCTTCCTCCGCAACACTGGCGATTTCGCTCGAGCATCCCCCAGGAAGCGATGCGCCATCGTGGAAACGGGACTGTGGTCGACATTCTGTCGATAGTGGCATTGCTGCCCCACAGAAGTGAATAGAGCAGCCGTACCGAGCTTCACGGAACTTTCGATTCAGCAATGGGGAACTGTTGAGCCAGAACGGATGGGCTACTCCGATCGGAAGGATCAGCGATCGAACTTCTCTGGAGCGCGTTGCGATCCGGCGCTCGTCTCAGCAGGCGCGCGATCGCTCTGATGCTGTGACCCTGCCGCGTATCGATCTTCGACACAACGACCCTGGCTTCGGCATCGATTCCCTCAGAAAAGCCGCCGGCGTGTCACTCGTCCGGACGTACCGGTACCCGCCCTTCCGCCCCGCTTCACGCCCCGGCTGCCTGGGAATCCTCTTCCTGATACGGGAAGCGATTGATCTCCCGGACGCACTCCTGCAGCGCTCCTAGCAGCGTCTTTCCCCATCCGCACGGTGTGTACGCCGCCACCCCCTGGTTGGTTTGTTTGTCCGCCTGGGCAAAAAACACCAGCGCCCCGTCCTTGGGCGTCGCATACTCCTTCACCGTAATCCGGAACTCCACTTCCCCGCCCGCCTGCGTCTTCTTCATCATCGAAAACCAGTGCAGCCGGGCCAGTTCTTCCGACGGATGGCCTTGCGCATATCCCCAGTCGTTCATCGATCCCTCTCTTCGCGATTCGCACGCCTGCAGCAGTGTCCCACTCCGAATTCGGCCCCGAAGGAGTGCCGCCGGGCGCTGTCCCAACGGATTGCCGGGTTCTTACTTCGCCGCCAGACCTTCCGTCAGCTCGATCCGCGTCCCCGCCGGGTCCGTGAGGAACGCGATCTTCAGGCCGATCCGCTGCGTCATATCGGTGTAGGGCATGTCCAGCGTGATCCCCTCAGCCTGCAGTTTCTCGCTGAAAGCCTTCAGGTCTTTCACTTCGAAACCAATGTGATCGAGCGTCCTCCCCTTAGTCGGAGCTTGCGGCATCGGGGCGCGCAGGAAATCCACTTCCCCGCCCGGAATCATGCTGGCCGGCAGATTGCGGCGCGAGCCCGCCGTCCCCCCGAACGTCTTGTCATACCAGGCCTGCAGCGCCGCGCCATCCACCACCGACTCATGCACGTGATGGAACGCCACCGGCGCGGCCTGATCCTTGACTTCCATGACCTCCACCCGCACGTCCTCCGGGAAGGTCGCGAACATCTGCTGATTGGGCGTCAATTCCTGCATCTTCACGTTCGCGGCCATCAGCTTTTCCTTGATGGCCGGGTAGTCCTTCACCGCAATCCCGATGTGGTTCACCGACGATCCATTCGAGCCGCCGTTCGGCATCCCCTTGGATACGATGATAAAAACCCCGGGCAACTTCAGCAGGTCCAGCGTCCCGGCCTTTTCCATCTGTGCGCCCAACCCATCGACCCACGCTTTTTCTTCAGCCGCCGGATCAGCCACCACCAGGTGAATGTGTCCGAACGAAATCCCGGCGTCATTGGGAGCCGAAAGTTGACCGTACAAAGGAGCGGCCACAGCCGCCAACAAGCAGAGCCAGCGCATGCGGGATAGGCTATCATTTCCCCGCCGAAAGCGCCAGCGCGCGGCCTTCGTTCCGCCGTCAGAGCGCCCTTCCACCCTAGTCCCACCGCTGTCCTCCAGCCTCCCCCCTCTTCCCTGCGTTAACTGCTTCCCCTTGAAGTGAACCCTTGGGCTGAGACACCGAGTTAAGGGAGTTATCGCCGTTCGCTGCAAAAGCGTTGCCGGCGAGGTTGCGGTTGATCCACTCTGGAAGCACCTGAGCGGAGGATAGGGCAACGCAGGGATGCGACGCGAGCGCCGACTCAGCGGCCGGAATGGCGGGGCGGCACCAGCCGCCCCTAAGTGCGATCAGGATCTTCGCGCCATGACTTGACGACGTCTTTGGCGAATAACCCCACGATTTCACCTGTCGAATCCACGAAGAAGACATACCCCTCGGGTTCCTCGTCTTGGTCTCCCGATGCCGCGGTAATCGGCTGCTCTGTACCGTCATTGAAAAAAACGATGAACCTCTTTTCAGCCATCGCCGCCAGTCTACAGGAACAGCCATTCTGGCGGAAAGGCGATAAATCCCGGGGGGCTGGGGGCAGCGCCCCCAATCAAAAACGGCGCGATGAAGTGCCTGGCGATGCGACTTGGAGAAGAATTCCAAGACCATAATGATGTGGCGACGCTCCTAAGCGTGCTCGGCATCAAGCACACCGAAGACGCGGAGGCCGCGCTCGCCCGTTACTACCCGCTTGACCGATACCCCGCGCGGACCCGTTATGTGCTCGAAGACTTACTTGGTGGAGGATCCTCTCAGCCCTAAGGACCCTGGCTTCCCTTCCAAGCTCGGCATCCCGCACGTGCACCACAAGGTGCACGCCAAGAAACCGCTCGATCGCCAGAGCGCCCTTCCTCCCTTGTCCCACCGCTCTCCTCCAGCCTCCCCCCTCTCCCCTGCGTTAAGCTTGGAAGCATGAGGCTCTTGGTAGTCGAGGACGAAAGGCGCATCGCCGACTTTCTTTCCCGCGGCCTGCAGGGCGCCGGCTACGCCGTCGATATCGCCCCCACCGGCACGGCGGCTCTCGACTGCGTCCACTCCGCCGACTACGACCTCGTCATCCTCGACCTCATGCTCCCCGACATGGATGGCATGCAGGTCCTCGAGAAAATCCGCAACCGCCAGATCGGCCCGCCCGTCCTCATCCTGAGCGCCCGCGGCGGCCTCGACGACCGCGTCAAAGGCCTCGAGCAGGGTGCCGACGACTACCTCGTCAAGCCTTTCGCGTTCGTCGAAATGCTGGCCCGCGTCCGGGCGCTCCTGCGCCGCGGCCAGCCGGCCCCCGAAAAGCTCCAGGTGGCCGACCTCTCGCTCGATTGCATCCGCCGCAAAGTCGCCCGCGCCGGCGAAGCCATCGACCTCGCCCCCAAGGAATTCGGCATCCTCGAATATATGATGCGCAATAAGGGCCGGCCGCTCAGCCGCACCATGATCGTCGAGCACGTCTGGGACATGGATTACGACGGCCTCACCAACATCGTCGACGTCTACATCCGGCACCTCCGCGGCAAAATCGATGACCGCTTCCCCGTCAAGCTCATCCAGACCGTGCGCGGCATCGGCTATATGATCGAAGGCCCCGACAAAGCCGCCGAGCGGCACCCGGAGCCGGCCGCGGAACACCAGGTTTGACATGCCTCGCAAACGCAGCCACCGCCGTCTGACCCGGGGCTTGCGCTTCCGCCTCACCGCCAGCTACGCGCTCTTCTTCGCCCTGTTGCTCATTGGCGTGGCGGCGCTGTTCCGCGCCCGCCTGTCCACCGTCCTCGATAACCAGATGCACGATACCCTCAACCAGGAATGGGCCGCCTTGAAGGGCTACTTGCGCATTGAGAAGGATGGCCCGCACTGGTATTACGACGAGGAGGACCCCGACGAAAGCCTGATTGTGCTGCGCATGCGCCGCGTCTATCTGCTGACCGATTCCAATGGCAAGATGATCGAGGTTTCCACCGAGTATCAGGACTTGGGCATCGATTCGGCGGCCTCCATCCGCTCCCAGGTGCGCGCCGCGCTCGCCTCCTACCGCCCCGAATCCGCCGGCATGTCCTTCTGGACCGAGCGCCGCAATGCCGAAAACGTGCCTTATCTCATCCGCGCCGGCATCGTCTTCGATGAGCGCCACACCGCCCCCTACTACGTCGCCATCGGCACTCCCCTCGAAAATAATGAACGCGTCCTGGCCCAGTACACTTGGTTCTGTGTCGGCCTCATTCCCGCCGCGTTATTTCTGGGATCGTGGCTCGGCTGGTTCATGGCCGGCCGCGCCCTGACCCCCGTGCTCGAGGTCGCCCAGGCCGCCCAGCGCATCTCCGGCTCCAATCTCAGCCTCCGCCTCCCCACCCGCCAGGCCAACGACGAACTCGATTATCTCGTCCTCACGTTTAACCGCATGATCGATCGCCTGGAAGCATCCTTCCAACAGGTGCGCCAATTCTCCACCGATGTCTCCCACGAGCTCCGCACTCCCATCACCGCCATCCGCGGCCAGCTCGAGGTCGCCCTCTTCACCGCCAAAACCACCGACCAGTACCGCGAAGCCATGGTCAATTCACTCCAGGACATCGACCGCCTTTCCCAGATCGTCCGCGCCCTGTTGCTCCTCTCCCAGGCCGAGTCCGGTCAGTTGGTCCTCCAAAAAGCTTCCGTCGATCTCAGCGACATTGTCCAGGACCTCGCCGATCAGTTTCAGATTCCGGCCGAGGAGGCCGGCGTCAAATTGTCTGCCCATGTGCCCGCGCAATCTATGGTCAGCGTCGACCGCGTCCAGATCGAACGCATGATCACCAACCTGCTTTCCAATGCGGTCAAGTTCACGCCCCAGGGAGGCTCCGTCCGGATCTCCTTGCAGCCTGACGAAGAATCGGTCGAATTGGTCGTCGAGGACACCGGCCTCGGCATTCCCGACCAGTACCTGCCCCATATCTTCGACCGCTTCTACCGCGTTCCGGGCTCTGGCACCGCGCCCGGTCCCGATCAGGGATTGGGACTGGGCCTCAGCTTCGTCGCCTGGATCGTCAAGGCCCACGACGGCTCCATCGATGTCGAGAGCTCTCCCGGCAAAGGCACCCGCTTCCGCATCCGGCTCCCCCTCGGCGAGGCTCACTCGGCGCCTTCCGAGCCCGCCCGCCAACCCATCATGAAGGAACTTTAATTCCGTCTTTAGCTCGGGTTCATGGCGGAAGCCTATTCTGAATAGATGCGGTCCGTCTTCTCGCTCCTCTTGCTGGCGCTGCTCGTCGACGGCGCAACCCTTCCGTCCCTGATGCAGAAGCCGGCGCAGGCAGCCCCCGCCAAGGTCAAGGACCAATATTTCACCGGACTGGTGATGTCCATCGACGAGGCCAGCCTGACCGTGAACCGCACCGTCTTAGGAAAAAACTCCTCCACCAAAACCTTCGCCATCACCGCCGAAACCCGCTTCGAAGGGGCCCGGCCCATCGTGCGCTCCCAAGTCACCGTGCGCTACGTGACCGGCGACGAGGGCGACCGCGCCCTCCGCGTAATCCTGCGGCGTTCCCCGAAATAGCCGGGGAAAACTGCTACAATCCAACTGACGCTTCTGCTCCGCTCCCATGGGATCGCCAGCCACTGTTACCCCCAATGTGTTCCGGCGCGTCTTCAAGGCTTTCCATTATCGGGACTTCCGCCTCATGTTCACGGGCGCCTGCATTTCCAGCATCGGCACCTGGATGCAGAGCCTCGCCCAGGCCTGGCTGGTCTTCGACATGTCCAAGTCGCCGTTTATTCTCGGCTTGGATGCGTTCCTCGCCGGCATCCCCATCTTCTTCTTTTCCCTGATCGGCGGTGTGGTGGCCGATCGCGTCGAGCGCCGCCGCGTCCTGCTCATGTCCCAGTATGTGCAGATGGTCTCCGCCTTCACCTTGACCACGCTGCTCCTCTTCAAATCCGTTCACATTTGGGAAATCCTTGCTCTGTCGTTCCTCACCGGCCTCGCCCAATCCTTCGGCGGCCCGGCCTACTCCGCCCTCATCCCCAGCCTGGTCAGTAAGGACGATATTCCCAACGCCATCGCCCTGAATTCCATCCAGTTCAATGTGGCCCGCGTCCTGGGTCCCGCCATCGGCGGCCTCGCGTTAAACAGCCTTGGCGCCGTCTGGTGCTTTGGATTGAATGGCCTGTCCTTCGTGGCCCCGGTGATTTCCCTGTTGTTGCTGCACACGCGTTTCAAGCCCGAAAAAACCAAGGAATCCATGCTCGCCAGCATGAAGCAGGGCTTCCGCTTCATCCGCCATCAGGGCGCCATGGAGGGTCTGGTCGTGCTCGGTTTCTGCGTCACCGCCCTCGGCATTCCCATGACCACCTTCCTCCCCGTCTTTGCCAGAGACATCTTCCACGGCGGCCCCGGCACGTTCACCCTGTTCATGTGCGCCTCCGGCGGCGGCGCCGTGGCGGGTGGGTTGGCCGTGGCCTTTTTGGGGAACATCCGGCACAAAGGGAGACTCGCCCTCACCATGCTCGCCACCTCCGGCTTCGGAGTTGCCGGCTTTGCCCTCTCCAAGTCTCTCCCCTTGAGTTGCCTGCTCCTGTTCGTCAGCGGCGTTTCGCTCATGATGGTGTTCACCAACGTCTTCTCCCTGGTGCAGTTGATCACCGGCAACGAGATGCGCGGCCGCGTGGTCAGCGTCTACAACACCGCCTTCCGCGGAGGGATGCCCATGGGAAACCTGATGACCGGCTGGCTCGTCCCAATGTTTACGGCGCCCGTCGTGCTGGCGGTCAACGGCTTGCTCCTCGTCCTGCTCGGCATGTACTTCCTGATGGTCGAGCGAAAGGTCGCGTCGCTGTAGAGGTTCCCATGATTGCTCTCGTGACGGTAGCGTTTCTGGCGGCCTCCGCCGTCCCGCCCGCGCTCCAGACCGCGCGCGACCTGCAGGACCGCGCTGCCCTCCAGAGAATCGCCGATGAGTCCGCCGCCGCCGCCGCCCGCGCCCCCAAAGATGCCGACGCCCAGTATCGCGCCGCTCTGGCCGCCTCCTATCAGGCCGAGGTCGCCCTCGAACTCCGCGACAAGAAACTCGCCGAGCAGGCCGCGGAGCGGGGCATCATGGCGGCCGAACAGGCCATCGCCCTCAAACCGGATGTGGCCGAATACTACCGCGTTCTGGGAACCCTGTGCGGCCAAGTGGTTCCGGCCAACGTCTTGATGGGTCTCAGCTACGGCAAGCGCGCCAAAGACGCCATCGATCAGGCCCTCGCCAAAGATCCGAAGTCTCCCGCCGCCTACATGGCCCGTGGCGTCGGCAATTATTACTTGCCGGCAGCACTGGGCGGCGGTCTGGAACTGGCAGTCTCCGATTTTCGCAAGGCCCTCGCACTCGACGCGAAGGACGCCGACGCCTGGCTCTGGCTGGGCATCGCCCTACGCAAAGAGAACAAGAACGCCGAAGCCCGCCAGGCCTTCTCCAAATCCGTCGAACTCAACCCCCGCCGCATCTGGGCCAAACAGCAGCTCGACAAAACCCCCGCCGGATAGGAACGAGAGCCGCGACCAATGCCCCCCTTGCATGCCGTTTGCGAGGCCCTGAGTCCAGAAGTTCGACAGGACGACTCTACCGGAATTGAGGCAGGGCTCGGTTTACCCAGTTACTTCTTCAGCAAGACTGTCCAGTTGGTAACCACCGTGATGGGCGAGGTGCTGTCTTCGGTCTCGGGCCGGATCGTCAGGAACCGCTGGCCATCGGCGGTGAAATCCCAGTACGGGAAATCGGGTACCGGCCCTGGACGGATCGAGTCGAAGAGGACCTTGGTGCTGCCTGCCGGGAATGGAGGGCGGTCCTTGGCGGCCACCGCGCCCACCTCCACGGCCATGAGCTTGCCTTCCGGCGACATCCCGCCCGCTCCAATCGGAGCGACGATCTCGTAGGGGCCGAGTTTCTCACCAGCAGCTAGAGACACCAGTGGCGTGAACGATTGTGCTCCAGATGGGGGCCCTAGTCCCCAACAACAACTCGGTAAAACACCTCGCCGATAGCGCGGCATGGGGTATACTGCTCCCTTCATGACCTGCCTCCGCCTCGCCGTCGCGCTCGCCGCCCTCACCGCCCCGCTCGCCGCGCAATGGCTCGACCATCCCACCCCCGGCGTTCCCCGCACCAAGGACGGCAAGCCCAATCTCTCCGCGCCCGCGCCGCGTACTCGCGAGGGCAGGCCCGATCTTTCGGGTGTCTGGTACTTGGAGACGCCGCCCTGCGGCCCAGGCTGCGGCGGCCTGAGCCCCTTGTGGATGCGCTCCCAACGACGCGGCCGCGGAAGTTCCTGTGGCTCGCCCCCGCTGCCCGAATTCGCGATCGCACGCGCACGATCGCGGGCGTCTTAGTTCTCCGTCGGCTTCGATACGCTCTCGATGACCAAGACATCCACAGAAGCTTTCTTCGCCTCCAGCTTCATGCCGAGTTGTTCCTCGAACGCGGTGAAGAGATCCGGCGACGCGTCGGCCGCGGCGATCCCGGCAGCGCGCTGCGCGGCGGAAAGTCTCGGAAACTGGAATTCGTCCGGCCTCCAGTCGAGCGTGAAATCGTAGCGGGCCTTGAGACCGGATTGGTCAATTACCGGGCGGTCGAGCACGCGAAGCTGCAATACGGTCGCGAGGTTGGACATGGTGATGCCCTGGAAGCTGACTCTGCCGGGACGTTGTGCCCCCATCCTCCCCCCACTGTCGTTGTCGATCACCATCTTGATGCCGTCCGGCCCGTTCTTGCCAATGGCGATCGCATAGACCGACACTTCCCGTTTCTCGGTATGGAAGGAGAGGCCAAATCGGCTGCGCAACAGATTCTTGAGCATCGTCCGGAGTTGGTCATCGGTCGGCTCGCCTCCGGGAGGCAGCTTTGCCACGATCGCATACGGCACCGTTTCGGCCCAACCCGGGAGTCCCGAGACCTGAGAGGCGTGGAGTTCGAAGGCAAATAAAATGGCGCCCGCGAGGCTGATGTTCGGACTGCTCATTTCCGTCGCAGTCACGTTGAAGCCAAAGCCAAGCTGAGTCGTCGGTGATGGTTTGATGCTGGCGACCTCGAATTCCAGCTTCGTGCCTTCGGGCAGCGGCTTCGGCGTCGCCGGAGGCGCCGGGAGTTCCCAAGCCGTTTCCGGCGCGACTCGCTTCAACAGAAGCGGCAGCGCATTGGCGCCCAGGGTGAGCGTGCCGGCGATCGAGTTTCCCTCGGATTCGAACTTCCCGGCATACGTTCCTCCCATTCCCGGAATGACAATCTTCACTGCGTTGCCCTCGATCGTGATCGCGCCCAAGCTGAGTTGCCGGCTGGCCGCCAGGTTGTAGAAGGTCCCTTGGAGGGTGTTGCCGTCCTTCGTCATCTGAAACACCAGACGGATCTCCTGGTTTTGATTCGGGGGCGTGATGGTTCCCTGCCAGGTGCCTTCCAGACCCTGAGCGAGGAGCGCGCCCGACAGCGCGGCGAGTAACAGAAGTTCCTTAATCATCGGCCTCCTTCTACTGTGAAGTACTTTATAACAAAAAGTAAACGGAAGCAAGAGTTCAGTTCTTGAGCACCGACTGGGCTGAATTCGTGCCGCTTTGGCAAGAAGCGCTTTCGATAAGTGCGATGAGCGGTTGCCTTTTGCCTTTTGCCTTTTGCCTTTTGCCTTTTGCCTTTTGCCCTTTGCCTTTTGCCTTTTGCCTTTTGCCTTTTGCCCTTTGCCTTTTGCCCTTTGCCCTTTGCCCTTTGCCCTTCCGGGCCCTACCGCCCCTGGCTCAACCAAACCCGCAACGGCTGATACAGCAGATACAGCACGCCCGCAGCCAGCCAGATCGCGGAGCTGAGCGACAACCGCCGCGCCGTGATTCGAATCTCGGGGGTCCGGTCCAGTTGCAGCAGCGGCCCTTGCGCGTTCGCGGCCGTGCGGTCGTACAGATACAGCGGGGCGGCCGCCATAAACGCGAACACCGGGAACCACGCCGCGGTGACCGTGACGTTGGCCTCCCGGATCGGGATCCTCTGCCAGAGGAACCCAATGGTCCGCACCACGTCCGCCACCGCCAGCCCGGCGAGCACCAGATGGCGAATCGCCAGCGCCCGGCCGGCTGACCGGATGCCTGCCATCAGTTCGCGCGAGCGCCGCACCGCCGCTTTCCCTGAGACCCGCTCCACTACGCAAACCACCGGCCAGAGACAATCGCCTACCACCCAGCCCGGTCCGAACGACAGCGCGGCATGCGCCTGGGTCCACAGCAGCCGGGGCATCGCCTTCGCCAGCTTCCACAGCACCCGGAACCACAGGAACCGCCGGATGCGGACCTGTTCATCGAGCGCCATGAGCGCCGCCGCCGCCCGGAGCAGGTTGTTCGAGAAAATCAGCAGCACCGCGGCCGCTGCCGGTACCAGCACGTCTCGCAGCCCCGCCACCGGCAGCAGCCTCCGGCCCGTTACCGGCATCAGGGCGATCAGGGACAGCAGCATGGCGTAGATCGGCATCACCACCAGCGTGAACGCGGTCAGGTGCTGAAGGACAAACGACTTCGACCGGCGCAAAGCCAGGAATTCGGCGTCCACGGCGTTATGAAACCGTCTCGTGAATGCGGCTGCCGACGCCGGCCGGTCCTCGGGATTGCGGGCCAGCCCCTCCAGGATCGCGTCCGACACGTCGCGCGGGATCTTGCCGAGGTTCACCGGCGGAGCCGGACTGCCCTCCCGGTGGTATTGAATCAGTCCGCCGATCGTGCCCGTGAACGGCAGCGCTCCGCACACCAGCCCATAGGCCACCACCGCCATGCTGTAGATATCGGACCGGAAATCGATTTCCTTGCCGAGCGCCTGCTCCGGCGACATGTATGCCGGCGTCCCGAGAAGACTGCCCGGCATCGTCTTGGCTCCCGCGCTCCCATCTCCTCCCGCGGATGCCGAGTCGAACCCGTGGGCCAGCGCCACCGTCTCAATGTCCTCGGCTCGCGCACCAACGTTCGATGGCTTCACCGCGGGTTCCATGACGACGGTTTCCACTTCGTCGCCCAGCGCCACCCGCGGTGCCGGCGCCGTGTCGCCATCGTCTTCGCCGTGCGCGGGCGCGGCCCACCCGTCGAGCAGCCCGACCTTGGCGACTCCGAAGTCCAGAACCTTGACCGTGTAGCCGCCGCGCCCGTTCGGCTCCAGCCAGACATTGTCCGGTTTCAGATCGCGATGCACGATTCCGTGCCGGTGCGCTTCCTCGAGAGCCAGGCCGATCTGGTCCAGCAGATCGGCCACCAGCGGAAGGGAAATCCCGGGATTGGCTTCCTGAAAGTCCGACAACGTCCGTCCATCCAGAAACTCCATCACCAGGTAAGGCAGATCGCCACCCGCCGAGCGGGCGATCCCAAAGTCTGTGACGTTGACGATATTCGGGTGCCGCAGCCGGCCGCACGCTTGCGCCTCTCTCTGAAACCGCGCCAGAAACTGCGGCTCCGCGGCCCACTTCGGCGCGATCACCTTGACCGCCACCACACGCGTGGTTCCCAGGTGCGTGGCCAGGTACACATTCCCCATCCCCCCGGCCCCCAGTTCTTTGTCAATCCGGTACTTGGAATCGAGAATGCTGCCGATCATGGCCTGCGGTGAAAACTTTCGAAGATCCGCACGATTCTATCACTTGTGTGGTGCGGGGCGGACCTCACGCGGAGCCTGGCGACGCGGAGCCCTGGTCAGCGCAACACGACAGTCCGCTCGCCTGCCGTGTTGTATACTGCTCCCTTCATGACCTGCCTCCGCCTCGCCGTCGCGCTCGCCGCCCTCACCGCCCCGCTCGCCGCGCAATGGCTCGACCATCCCACCCCCGGCGTTCCCCGCACCAAGGACGCCAAGCCCAATCTCTCTGCGCCCGCACCGCGTACTCGCGAGGGCAAGCCCGATCTTTCGGGTGTCTGGTACTTGGAGACGCCGCCCTGCGGCCCAGGCTGCGGTGATTATCCCGGCGCCCCCGAGTTTATGGACATTGCCTCCAAACTCCCCGGCGGCCTCCCCTATCAGCCCTGGGCCGCCGAACTGGTCAAAAAACGCGCCGCGGAGATCGGCCGGGATGACCCCGTCGCCCGCTGTCTGCCCTCCGGCGTCGTCCGCCTGCTGACCTTCCCTCCTCCGCGAAAAATCGTCCAGCTTCCCGGACTCGTGCTCATCCTTTCCGAGCGCGACGTCACCTTCCAGCAGATCTTTACCGACGGCCGCCCGTTGCCGTCGGACCCCGCGCCCAACTGGAACGGCTACTCGTCCGGAAAGTGGGAAGGCGATGCCCTGGTCGTTCACATCAACGGTCTCCGCGACGGCACCTGGCTCGACCGCAAGGGCGATCCCCTCACCGAGGCCGCCGCCCTCACCGAGCGCTTCCGCCGCGTCAATTACGGGCGTCTCGCCATTGACCTCACCGTCGACGATCCCAAAGCCTACACCAGGCCGTGGACCGTCACTCTCAACCAGATCCTCGCCCTCGATACCGACCTGCTCGATTACTACTGCATGGACAACGAGAAGGATGCCCAGCACGTCGTTGGCAAATGAGCGGAAGTTCTACTTGTATCCCGGCATCAGGAAATCGAAATCGCAGCCCAGGTTGGCTTGCGTCACGTGATCCAAAAACAACCGGCCATACCCGCGCTCGTAGTGCGGCCGCGGCGGCGTGAATTGGCGCAGCCGGCGCGCGATCTCGTCCGCCGGGACCGCCAGTTCTAACTTCCGGGCCGCCACGTCCAGCACAATCTCGTCTCCGGTTTGGACAATCGCCAGCGGCCCCCCAATCGCTGATTCCGGCGCCACGTGCAGCACCACCGTCCCGTAGGAGGTGCCGCTCATGCGCGCGTCCGAAATCCGCACCACATCCGTCACCCCTTCGTTCAGCAGTTTGCGCGGCATCGGAAGGTGCCCCCACTCCGGAAACCCCGGAGCTCCCTTGGGCCCCGAGTTGCGCATCACCAGAATCGAGTTACGATCCACCGGCAGATCGTCGCGTTCGACCCCGGCCAGCATCTCCTCGTGATTCTCGAACACGAAGGCCCGCCCGCGGTGCGAGAGCAACTCGGGCGACGCCGCCGTCTGCTTGATCACCGCCCCGTCCGGCGCCAGGTTGCCGGTCAGCACCGCGATCCCCCCCTCCGCGTACAGCGGCTGCTCGCTCCGACGAATGACCGCATCATTCAGACACGGTCCCGTATTTTCGCCGATCGTTTTGCCATTCACCGTCAGGCACTCCCCGTGCAAGAATCCCGCGATCCGGCCCATCACCGCCGGAATGCCGCCCGCGTGAAACAGGTCTTCCATCAAATACTCGCCCGAAGGCTTCACATTGACAATGCAGGCGGTGCGCCGCGAGATGCGGTCGAAATCGTCGAGCGTCAGCCGGATCCCCAGCCGTCCCGCCATCGCGATCAGGTGGACCACCGCATTCGTCGATCCCCCCAGCGCCATCAGCACTGTGATCGCGTTCTCAAACGCTTCCCGCGTCATAATCCGCGATGGCGTCAGCCCCGGCTCGATCATCTCGACAATCCGCCGCCCGCTCATCTCCGCCATCGCCATCCGCCGCGAATCGGGCGCTGGAATGTTCGCGCATCCCGGCAGCGTCATCCCCAGCGCCTCGGCCAGGCTCGTCATGGTCGACGCGGTGCCCATCACCGTGCAGTGCCCCGTGCTCCGCGCGATGCAGCTCTCGATCTCGCACCATTCCTCTTCCGAGAGCCGCCCGGTCCGGAACTGATCGAACAGCTTCTTGCCGTCCGTGCCCGAACCCAACCGTTGGCCGCGCCACTCTCCCGCCAGCATCGGCCCGCCCGGCACCATGATGGCCGGAAGATTGGCGCTGGCCGCGCCCATCAGTTGCGCCGGCGTCGTTTTATCGCACCCGCACAGCAGCACCACCCCATCCAGCGGGTTCGCGCGGATCGATTCTTCCACGTCCATCGCCATCAGGTTCCGGAACATCATCGTGGTGGGCAGCATGAACATCTCGCCCAGCGAAATGGTGGGAAACTCGAGCGGCACCCCGCCCGCCACCAGCACGCCGCGCTTCACCGCCGCCGCCACCTCGCGCAGGTGCGCGTTGCAGTTATTCAATTCGCTCCACGAATTGCAGATCCCGATGACCGGCTTGCCCTCGAAGATATCGGCTGGAAACCCTTCGGAGCGCAGCCACGCCCGCCGCGAAAATCCGTAATACTCCGGGCTCTGAAACCACCCGCTGCTTCGTTTGTTCTTCATGACGGTAAGGCCCAGTGTACCGTCTTGAGGCGGTGCGGCGGTCCCCCTGCACCGCGGCCGGCGCAGACGCTCAGGGAACCGCGTTCATGCCGTCGTGGACGCTACTTCCAGCCTTCCCAACCTGTCTTCGAGTTGTACGGCATCGTGAACCCCATGGCCTCGATCTCGTGCATCTTGCCGCCATAGACTTTGAAGATGTGGGCCGCCGGCAAATCGAACGGGTTGAAGTTCATCGGCATCGAATCGAACCCCGGAACCCCCACAATCTTGAGCGTCTTCTCCTCCATCGGATGCCGGAACTGCGACAGCCCGAACACCAGCCCCGTCTCCACGTCCGCGATCTCCACCCGCCGCGGTTCGATCCGCTGGATGTAGCTCATGGCCCGCGTGAACAGTTGATCCCGGCAGCCCATCGAGCCCGGAGTTCCTCGCCCCGGCGTCGCCGGCGCCGGATTCCCGGTGGTCTGCATCCCGTTCTCCCGCCGCACGCAGTCGTCGGCAAACGGCGCGGCGTCGCCATTGCTCGTCACCAGCGCCTCGTAGTAACTGGCCCCGATCTTCAGCATCTGGTCCCGCGGCGTCCGCTCGGCCGGCGGAACGGGGGCCAGCAGCCTCAGCCGCGGCGTCTGTAGATTCGGCAGATTGCGCTCCCCCAGGTTGCGCGCGATCAGATGCTCGGCCTCCGTGATCTGCCCGTTTCGCACCCGCAAGCGCAGCCCCAATTCAATGGGCTTGTCGTTTTCTTTCATCACCCCGAGGAACCCCACTTGCTGCGCCGTGGGATCGGGCACGTAGATCTTGAACGTATCCGGCACCGCCGACGCGGTCTTCCAAAGCCCCTCGCCGGTTTTCAGAGGAACCGTGTTTTCCACGAACCGGACATCCGCCGCGATCGGCACTCGGCTCGGATCGTGCGCCACCACCGCCGCCAGGTACGAATCCACCAGCGCCTCCAGGCACGCTCGATCGCACGCCGCGCCACTGCCCTTCCGCCGCTGCGCCACCGCCATCGTGCTCATCAGCGCCGTAAGAAGTGCCACCGTCGCGGTCCTTCCCCAGATTCGTCTCATCGCATCGTCTCTCCTACATTCCATCAGCCGGATCTGCGCCATGTTCGCAACGCCGTTCCAAGGCCGCCGTCCGCCCCAGTCGCTGACTCTGGATGATCCCGCTCACTGCTTTGCCGCGCCTTTTTGGTTGTTCCCCCCCGGCGGCGGATTCCGCTCGAACACCTCCAGGTTCATGCCGTTGGGATCTTCCACGAAGATCGTGAACGTGTTTCCTCCGAAGTCCACAATCTCGCCGTTGGCCGAGAGGATGGGCGTTCCCGCCGCTTTCATGCGGGCAATCGTAGGTCTGAGCTCGTTCACCTGGATGGCCATCGCCGGCGCGCCCGGATCGCGGACCCGCAGATGAAATTGGGTGCGCGGCACGCCGCGGAATTCCGTGAATTCCACCTCCGCCGGTGGGCCTGGCAGGGTGCCGGACAACTTGCGAAATTCCGTCCCCGCCGGCGCGCCGTACAGCTGGAGCATCGCCGGATCCTTCGAAAATGCCGACGGCCCCGAAAGCTCGATGCCCAACAGCCCCGTGTAGAACTTCGCCGTCGCCTCCGCGCTCTCCATCGTATACGCCAGCGAAACGCGATGCACGTTGCCTTCCGGCGCGCCCGCTGCCGGCGCTTCCTGAACCAGTTGGATGAAGAAGCCATCCGGGTCGCGCAGGATCAGAGAGCGGGTTTTGCCCTTCGCCGTAGAAATTTCGACGGGAACCCCGCCCGTGGTGACGATGGGAGCGTCCGCTTTCTTCGCATTCGCCACCAGCGCGTCGATATCGCGCACATAGAAGACGATGCTCGCTGCTCCCGGGTCGGTGTATCTGGCTTGCCCCGGCTTGCGCTCCAATCCTTTGAAATGGGTCAGCTCGAATCGCATTCTCCCTGGTAGCGCGAGCATGGACAGGCGCAGCGTGACCCCCGGTGCGTTGGTGAGCAGCGGCACCGCGGGGTTGGGGAAATCCGATGGGTTGCCGTTGAGCCCGAAGACGTTGCGATAGAACGCCAGCGTGGTATCCAGGTCGTTCACGGCGTGGATCGCGTGCGACAGTGATCGCGTGATCGGCGCCGATTGCGCCCCCGCCCCGCCTTGCGTGAGCAGCGCCAGCGCCACCGTCATCGCGGCGCCAAACCCAGCGCCGGCTCTGCGCCGCCCGTCCTTCCGCTCCGGTCGTTTCATGGTCGTTTCTCCTCCGCCCCTTCGTTTTCCTCCATCGGAAGCCATCCTCCGCTGGCACCGGACCGGAGAAGCGACCCGTCTCGGCGGCAGGGCCCTCTCGGTCCCATGCTCGACGCATCGTATCCCATTGAAATCACTGAGTCAAGAATTCGCACGTGCACATCGCCCCCGAAGCACGCCATCGGCGTGCCAGGAAGCCTCGGGTGCAGCGCTATACTTCGGGGATGCCGTCCACCACCCTGTGGAAGCTCACCGCCGCTGGCCTTCTGGCCGTCGTTGCGTTTCCGCAAGCCACCCCTGTCGTCCAGTTGCAGAATCTGGCGCACACTACTGAAAGCCTCGACAAAACCGTGCCGTTTTACCGCGATGTGCTGGGACTCCCGCTGAACGGCGCCCGCGATCCCCTCTCCCAGCAGCCGCAGACGCTCGACGCCGAGATGTCGAAGTTCACCGCCACCACCGGCATGAGCTTTCGCGGCGCCACCTTCCGCATTCCCAACGCCACCTTCGGGTTTGAGTTGACCGAATTCACCGGCGGCCCGCGCAAAACCGTCCGTCCCAATCTCCAGGACATCGGAGCAGCGACGCTCGCCTTACAGGTGCGCGATATCGAAAAGGTCCTGGCGAAAGTGAAAGCCTCCGGCGCGGCCATCGTGACCGTCGGCGGAGCCCCCGTCAATCCCACCGGAAACCCGAACAGCCACCTGCGCGAGATCGTGGTTCGCGATCCCGATGGCTTCTTTGTCGAACTCCAGCAGCCCGATCCGCTTCCCCCTTCCGCCGCCAATGCCAACGGCGATCTTCTGGGCGCCGCGGTCCAGTTTTCCATCGAGGACTCCGCCAAGACCGTCGCATTCCTGCGCGATGCCCTCGGCTTCACCGCCCGCCCGACCGGCCCGCTCGGCGCCAACCCGGTGGTTGCCAACCTCATCGGCCTGCCCGAAGCGCACTGGCGCATCACCCACGGCGGCATTCCCGGAACCACTCTCGACTTCGGACTCATCGAGTATTCCGGCGTGCCGCGCTCGCAGGTCGTGGCGGGGGCGGAAGATCCCGGATCGCCCGCCTTCACCCTGGTTGTGCGCGACATCACCGCCGCTGCCGAACAATGGACTAAGGCCGGCGGCACCGTCGCCTCCACGGGCGGCAAACCCATCGTCCGCTCCAACGGCGCCGGCAACGTTTTCGTCCGCGACCTCAACGGCCTGATGTGGGAGTTGATTCAGCGCGCTGCGCAATAGCTTTACGGCGGGCGCACTCGCTCCACGCAGACCAGTGGAGCGGACGGGGCCAGCCGGCGGGAGATCACTCCAAGCCTGTTACACCGAGATTTGTTGTGTTCCCCTCTGAGATGGCTGGCCCTCATCGGATAATGTCGAATATTTCTACACAAGACAACTAGGCGTTGTCCTAGGGCCCCCAGCGTCTCGGGAAGCGCCTAGAGGGTGCAAGGAGGCGCACTCGGATAGGGTGAAATGGCTCACCCAGTTCCTCGTCTTCACAAGGACTTGCCCGTCCACCTGGATGGGGAATCAATCACTTAGAGTTCCTTCGCCGCGGGACCGGATTGGTCCAGTTCGTGCACTGGCACGCCCAACCGTAAGGAGGCACCCATGAGGAGAGTGAATTGGACCGTGGCACTGGCGGCGTTGGGCCTGCTCGTTTCGATCAAACCCTTGCCCGCGCACCACTCGTTCATGGCCGAGTTTGACCAGAGGAAGCCGCTAACCGTGACGGGCGTGGTGACCAAGATCGAATGGCAAAACCCGCATGCGTTTTTCTACCTGGACGCGAAGGACGAACACGGAAGAGTGGTGAACTGGTCGTTTCAAACGGCGACTCCCAACGCACTCACCAACCGGGGCTGGAAGCGAGATTCCGTGAAGGTCGGAGATCAAGTTACTGTCCAAGGTTATCTGGCCAGGCACGGATCCAACCTGGCGGCTGCCCGCTCGCTCGTGATGCCCAGCGGTCAAAAAGTTTTCACCGGCACGATGGACGATGGGGGCCCGGACAAGTGAGGACTTCCGGTCCAACTAGAACTCGAAAAAGGTGCGAATCGTGAGAGCAAAATCAGATTTAATTCCCGATTGCGATGTTCACGGCGAGCCGATGTATCGGACCGAGTGTCCGGCGCCGGCGCTGGGGCTGGAAGGAAGCCGCGATGTCACGGTCTGGTGTTGTGATCGCGGCGGATGCGGGCGCTACTTCGAGGGTACGGTGGGATATCGCGACCGCGCCCCGGACGCCGGCGGCGGCCCTCCGACGCCGCGTTGCGTGCGCGAAGGGGCGTTCCTGGTTGTGCAGAGGGCTCTCGGCTCATGCATCTGCCCCGTCGCCGGCTGCACCACAGTTCAGGCATGGCGCGTTCCCGAATCGCCATCGACGCCCACGAGAGCGCCGGCGGTGATGGCTTTTTCCGCGAGCCGATAAAGCGGAGGCGCCGCTGGCCAACTTGCCTCCAGGGAGCAGCTGCCAACCGCTCCGCCCCCCTACGACGCCTGCTCCTGCGCGTATGCCAAATACTCCTCGTACGTGCCCTTGAAGTCCTCGATCTGCCCGCCCGTCAGATGCCAGATCCGCGTCGCCACTTCCTCGATCACGTCGTGGTCGTGCGTCACCAGCAGCACCGTTCCCTCGTACCGCTGCAGCGCGATATTCAGCGCGTTGATCGATTCCAGGTCCAGGTGGTTGGTCGGCTCGTCCAGCACCAGGAAGTTCGGCTTCTGTAGCATCAGCCGGCAGAAAATCAAGCGCGCCGCTTCCCCGCCCGAGAGCGCCGCCGTCGGCTTCAACGCGTCTTCGCCGCTGAACAGCATCTGCCCCAACAGCCCGCGCAGTTCCTCCTGCGAGGCCTGCTCGTCGAACTGGTGCAGCCACGCGATCGCCGTCGTGTCCTTGGCGATCGAATCCGTATGGTCCTGCGCGAAGTAGCCCACCGCCACCTCGTGCCCCCACACCACCTTGCCGCCGTCAATCGAAAACTCGCGCGTGCCCTCGTCCAGGTACCCCGTCCCGTTGCGGATCAGCGATTTCAGCAGCGTCGTCTTCCCCGCGCCGTTGCGCCCCATCAGCGCGATCTTTTCCCCGCGCGCCACGCTCGCCGTGAAGTTCGGCACCACCTTCAGGTCCCCGTACGCTTTCGTCAGCCCCTTGCACTCCAGCGGGTGCCGCCCCGAGGGCCGCTTCATCTCGAAACGGATATACGGCCGCTGGATGTTGCTCTTCGCCAGCTCCGACGTCTGCAGCCGCTCCACTTCCTTCTTGCGCGAGGTCACCTGCGACGACCGCGTCCCCGCCGAAAATCGCGCGATGAACTCGTTCAATTGCGCGATCTTTTTCTCGCGCTGCGCGTTCTCGGCTTCGATGCGCGACCGAATCTGCGTCTTCGCCATCACCATATCGTCGTACCCGCCCGTATACATAATGATGGTCTGGTAGTCGATATCGGCAATGTGCGTGCACACGCTGTTCAGAAAGTGCCGGTCGTGCGAAATGACCAGGAGGACCCCTTCGTACTCGCGCAGATAGTCTTGCAGCCAGTGCACCGAGTCCAGATCCAGGTGGTTGGTGGGTTCGTCCAGCAACAAGGCCGGCGGCGTGCCGAACAGCGCCTGGGCCAGCAGCACGCGCACCTTCTGCCCGCCCTGCAGCTCGCCCATCTTGCGCTCATGCAGCGCCGCTTCCAGGCCCAGCCCGTTCAGCAGCACCGCCGCATCCGCCTCGGCCGTATACCCGCCTTCTTCCCCCACCGTGCCTTCCAACTCGCCCAGCCGCATGCCGTCCTGGTCGGTCAAGCTGTCGTGGGGTTTGGCGTACAGCGCGTCCCGCTCTTCCAGCGCCTTCCACAGGGGCCCGTTCCCCATGATCACCGTGTCGATCACGCGAAACTCGTCGAAGGAGAATTGATCCTGCCGCAGAATGCCGACCTTCTTCGGCCGTGAGACCGAGCCCTGGGAAGGCTCCGTCTCGCCGGTCAGAATCTTCATGAAGGTCGACTTCCCCGCCCCGTTGGGGCCGGAGATCGCGTAGCGGCGCCCGGCGAGAAACGTGCACGTCACGTCCTCAAACAGCATCCGGGCGCCGAAGCGCATGGAGAGTTTGTCTACCGAAAGCAAGGGCGATTAGGCCGGGCTGACGTCTTCCGCCTGCAGCCCTTTGGGGCCCTTCTTCACCACGAACGAGACGCGCGCGCCTTCATCGAGCGAGCGATAGCCGCTGGCCGTGATCGCGGAGAAGTGCACGAACACGTCCTCCCCGTTCTCTCGTTGGATGAACCCAAAGCCTTTGGCGGCGTTAAACCACTTTACTGTACCGTTTTCTTTCATGTTTCCTCTTGTTGATGTGTTTCTTTGATTTGAAGGCGGCTAATTGCGGGCAGACGGCGAGCAGGTCGGAGAAGTCTTTCCGTGAATTCGCAGAACGATCAAATGCACTTCTAGTATACCACCCAGGAATCCCCCCATTCCGCAAGCCCCCCCCTGAAAAATAACAGCGGTCCGCCCGGCCCGCTACTTTACCCCTTCTCGTCTTCCCACCCCGTTACCGGGTGCCCCACGATCTGCGCCAGGCTCGCCGGCTTTTGGCGATAGGCCTGTCCCGGGGCTTTGTCGATTTCCTCCCGGTAGCTCATCCGCGGGCCCGGGTAGCCAATCAGTTGCCATCCGATCATCCCCGCATTCCCCCCGTGCAGCGGGTCGCTGAACATCCCCTCGATGGTGTGCTGCCGCAGCAATCGGAAAAACGTCGAGGTCTCGATCCCCCGCAGCTTCTCATCGCGCGCCGCCGGCGCCAGACTCGCGAAATCCCCCAGCTTCTGGATCCCCTCGCGATAGATCTCCCGCGGCGCGGCCTTCCCTTGGTACCCGTGCTCCGGCACCGATTCCACAAACGGCGGCTTCGTATAGCGGTACTTGTCCCGCCCATACGGCCCGGCCAGTTGCCGGTCGATGTAAATCACCACGCCCGCCTCCGTCGCCCCCGGCCCGCTGGCGTCGCTCGGGAAGATGCGGTCGCAGGCGGCTTGTACCACCCGCGCCTCGGCCGAGGTGAAAAACCGCAGCGGCACTTTGATCTCTCCGGTCTGCGCCTGCATCCGCACCGGCTCCCCGGCCAGCGTATACAGCAGCACTCCACCCAGGCTCGAGCCCGGCAGCGTCAAAAATTCGCGGCGTTTCATGCGAGTTCTCCTGGTTTCTTCAAGTACCGGTCGATCAACCCATCCGCCGCCCGCAGCGTCAGCGCCAGAATCGTCAGCGTGGGATTCCCCGACCCGTTCTGGGGAAAGGCCGACCCTCCCACCACCCACAAATTCGCCATCTGCCAGTGCTGCAGCCACGGATTCACCACGCTGCTCTCCGGCGCGGTCCCCATGATCGCCCCGCCATTGACGTGCGTGCTCTGGTACTGCGTCACCGTGTAGCGCTCCAGCAGCCGCGAATTCGGCGGCCCCACCCGCCCGCCCATCGCCTTGCCAATCTGTCCCTGAATCTGCCCCAGCATCGCCCCTTGCGCCCGCTCATGCGCCGTCCAGTCCAGCGTCAGCCGCATCAGCGCGTCGCCGTACTGATCCTTATAAGTCGGATCCAGATCCAGGTAATTCTGCCGGTACGCCAGGTGCTCCGCCTCGCTGCTGATCGACGCCACCCGGTCGTGCCACGCCAGCGCCGCCTTCTTCCAGTCCGATCCCCACTCCGATTGCACTTCGCCCGGTGGAATCGCCCCAAACCCCCCAACCGGCCCTTCGCCCGTGCTCATCAACCGGATGTTGCCGCCCCGCAGCACTCCTGCAAAACGGTCCACCCCTTCTTTGCCGTCGAAATCGCTGATCCCGATTCCCAATCCGCCCGCACCCATGAACGCGTTCAGCGGCTTGTCCAGAAACACCCGCGTCGCCTGCGACACCTGATGCGTCAGGTTCTTCCCCAGCGTGCCTTTTCCCGTCGCGGCGTCGTATGGCTGCCCCACTCGCGACAGCATCAGCAGCCTGGAATTATTCAGCGTCCACGACGCCACAATCACAATCTGCGCCGGCTGGAAGACTTCCGCACCCGTCTCATCCCGGTAGGTCAGCCCCGTCGCCTTGCCGTCTTGATGCACCACCCGCCGCACCGAGCATCCCGTCCGCAGCTCGAAATTCTTGCGCTTCGCCAGCAGCGGCATGAGTAGATTCGTCGGCTGCGCCTTGGCCCCGATCATGCACCCGTACCGCGTGCAATACCCGCAGTACGCGCACCCCGTGCGCGTCACCCCGTCGGGGTTGGTGTAGGTCCGGCTGAGCGTCGCCGTCGGCACCGGATACGGATGATAGCCCAACCCGCGCGCCGCCTTCTCGAACAACGTGGTCGCGTACGTCTGCTTATGCGGCGGAATTGGATATTCGTGCGACCGCGGCCCCTCGAACACGTTCCCGCCGTCCACCGCCTTGCCCCCGAGGTTCCCCGCCCGGCCGCCCACCCCGATCATCTGCTCCGCCCGCCAGTAATACGGCTCGATCTCCTCGTAGCTGAGCCCCCAATCCTGCACCGCTAGGTTCTCCGGCAGCGTGCCGCCGTGCTTCTCCCGCAAAAACGACGCCAGCCGAAAAGCCTCCGGGTAAAACCGGTACGAGATCCCGCCCCAATGCTCGCCCGCTCCGCCCACTCCCGTCCCCGGGTTGAAGGACCCATACTGCCGGATCGGCACGGCCGCCGCCTTCGCCGAGTGCCGGTGTGTCGCCGTCTCCTCCGACAGGTTCTGCATCATGCGAAACCGCAGCGCGTAGTCCAGCTCATCCATCCCGGCGGCGTAATCGGCAAGCTTGCGCGGTTGCCCGCGCTCCACCACCAGCACCGACAGCGACGTCCGCGCCGTGATCTCCTTGGCCAGCGTGAGCCCCACGAAACCACCGCCCGCAATCACTACGTCCACCGGTTTGATTTGCGGCATGACCCTCCTTTGCGGCCGCCCAGGCCGCCTCAGGGCAGTATATGCTACTGGAGTGCGTCATCTCATCTCTTCCGGATCGTCGTTCGAACAGGAAATCGGCTACTCCCGCGCCGTGGTCGACGGCAATTGGATCTTCGTCTCCGGCACCACCGGCTTCAACTACCAGACCATGACCATCTCTGAGGACGTTGTCGAGCAAGCCGAGCAGTGCATGCGCAACATCGAGCAGGCCTTGGCCGAAGCCGGCGCGCGCTGCGCGGACGTCGTCCGCGTGCGCTACATCCTCCCGCGAGTGGAAGACTTCCAGCCTTGCTGGCCCGTCTTACGCCGCTACTTCGGCCAGTCCCGCCCCGCCGCCACCATGATCTCGGCCGGCCTCTTGGATCCCCGCATGAAAATCGAAATCGAAGTCACCGCGAAGCGTTCGGGGCTCTAGCCGATGGGGCGGGGATTCGCACCGCTCTCCGCACTCATCCTTCCACCATCCGCAGCCGCAAGTGCCGTAAGTCAGGCAGCAAGAAATCCGGCGCCAGTGCTTCCAATTCCTCCGGCGGCGTAATCCCCGTCTTCACCGAGATGCTGCGGATCCCGTTCGCGCGCGCCGCCAGAATATCGGCCGTCGCGTCTCCAATCAGCGCGACCGCCGCGCCTTTGCCGATCCACCCGCGCCTCCGCGCTTCCCCAATCGCCATCCGCGCCAGCCCCGCCCGCGTGGCCGCCATCTCCCCAAACGCGCCGAACCGGAAGTACTCCCGCAGCCCCGCGCGCTCCAGCTTCCGCCACCCGATGCGCGTCAGATTGCCGGTCACCAGACCCAGCAGCAACCCGCGCCGCGTGAGCCTTTCCAACACCGGCCTCACTCCCGGACAGTGTTTTCCGTGCAACACCGGGCAGACCCGCAGATAGTGCCGTTCCGCCGACCGCATTACCTCCGGCATCGCCGCCCGGATCCGCGTCCGCGAAGCCCCCGCCTGCCGCATCATCAGCGTCAGAATGTCCGGATCGAGCATCCCCTGCACCGGAATCCCGTCCGTCGTGGTCTCCAGACCGGTCACGCGGCGGATGCCGTGGACCAGCGCCTCGCGGTGATGCGGGCCGGCGCGGCGCACCAGCGTGCCGTCGATATCGAACAGAACCAGCGCGCCAGAGGCCTCCACGAAACTGTCATCATACCAGCCGGTGCCGCCGCTACAATATGGATGTGCAGCGATCCAAATTCCCCATCGGCCTCATCCAGATGGCCTGCTCGCCCGACCCCGGCGAAAACCTGGCTAAGGCCGAATGGCGCATCCGCGAGGCCGCCGGCAACGGCGCGCAAATCGTCTGCGTGCAGGAACTCTTCCGCTCCCAATATTTCTGTCTGGAAGAGAATGCCGCCCTCTTCGACCTCGCCGAGCCCATCCCCGGTCCCACCAGCGAAAGCTTCACCCGCCTTGCCCGCGAACTGCAAATCGTTTTGATCGCGTCGGTCTTCGAGCGCCGCGCCGCCGGCGTCTATCACAACACTGCCCTCGTCTTCGATGCCGACGGTTCCCTTGCCGGTACCTATCGCAAGATGCACATCCCCGACGACCCGCTCTATTACGAAAAGTATTACTTTACCCCCGGCGATCTCGGCTTCCGCGCCTTCGACACCCGCTACGGCAAGCTAGCCGTCCTGGTCTGCTGGGATCAGTGGTATCCCGAAGCCGCGCGCCTCGCCGCGCTCCACGGCGCGCAGGTCCTGTTCTATCCCACCGCCATCGGCTGGCATCCGGCCGAAAAGGCGCAACACGGGGCGGCCCAGCACGACGCCTGGCGCACCATCCAGCGCTCCCACGCCATCGCCAACGGCCTCTACGTCGCCGCCGTCAACCGCGTCGGCTACGAAGGCAAGCCCGATCACGGCCTGGAATTCTGGGGCGGCTCGTTCGTCGCCGATCCCTTCGGCCAGGTCCTGGCCGAGGCCTCCCAAGCCAACGAAGAGACCCTCATCGTGGAGTGCGATCCCCGCCGCATCGAAGACGTCCGCCGCAACTGGCCCTTCCTGCGCGACCGCCGCATCGACGCCTATGCCGGAATCTGCAGCCGGGTGATCGATTGAAATTTTCCAGCCCGCGCGCCGCCGGCTTCCACGTGCCCGCCGAGTGGGAACCCCACGAGGCCACCTGGATCGCCTGGCCGCACAACCGCTCCGACTGGCCCGGCCGATTCGCGCCCATCCCCTGGGTCTACGGCGAAATCGTGCGCCGGCTCAGCCGCGTCGAACGCGTCCGCATCCTCATCGAAAACGCCGCGCTCCAACAGCAAGCCCGCCGCGTGCTGCGCAAAGTCGGCGCCGCCATGGAAGCCGTCGAGTTCTTCCCCTGCCCCACCAACCGCGTCTGGACGCGGGACTACGGCCCCTTGTTCGTCAAGAACCGCCGCGGCGCCGTGGCCCTCACCCACTGGCGCTTCAACGCCTGGGCCAAGTATGACGACTGGCGCGCCGATGCCAAGGTGCCGGCGTTTCTCGGAAAGAAACTGCGGCTGCCGGCCTGGCCGGCTCAGATGGTGCTGGAAGGCGGCAGCATCGATGTCAATGGCGCAGGCCTGCTGCTGACCACCGAAGAGTGCCTGCTCAGCCCCATCCAGGCGCGCAACCCCGGCAAGTCCCGCGCCGAAATCGAGCGCGCCCTGTGCGACTATCTCGGCGTCCGCCGCGTCATTTGGCTGAAAAACGGCATCGCCGGCGACGACACCCACGGCCATATCGACGACATCGCCCGCTTCGTCTCTCCCGGCACCGTCGTGGCCGCCTGGGAAACCGACCGCTCCGATCCCAACTACGCCCCCCTCGCCGAGAACTACCGCCTGCTGCGCACCGCCGGATTGCGCGTGGTCAAGCTGCCCATGCCGCGCCCTCTCGTTTTCGCCGGCCGACGCCTCCCCGCCAGCTACGCCAATTTCTATATCGCGAACGGCCTGGTGCTGGTCCCCACGTTCAACGATCCCCACGATCGCGCCGCTCTCTCGGTCCTCGCCAGACTTTTTCCCGGCCGCGAAGTCACCGGCATCAACTGCACCGACCTGATCTGGGGCCTGGGCGCCCTGCACTGCATGACCCAGCAGCAGCCCAGGCAGGGGGCGTAAGGCTCCGCCCTGCTGGCACGCCGCTGTTTACTCGTACCGCAGCGCTTCCACCGGATCCAGCGCCGCCGCCCGCGCCGCCGGCCAGATCCCGAAGAACAGTCCGACCCCCACCGACATCCCCACGCCCGCCGCTGCCGCCCACAGCGGCACCGCCGTCGGCAGGTTCGAAAACGCCAGCCGCGCCGCAATCGAGATCAGCCATCCCATCGTCAGCCCCAGAATGCCGCCCAGCGCCGTCAACACCACCGCCTCCGTCAGGAACTGCAGCACAATGTCGCTCCGCCGCGCCCCCACCGCCTTCCGCACACCGATCTCCCGCGTCCGCTCCGTCACGCTCACCAGCATGATGTTCATCACCCCGATCCCGCCCACCAACAGCCCGATCGAACTCAGAATCACCATCACCAGCGCCACCGTGCCCGTCACCCGGTGAAAGTCTTCAATCATCTGCTCGGCCGTCGACATCGAAAACGTGTCGGCGTCGTTGTACGGTACGTGCCGCACCACGCGTAACGCCGCGCGCACCTCGTCCTGCGCCTTATCCAGCATCCCCTCGCGCGCAATGATCACCAGCATGTGCTCGCTCGCGTTGGGGAACATCTTCCGCATCGTGAAGTACGGAATCAGAATCCGCGTGTCGTCCTGGCCCGGTAGCTGCGAGGCCGGACGCGCCGCCACCCCCACTACCTGCATCGAATGTCCGTCCACCAGAATCCACTTCCCGATCGGATCCACGTTGGGCAGCAGTTGTTTCTGCACGTCCTCGCCAATCACCACCACCGGCATGCGATGATTGCTCTCCAAATTGCTAAAAAAACGCCCCGCCTTCATCGTCGTTCCGCCAAAGGCGTAGCCCTCTTCCGTGCCCCCCATGTCGATCTGGTACATGTCGTTGCCTTCGTACCGGGCCGTGTGAATCCCGTTCAGCGGAAATAGGTACGGGCTCACGTGCTCCACCGACGGGCAGCGTTCCTCCACCGCCCGCGCCTGGTCCAGATCGAGCGGCTTGCGCTTCAGTTCCTCCGGCGTCCAGTTCCCCATCGCGCTGCCCCGCAGCACGATGATCGTGTTCGGTCCAAAGCTCCGCAGCAGGTTGCTGATGGCCGTGTCCAGGCCCGCGATAATCGAGCCAACGCCGATCACCGCGCCCGTCCCGATAATCACCCCCAGCACCGTCAGGAACGAGCGCAGCTTGTGCGCCCGCACTGTCCCCAGCGCCAGGCCCACCCCCGAGAACAGCGAGGCGCGCGTCACTTCTCCGCCCTCAGCGCTTCAATCGGATCGAGGCCCGCCGCCCGCCGCGCCGGATAGATGCCGAAAAACAGCCCGACCGTCGCCGATAGCGTCACGCCCACAATTACCGCCGTCAGCGGCACCGACATCGGCACCGGCGTCAAACTGCTCACCAGCACCGCCACCAGCCACGCCGCCGCCACCCCGATCAATCCTCCCATGGCTGCCAGCATCGCCGATTCCACCAGAAACTGGTTCAGGATGTCCTGCCGCCGCGCCCCCACCGATTTGCGGATCCCGATTTCGTGCGTCCGTTCCGTCACCACCGCCAGCATGATGTTCATGATCACCACCCCGCCCACCACCAGGAACACCGAAACCACCCCTACCGCCGTGGCCGCGATCGCGCCCGTCAGTTGGTCCCAGAAATTCAGCAGCGAATCCGACGTCACCATCGAAAACGTGTCGTCCGCGCCCGGCTTCAAGTGGCGGTACGCCCGCAGCAGCACCCGCGATTCCTCCTGCGCCGCCGCCAGGTGCGCATGGTCGATCGCAATCGCATCATAGCCCATGCCCTGCCGCGCCCCCCAGATCTTGAAATAGGTCTCGGCCGGGACAATCACGAAGTTATCCTGCGACTGGCCAAAAACCGAGCCCTTGGCCTTGGCCACTCCCACCACCTCAAACGGCTTGCCGTCCACCGTGATGGTCTTGCCCACCGGGTCGGTATTGGCCAGCAGATGGTCCTTCACGTCCTTCCCGACGAAGGCCACCATGCCCTTCCGCCGGTTGTCGATCTCATTAAAGAAGCGCCCTTGCTCGGAAGTGAAATTGCCGATCAGCGCGATATTGGCCGTGCCCCCGATGACGGCCACCCCTTCCAGATGCTCTTTGCCGAACGACACCGCCGCCCCGCGGTTGGTCTCGATTCCGTACTCGCTCGCCAGCGTGGCGTGTTCCCGCAGAAACTGGAATTCGTCCCGGTTCAGCACCGGGTTGCGCCGCTGCATCTCCAGGAATTTCTTGGGATTCCACTGCATCATCACGATCCGCCGGATGCGAAACCCGTCCGCCCCCATGCTCGACACATTCTTGGCGATGTACACGTCCATCCCCTTGATCACCGACATCACCGCGATCAGCGTCGTCGTGGCCAGAATAATCCCGAGCAGCGTCAGAAAGCTGCGCAGCTTGCTCGAGCGCAGCGACGCCACCGCCCCCTTCACCGCCTCCCAGAATGACGCGTGCCCTTCCATAGCCTCTTAAGATGATATCCGGCGCTTCCTGTTCAGACGAACCCGTCTCTCCGAAAGTTCCGCCTTCCGCCGGTTTCGCTCTATAATGGGCCTAATCGACGGCCGCCCGGTCACGCACGAGGAACTTGCTGAGGCGACCGGCTCGCCAACGTGCTCGGCGATCTCGCTTCCGACGACCTCACCGACTTGCTGGCCGCGCCCTACAAGATTACCGGGAAACTCGGCGGCCGCACGGCGTCCGCCGTCCCCACCGGACCGCCCGCCGAATCCCTCCCTCCCTTGCGATAAGAATCGAGAATCTGGGGCCCCATTCCCAACTACCTAGAGTCACGACTCATCGGAGCCCATGTCTTCCTCCAGTCCCTCATCGCCGTCCGGTTCGCTCGGCTCCCGAAAATCTCGCCGCAAAGAGCGCTATCAGGTGCAGGACCAAATCGGTTCGGGCGGCATGGGCACCGTCTATCGCGCTCTCGATCGCGAGTTGAACCGCGTCGTGGCCATCAAAGTGCTCCGCCCCGAACTCGCTCCCGATCTGCGTAACCTCTTGCGCCTCAAGCGCGAATTAGTTCTCGCCTCTCGTGTTTCCGATGAACACGTCGTCCGGGTGTACGACATTGGGGAAGTCAACGGCCAGGCTTTGATCGCGATGGACTGGGTCGACGGCGAAAGCCTCGCCCAGTTGCTCGGCCGCGTGCACTGCCTTCCCCCCTCTCAGGTCTGCGCCTTTGCCGTCGAAATTTCGCTGGCCTTGCGCGCCATTCATGCCGCTAACGTGGTCCATCGCGACCTCAAACCCGGCAACCTGCTCATCCGCAGCGACGGCGCCATCCTGGTCAGCGATTTCGGACTGGCTCGCTCAGCCTTGCCCCAGGATCCCGGCTTCACTCAGCCCGGAGAGCGGAACGGCACCCCCCGGTACATGGCCCCCGAACAGTTGGCCGGCCTTCCCGCCGATGCCCGCTCCGACCTCTACTCGCTCGGCATCGTGCTGCTCGAGGCGCTCACCGGCACCACCGCCTTGGAATCGCTGACTCCCCTGCGCCTCCGCCTCTTGATCGCCCACACCGAGCGCGACAAGCGCTCCGGCGAATTGCGAAAATTGGCGGCCCTGGAGACCGTTATCCGCCGCTGCCTGCATCCCGACCGCACCGAACGCTACGCCGGCGCCGATGCCGTCCTGCAAGACCTCTGGGGCGCTGACGCCGAGCCCGCTGTCGCCCCTGGCCATGCGCCCGCCCGCCGCATTCGGTCCCTGTTGCGGAAACCCAAGTGGAGAAACCTCACCGTCGCGGCACTCCTGCTCACACTCTCCCTCTTAACGCTGGGCGGATTCTACTACACGCGCCGCAATGCCCAAGCCGAAGCCGTGCGGCTGTACTCCCAAGCTCTGGCAATCACCACCCGCGATGGCAGCGAGGCCGGCCTCCGCCGCGCCCTCCAGACTTTGGAACAAGCCCTGTCTTACAACTCCAGGTATCTGGCCGCGGTCCGGGCGCGCGTCGAAACCCTGATTCGGCTCTTTGAAGGGACCGACGATCCCCAGTGGCTCGCTCAGGCTCGCGACGCCCTGCACAGCGTCGGCGCATCCCGCCTCAACCCCCAGGAACGCACCTTGTTCGCAGCACGCATCGATTTCCTCGCCGGCTCTTTTCCGAACGTTATTCAAACCCTCCAGTCCGCCCCCTCCCTGCTGGCCTCTTCCGGTGACGCCAATCTGCTGCTCGGCCGGGCGTGGGCCAGTTCCGGCCAACTCACAACGGCCGTGGCTTACTACCGTGCCGCGATTCGGCTCAGCCCCGAATCCTGGCGCAGCCACAACGACCTCGGGTCCGCCTTGCTCGCCCTCGGCCAGCCCGCCCAAGCCCGCCAGGAGTTCCTGCGCGTCACTCGGCTGCGCCCCGACTCCCCGATTGGCTTTGCCAATCTCGGCTCCGCGCTGCTCGAGACCGGCGATTTGACCGCGGCCCGTCGCAACTTTGAAATCGCCCTCCAGTTCGCCCCCTCTCCGGCTGTCTACTTCAGCCTGGGCGTGGCGGCGTACTACGCGCGCGAGTTTGCTACCTCGATCCCTTTTTTTGAGTCCGCCATTCAGTTGCGCCCCAGGGCTGACCTCTACGTGGGCGCCCTGGCCGACGTCCTGCGGCATTTGCACCGCGACGATCGCGCTCGCGATACCTATGCTCGCGCCCTCTCAATGCTCCAACAAATCGCCCAGGTCCGGCCCCTTTCCCCGGACGAGCTCTGCCGTCAGGCCATTTACCTCGCCAGGCTCGGTGATCGCATCGGCGCCACCTCCGCCATCGACGCCGCCGCCGTCAACCACCAGACACTCCCCGACGTCCCCTACGCCCGTGCCGTCCTGGCCGCCCTCCAGAGCCATCCCGCAGAGGCCAACCGCTACCTCAAGAAGGCGGTCCAACTCGGCTACCCTTCCGCCCTCGTGGAATTGGACCCCGATTTCGACGACGTCTACTAATCTTCGCCTTCCTTTCGCCGATAGCTGTGTCAGGAGGTAACTCTCGGATGAGACCCCAACTCGATCAGCCCACCGGCGACTACTGGTTCTGCTGGTTGGTGTATTTCTGCCTTTTCTGGTAGCCTTCCGTCACCCGATCACAGCGGATCCATCGTTTCTTTTCAAGCATATAACGATGAATCCCGCTGCCGGGCGAATACCATGGTCCTGAAAGGAAGTTCATGCGACCAGAAATCGAGCAACCGACCAGCGACAACGCGCTGCCCGCAACCCCCATCATCGAGCAACCTGTGGAGCAGAAGTTGGACTCGCCGGCTCGGAAAGAAGAAACCACCGAACCAATACCCGCGAAGAAGTAGAACCGCGTTGGGTCGGGCCGCTCCACCTCACATGGATTGTGAGACGCCCACCGATTGTGAGGCGCCCCGCGCGGCCCGGAGCCTCCCCTGGCCCCCCGCTCCAGCCAAACCCAATCCCCAAAACTCCTCGTCATTTGTACGATGAGTACAAAGACGGCCGTCTCCATTCCCGGCGATGTGTTTCCAGGCGCGAGCGGCTGGCCCGCCGCACCCGGAAGTCGCGCAGCCTATTGCGCAGCGACGCCGTTCCGGAATACGTGGCCCGTGCTCCCCCCGCTAATCCCCTCTCCTCGCGCCCGTCTTCCCGAACAGAGTAAAATGAAATTGCTGGATTCCCCCCGTACTGAAACATGATCGTTGACAAAGTCTTAGCCAAAATCTTCGGCACCCAGAATGAGCGCGATATCAAGGCCATGCTGCCCATGGTCGCCGCCATCAGCGACCTCGAAGCCGCCACGCGCCAGCTCTCCGATATCGACCTCGCCGCCAAGACCATTGGCTTCAAGGAGAAACTCACCCAGGGCGCCTCGCTCGACGACTTGATGATCGAGGCCTTCGCCGTCGTTCGCGAAGCCGGCCGCCGCGTCCTCAACATGCGCCACTTCGACGTCCAGTTGATCGGCGGCGCCGTTCTGCACCAGGGCAAGATCGCCGAAATGAAGACCGGCGAAGGCAAAACCCTCGTCGCCACCCTGCCCTGCTACCTCAACGCCCTCGAGGGCAAGGGCGTCCACGTGATCACCGTCAATGATTACTTGGCCAAGCGCGATTCCGAATGGATGGGGCGCCTCTACAAGTTCCTCGGCATGCAGGTCGGCGTCATCGTCCACGATCTCGACGACCAGGAGCGCAAGGATGCCTATGGCGCCGACATCACCTACGGCACCAATAATGAATTCGGCTTCGACTACCTCCGCGACAACATGAAGTTTCGCATCGAGGATTGCGTCCAGCGCCCCCACCACTACGCCATCGTCGATGAAGTCGACTCCATCTTGATCGACGAAGCCCGCACTCCCCTCATCATTTCCGGCCCCAGCGAGGAATCCACCGACAAGTATTACAAGGCCAACCGCATCATTCCCAAGCTCCACCGCGGCGAGGAGATCGAAGGCAAAGAACCGGGAGAAAAGTACACCGTCGGCGATTACACCGTCGACGAAAAGCATCGCTCCGCCGCCCTCACCGAAGAGGGTTTCGACAAGGCCGCCAAACTGCTCGGTCTGCCCAACATTTACGACCTCGAAACCATCGAGTGGAAACACCACGTCGAGGCCGCCCTCAAGGCCCACACCATTTACCAGCGCGACAAGGAGTACGTGATCAAAGACGGCGACGAGGGCCCCGAAGTCATCATCGTCGACGAGTTCACCGGCCGCCTCATGCCCGGGCGCCGCTGGTCCGACGGCCTCCACCAGGCCGTCGAAGCCAAGGAAGGCGTCAAGATCCAGCGCGAAAACCAGACCCTCGCCACCATCACCTTCCAGAATTACTTCCGCATGTATAAGAAGCTCGCCGGCATGACGGGTACGGCCGAAACCGAAGCCGCCGAATTCCAGAAGACCTACAAGCTCGATGTCGTCGCCATCCCCACCAATCGCAAGATGATCCGCCTGGAAAACCAGGACATGGTCTACCGTACCGAGGAAGAAAAGTTTCGCAACGCCGCCAAAGAGATCAAGGAGTACAACGCCAAGGGCCAGCCGGTGCTGGTCGGCACCGTCTCGGTCGAAAAGTCCGAGAAACTCTCCGGCATCCTGAAGCGCATGGGCGTCCGCCACGAAGTCCTCAACGCCAAGAATCACGAGCGCGAAGCGGGCCTCGTCGCCCAGGCCGGCCGCAAGAACACCGTCACCGTCTCCACCAACATGGCCGGCCGCGGTACCGACATTCTGCTCGGCGGCAATCCCGAATTCATGACGAAAGAGGCGTGCCTCAAAGAGAAGGTGGCCGAACGGCTGTCCGCGGAAGAGGCTCGCTACGTCCCCGACGAGCACTTCTACTACTACACCCACCACGACCAGTTCTACCGCGTCCGCCGCGACAAGTGGGACGAAATCTTTGCCCGCTTCAAACAGGAAACCGACCAGGAGCACGATGAGGTCGTGGCCTTGGGCGGCCTCCATATCGTGGCCACCGAACGCCACGAATCCCGGCGCATCGATAACCAGCTCCGCGGCCGCGCCGGCCGCCAGGGCGATCCCGGCAGCTCCCGCTTCTACCTCTCCTTGCAGGATGACCTGCTCCGCATCTTCGGCGGCGAGCGCATGCAGAATCTCATGCTCCGCCTGGGCATGGAAGAAGACGTCCCCATCGAATCCAAGCTCATCACCAAGCGCATCGCCAGCGCCCAGGAAGCCGTCGAAGTCCAGAACTTCGAGTCCCGCAAACACCTGCTCGAATACGACGACGTCAACAACAAGCAGCGCCAGTACATTTACGGCATGCGCCGCCAGTTGCTCGAAGGTATCGATCAAAAAGAGCGCATCATGGAGTACGTGCAGGGCATCATCGAGCAGGCCATCGATATGCGCTGTCCCGATGACAAGCACCCCGATACCTGGGATTTGCCCACCCTCCGCAACGACGTCCTCAGCCAGTTCGGATACAAGATCGATCTCGACGACCTGGCCCAATTGAGCCGCCAGGAAATCACCGACGTCATCATGGCCCGTCTCCAGGAAAAGTATCAGGAGAAGGAAGACCTGGTCGGCGCCGACGTCATGCGGCATACCGAACGCATCGTCATGCTGCAGGTCATCGACAACCAGTGGAAAGACCACCTCCTGTCGATGGACGAGCTGAAACAGGGCATCGGCAACCGCGCCTATGGCCAGAAGGATCCGCTGGTCGAATACAAGAAAGAGTCCTACGATCTGTTCACCGCCATGACCGACCGCATCGAGGACGAGACGGTCCGCTATCTCTACTTCCTCCAGGTGCGCACCGACTCCGGCCCCGTCATGCCCTTCCCCGAAGACGACGACGAGGACGAAGAAGACAATCGCCCCGATGCCAGCGAGCAGCAGCGCCTCGCCGCCAAGTCCACCATGGAGGACTTCACGCGCAATATCCAGCGCAAGAAGGAGAAGGAGCTGGCCGAGATGCAGTTAGGCGGCGGCGACGGCTCCGGCGGCCCCAAGCAGGTCGTGGCCGGCCAGAAGGTCGGCCGCAACGACCCCTGTCCCTGCGGCAGCGGCAAGAAATACAAGAAGTGCCACGGGACGTAAGGAACAGCCAGTCGCCGAATCCTTTTCCGCTGATTTTTTGAACTGCTGACGCACGGAACCGCCTGGTCCGGTTTTGCAACCCTGCGACATACCGGCCGGTGAGGCATCGGCCGCCGTCCAGGGGGACCGCCTCACTACCGTGACTTCTGCTGCGAACTCCCGAGTCAAGGACACCAACCGCCCACGCCGTGAACCGCTCCGCGCTACACTTGTTCAAAACCATGCGATTGTCTGCGGGCGACAAGCTGGGTCCCTATGAGATCGCCGGACCGATCGGTAAGGGCGGCATGGGCGAGGTCTACCGCGCCACCGACACGCGGCTGGGCCGTCCAGTCGCGATCAAGGTCTCCTCGCAGGAATTCAATGACCGCTTTGAGCGTGAAGCCAAAGCCATCTCCACGCTAAATCATCCCAATATCTGCACGCTCTACGACGTCGGCCCGAACTATCTGGTCATGGAGTTGGTCGATGGCGAAATGCTCTCGAAGATCATCGAGCGGGGCCCGCTGCCGCTGGATAAAGCGCTGCAGTATGCCGTGCAAATCGTGGACGCCCTCGCCGCCGCGCATGCCAAGGGCGTGATTCACCGCGACCTGAAACCGGGCAATATTATGGTCACCAGGAACGGCGTCAAGGTGCTGGACTTCGGACTGGCCAAGCTCGGCTCAGAGAGGCTGCCCAGCGCATCCTCCGACAACCTCGACACCGTGACCGAGCCCATCACCCGCGCGGGCGCAGTTCTGGGCACGCTGCACTACATGGCGCCGGAGCAGGTGGAAGCCAAGGAAACCGATGAGCGCAGCGACATCTTCTCCTTCGGCATCGTGTTTTACGAAATGATCACTGGGCAGCGGCCGTTCAGCGGCGATACGCAAGCCGCTACGCTGGCGTCGCTGATGAAAGATCCGCCGCCGCCGATGAGTCAGCGGCAACCGGCCGTGCCGCGCGCGCTGGAGCGCATGGTGCGGAAGTGCCTGGAGAAAAAGCCCGACGACCGCTGGCAGTCGGCCCGGGATTTGAAGCCGGTGCTCGAACTGATCGATCTGGACGCGCCGCCGCCGAGTTCCGCCAGTTCGAGCGTTCCCATACCCGCGCAGACGGCGTCGCACCAATCTTGGCTGGGGCCGGCGATTGCCGCCGGCATCCTGGCCGTTGGAGCCGCGCTGGCCGTGTGGGCTCCGTGGAAGAAAGCGGCGCCGGCCCAGGCCGTGCGTTTTGAAGTGGGGCCTTCGGAAAAAATGACGTTTATTCCGGGCGCCGCGATGGCCGTTTCTCCCGACGGCCGCTGGATGGCGTTCCCCGCCCGGGGCGAAGACAGCGTCGCGCGCTACTATATCCGCGCGCTCGATGGCGTGGAGGCCCGCGCGCTGCCCGGCACCGAACTGGACACCACATTTGCGCCCGTGTCCTGGTCCTACGATAGCCGCTGGGTGGTGTTCGCCAAGGGGGACGGCAAGCTGAGAAAGGTGGATATTCAGGGCGGACCACCCCAAACCATCGCCGACTCTCCCAGCGGATTGAGCGGAGCGGACTGGAACGCCCAGGGCGTGGTGATCGCTGCCTTCTCCACGGGGGGCCCCATCCTGCGGGTAGCGGCCTCCGGCGGCCAGACAACTCCCCTCACCCCGATCGGCCAGGGCGCCTACCGGTGGCCCCAGTTTCTGCCGGACGGCAAGCACTTCCTCTATTTGTTGAGTTCGTCCGACCCAGCCAAATCGGGCGTCTATGTCGGTTCGCTCGACGTCCAGCCCGAGCAACAGAGTACGCAGCGTCTGCTGGCCACCGACCGTCAGGCCTATTATGCGCCGTCTCCCGGAGGCGGCACGGGGCGCCTGATTTACATGCGCGGCGCGGCGTTGATGGCGCAGCCTTTCGACGTCAATCAGTTGAGGCTGAGCGGGGAGCCTGTGGCTATCGTCGATGGAGTCGATTCGTTCCCCACCACTAGTCATGGCCTATTCTCGGTATCGAACACCGGCACGCTGGTCTACCGGGGAGGCACCGTCGGACAGGCGCTGCTCACCTGGATCGATCGGCAGGGCAACTCCGCCGGCACGGTGGGCGATCCGGGAGACTACGCGTTTCCGGCCATCTCTCCCGACGGCAGCCGCATCGCGGTGTCGATGGGCCCACTGGCGAGCCGCGACATTTGGATTATGGATGTGGCCCGTGGCGCGAGCACTCGCTTCACCTTCGATCCGGCCCGCGACGACTATCCCGCTTGGTCGCCCGACGGCAAGAACATCGTCTTCAGTTCCAATCGCGGCGGGCAATTGGACCTCTACACCAAGCCAGCCGACGGTTCAGGCGAAGAGAAGCTGCTCTTGAAGACCGATGAGCCGAAGTTCGACGAGCGGTTCACCAAGGACGGCCGCTTCCTGCTGTTCGATAGCAACGGACCCAAGACCGCATTCGACCTGTGGGTCTTGCCGTCCGCGGGAGAGTCCAAACCCATATCCCTCGTGCGAACGCCGTTTATCGAACGATACGGGAAGATATCACCGGACGGGCGCTGGCTGGCTTATACCTCCAACGAATCGGGCGCGGGTGAAATCTACGTTCGCCCGTTCACCCCGGAAGCGCCTGCCGGTACCGGAGCCAAGTGGCTGGTGTCGAAAGGCGGCGCCGTCCGAGCCATTTGGCGGTCGGACGGCAAGGAATTGTTCTATCTCACCGCCATCGGCCAGGTGATGGAAGTGGACATCGACACCACCCAGGGATTCCAGGCCGGTACGCCGCGGCGCTTGTTCGTCACTTCGCCGCAGGCAGTGGCCGGGGGCTGGGACATTTCTCCGGACGGGAAGCGCTTCCTATTCGTCGCCCCGCCCGGGACCGGTCGCGTGGTCCCGTTCACCGTGGTCGTCAACTGGGCCGCGGCGCTGGCGAAGTAGGCCTCGCGGTGAACCAACTCGCCAGGTTCAACGAACATCGCGTCCGCTTCCGCCATGCCGGTGGTCGCTAGCCAACAGGTGGGCCGCAACCATCCCCGTCCCTGCGGCAGCGGCAAGGACTACAAGAGGTGCCACGGCGGATGCGCGATCGGGTATTCTCTTTCGACGATAAACCGGCCGCTCGGCAGACGATGGTATAGTCGTTCACTGGCTCAATCACCATGCTTCGAACGACCGCGCGAGTGCTGACACTCACTGGGACGACGATCGGATTGATGACCTTAGCGGCCTGCGGTCACGGCCGGGACCCGGCGCCAACAAAAGTCGACGCATTATTTGCACAGTGGAATCAAGCGAGCTCACCGGGGTGCGGCGTGGCGGTCAGCCGGAATGGGACGGTGCTGTACGAGCACGGGTATGGCATGGCGAACGTCGAATTGGGCGTGCCGATTACCACCGAGACCATTCTGGGCGCGGCGTCGATTTCGAAGCAGTTCACGGCAATGAGCATTCTGCTGCTGGCGCAGCGCGGCCGGTTGTCGATCGACGACCAAGTGAACAAGTATGTCCCCGATTGGCAGAATCGCGAGAGCCACGTGACCATCCGGCACCTGCTGACCCACACGAGCGGCCTCCGCGAAGGCTTCATGCTTCTGGGGTTGGCGCAACAGAACTTCGAAGAGAACGTGAACGATGCCATGGTTCGAGTGCTCGCCCGTCAAAGGGGCGTGAACTTCGCGCCAGGCTCCGAATGGCAATACAACAACGGCGCATATAACCTGCTCGGCAGCATCGTCCAGCGGGTGAGCGGCCAGTCGCTTCGCGATTTCGCGGAAACCAATATCTTCCGGCCGCTCGGCATGAAGAACTCCCAGTTTCGGGACAGTCGCGGGCTCATCATCCCGCACGTCGCTTCCGGCTATTCGATCGACGGAACCGGGGTCCATCCGAATTCCTTGACGGGCGGGGTGGTTGGAAATGACGGTGTGTACACCACGCCCAGGGACCTGCTGTTCTGGGAGCAGAACTTCGAGGATGTCCGGGTCGGCACTCCGGAGATCGTGGCTGCCATGCAGAAGCCCGCAGTCCTCACCAGCGGCAAGACCACCGGCTACGGATTCGGACTGTTCCTCGGCAAGTACCGCGGCCTGCGAACCGTGGAGCATTCCGGAGGGGATAGCGGAATCTCCTCGAACGTGGTCCGGTATCCAGATCAGAAGCTGGCAATCGCGCTCTTGTGCAATTCGGACGCGATCAATCCGATCGTCCTGACGCACCAACTGACAGACCTTTACCTCGGCGACGTTCTGGGAGCGCCTTCCGGCAGCGGCAGCCCAGCGGTGGCCAAGGTGCCTCTCAAGGAAAGCGAACTGGCGGCAAGGGCCGGGTCGTATCACGTGACTTCGGATCCGGGAGTGGCCGACTTGCAGGTTTCCGTTCGCGACGGCAAGCTGATCGGCCACAGCTTTTACGATGACGGTCAGGATTTCGATCTGATTCCGACCGACACCACACACGTCCGCGCACCGGGCCCAGCTACCTTGGAGTTCATACCGGCAGCCTTGGGCCATCCCCCGGAGTGGCGTCTCACAGGCGAACTCGGGAGTCTTCGCGGAGTGCTGCAACAACAGGCGCCGTTCCAGCCGACGGCCGCGGATCTGCGCGCCTTGGTGGGGGACTATCGGAGCGCGGAAATTCTAGCCTCCTATGACATCGTTTTGCGGGATTCGGACCTGGCGATTCAGCCGCCGGGAGGGGCCGAAGTACGGTTGCGGCCGCTGGGGCGGGACCTGTTCGCGTGCGACGGATTCGGCGTGCTGCGGTTCCTGCGAGGTACCCGCGGGGACGTCGCGGGATTCACCATGAATCGATCGAACCTGCGGGGTCTGCGGTTCGATCGTTTTCGGGAAGTGGAATAGGATGGCGTCCCGCGCTGGTCCACTACCGTGTGCACTGGGCAGGTGACCCGGCACTGGCGGCAGGATCCGTTTTCCTTGCGCCGCCCCACCCAAAGGACTCGTTGCGTCCCACCGATTTCTTCAGTATAGTTGAAGAAATGCCCCGCGGAGCCTATCTCGGTGGGTTGGAACTGATGGTCCTCCTGGCGCTGATCCGTCTCGAAGAGGACGCCTACGTCTCGAAGAGGACGCCTACGGTGTCCCCATCTGCCATGAAATCGAGAAGCAGAGTGGACGGGAAGCGGCTCTCGGCAGTGTCTACGCCGCCTTGGAACGTCTCGAGAAAAGGGGCCTCGTCACCTCGCGGCTCGGCGACTCCACCGCCGTGCGGGGAGGCCGTGCCAAGCGCTATTTCCGCGTCACCGCGCAAGGAGTCCGCAACGTCCGTGAGACCCAGCGCGTTCTGATGAACCTCTGGCGCCACCTCCCGCAACTGGAGGGGGGACCGGCATGATGTTCCGGCGCCCCCCCGCCCTGGCCGACTGGCTGCTCCACCGTTTGGGAGATACCCAACGAAACGCGGCGCTCGCTGGCGATCTCCTGGAGGAATTCCGCGCCGGCCGGTCCGCGGCCTGGTATTGGCGTCAGACCCTGGTCGTGATTGCGCACGCGATCGCCGGCAACGTCCGGGAACTGCGGCCTTATCTGTTGGCAATCGGCGCGGCATATGCCGCCCAGTTTGTGGTTACCATGACGCTCTGGTCGAAGAATTTTCCGCCTGCGTTACACGCGTCCGGCTGGATGAAATTCGGGGTGTGGCTGCTGTTCCAGTTCGGTTATGCGGCGTGCTGGGGCTTGGTCAATCGGCAGGTGGTTGGGAGACACAGCCCGAACCTGAAACAGATGTTCTGCGCCGTGGAACACCCCACGCCCAGGTCCACCATCATGACGCTGGCAGCCTGCGATAGTTTCTCTCTCGGCCTTGCCAATTACTGCCTGTGCGCGCTAATCTTCACGCGCTTTTCTCTGCTGGGTCTTCTCAGCACCGAGACGGCCTGGTTCGTCCTTTGGATCTTCGCGCCCGCTCTGGTCCCTCCGTCAGAAGCGCCCGTCGATGACGCAAGAGGGAAAGACGAGGAACCGTGGCTGGCGATTCCGCAATCGGAACCGGCCGTAACGGTGAGCCTGGCCTCCGGCAAGACGATCGTTCTGGAGCGGCAAAGCCTTGCGCAATCCGTATTCGCCGCGGCCGACCGGCGCCTCATCGATGTCGTCTTTGGGCCGCAGAGAAGCCTGGAGTTGTTGCGTCGCGCCATCTGGCTCGGAGGCTCCCGCAGCCGGTCGTACATCCAAGGGAGGGCCGAGAGCTTCTCTCTCGCGGAATTGACCGCCCTGATCGACGAGACCGCGCGTGCGAAATCGATCGTCGAGGCGTGCCATCCTCCGAATCGGCGGGAAGGCTTGCGCGCTCGGCTGAAGCGCGGTTTCCGCGGCGATCCTGCCTGAGTGAATCCTCCGGCGGTCACCGATGGTTAACCCCTCATCCCCTAACCATCCGCAGCGAAACGGCTCACACCACACTTAATTGTTCGAGAGTGCTCCCGTCCCCGGCGATATGCAATATGTGTCAATGGAATTTGCCGGAATCTGCCTGGGCGCTGCGTTAGTCAGTTCGCTCGGCTGGCTACGGACTTATCATCGCCTCGGCTCGCGAAGCCGGCAGTTGGAGACTCAAGAGCAATCGTCCCGCTTTCTGGAAGAGGAGCGCCGCGTCCTGGAGTTGGTGGCGAGAGGCGCATCGCTCAAAGACGTTCTCGATGCGCTGACCCGCGGCATCGAACGAATGGCCCCCGGCTGCTTCTGCTCCATTCTGTTGCTGGATGAAGACGGCCGCCATCTGCATGCGGGCGCCGGCGGCACCCTGCCCCGCGAATACATGCTCGCGGTGGAGGGCCTGGAAATCGGGCCCGACGTCGGCAGCTGCGGCTCCGCCGCCTTCCGCAATGAAACCGTGATCGTGAGCGATATCGCCACCGACTACCGTTGGGCGGTCGCCAAGGAATTGCCCCTCGGCTTCGGCCTCCACGCCTGCTGGAGCGTGCCCATCCGCGATTCCAAACAGGCGGTCCTCGGTACGTTTGCCATGTACCATTCGTTCCCCGCTTCGCCCACCCCCCGGGAGCTGAGAATCGTGGAAGCCGGCGCGCACCTGGCGGGCAATGCCATCGAGCGCCTCACCGCCGAGCGCAAGCTTCGGGAGAGCATGGAACGCCTCCAGTTGGCCGAAGAAGCTGCTGGATTTGGCGTCTGGGAACTGGACCTGGCCAACACCCGCATGACGCTGTCCGCGGGCGCCGCCAAAGTGAGCGGCCTCGGCGACATCGCCGTCAAGGCCAGCCGCACCGAAATGGAAGACCTCATTCACCCCGAGGACCGCGCCGCCACGGCCGCCGCGGTCGACCGCGCCATCGAGAACCGGCAAAGTTATCAGGTCGAATTCCGCGTCATGCAGCCGGATGGCGCCCCGCGCTGGTGCCGCGCTCAGGGATGCGTGGAAATGTCCGGCGGCCAGCCGGCCCGCATCATTGGCGCCATTATCGATATCTCTCAGGAAAAACGGATGCTCCACCAGCTCCGCGAAAGCGAGCGCCAGCTGGCCCACAAGCAGAAACTCGAGTCGATCGGCCAATTGGCGGCGGGCATCGCGCATGAGATCAATACCCCCATCCAGTACATCGGGGACAACGGAAAATTCCTGGACGACGCCTTCCGCGATCTCATCAAGTTTGTCGAGTCCCACCCGGTCCAGGGCGAACGGCCTGCCGGTACGCCGGCCGGCGTGGACCTTCCCCATCCGGAAACCGTCGATGAGGGCGTCCTCGATTACTACCGTGGCGAAGTCCCCGAGGCCATCGGACAACTGCTCGAGGGCGTGGACCGCGTGGCGTCCATCGTCCGCGCGATGAAAGAGTTCTCGCATCCTGGGCCCCTCGAACGCATCCCCATCGATATCAACCGCGGCATCGAAAGCACCATCCTCGTGTCCAAGCACGAGTGGAAATACGTCGCCGAGATTACCACCGACCTCGACCCCGAACTGCCCCCCGTCCCGTGTCTCGCCGGAGAGTTCAATCAGGTCATCCTGAACCTGATCGTCAACGCCGCCCATGCCATCTCCGATACCGCGCAGGGCGCCAGCCACAAGGGAGAGATCCACATCACCACACGCCAGGATGGCCCCTCGGTGGAGATCCGGGTCAGCGACAACGGATGCGGCATTCCCGAATCGATCCAGTCCAAGGTGTTCGACCCCTTCTTCACCACCAAACCGGTGGGCAAGGGGACGGGGCAAGGCTTGGCACTGGCCCATTCGGTGATCGTCCAGAAGCATCACGGCACCATCCGGCTGGAGTCGCAGCCCGGAACGGGAACCACCTTCGTGATTCACCTTCCTCTGGCCCCGGAAGCTGGTGGAAGCCTGACGGACGTTTCCGCCGGCGCTCACGCCGGAGTCTAATAGAAGGCATGAAGCTGCGTGTCCTCCTCCTGCTCCTCCCGGCCCTGGCCGAAGCGGCGATCTGGCCGGACGCCCTCGGGCCGTATCAGCGAACCGCCACCGCCAAACCGGCTCTCACGGACCAGGCCCTGTGGGACGAATTGGGGTTGAAGGAGGCGGAGTCCGCGGTCTATCAAAACGGCACAGCGAAAGTCACGGCGACGGCGTATCGTTTGCAAGACACCACCGCCGCGTTGTCGGCCTTCGACTGGCGGCGCCCCGCCGACGCCAAGCCCTCCCGCCTGGCCAACCTGGCGGCTGAGACCGCCAAAGGCGTGCTGGTGGTCCGCGGCAACTACCTGCTGTCGATCGAGGGGTATCAGCCGGCAGCCGCGGAACTGGCGCCGGTGCTGGATGGCTTGCGGGACGCGGATACCACGCCGCTGCCCACGCTCCCGGGATTCTTCCCCGACCAGAACCTGGTTCCCAATAGCGAGCGCTACATTACCGGGCCGGTGGCTCTGCAGAAATTCGATCCCGGCATTCCGCCTTCGGTGGCCGCCTTTCACCTGGCGGCGGAGGCGCAACTGGGCGTTTTCCACAGCCCCAAAGGCGACCTGACTTTGGCCGTTTTCAATTACCCGACCAACCAAATTGCCATGCAGAAACAGGGTGACTTTCAGAAGCTGGCGGGCGCGGTCGTCAAGCGGAGCGGGCCGCTCGTGGCTGTCATCCTGTCTCCGCCGGATGCGGACGCGGCCGAGCGGGTCCTGGCCCAAGTCCGCTATGAGGCCCAAATCACCCTCCACGAGGCCACTCCGGTCACCCCCAACGCGGTCGGCAACATGCTCGTCAACATCTTCATTTTGATTGGGATACTGCTGGCCTTCTCGCTGGTGGCGGGGCTGTTTGTGGGGGGCTTCCGGACGGTGGTGCTGCGCCGGCGCCAGGGGGAACAGGAGGATCCCATGATCCTGCTGCACCTCGAACAGCGCTGAACCGGTTTGCTAAGTTACCATTTTTGTGGGGGTTGGACCGAAATCCGCAAGTCCGGAAAGGGGCATTTTCGAGATCGCGGGTTTTCTGTGGATATTGCGGCCTTCGCGCAAGTTGGCCCCCACGAGCAGCTTACCGCCGAAAATTTTGGCCCGGATTTTGTCTTGACTTGAAGGCCCAGGGGAAATAAGATCCAACTACAAAGTTTTTGGCGGTTGCGATGCCGTCGAAACTGATTCTCCCATTGAACATCACCCTGGTAGAACAGGGGAACAAAATGCTCACCCTTCGGGGTGAGCATTTCTATTTCACAGGAAACATTGCTGTTACACTGAATTTATGCATCCCCCCGTGGCTCCGGGCCCAGCCGCCGAGCTGAGCTGGCGTGCCCGGCTGGCCTCGCTCCGCAACGTCCGTCCCCTGCTCGGAATGGTGTGGGAAACCAGCCCGTCCCTGGTGGTGGTGAGCGTGATTTTGAGGCTGTTCCGGGGCCTGCTGCCTCTGGCGATGCTCTGGGTTTCAAAACTCATCCTGGACGCCGTGGTGGGCCGGATTTCGCGGGGAACTGGCAGTCTATCAGCCCTTTGGAAGCTGGTCGCGCTGGAGCTGGGACTGGCCGTAGCCAGCGATATTTTGGGTCGCATCAGCACTCTCACCGACAGCCTGCTGGGCGACCGGTTCACCAACCGCATCAGCCTGCGGCTGATGCAGCATGCCGACCGGCTGGACTTGGCGTTTTTTGAAGATCCGCTGTTCTACGACACGCGCGTTTCGCCGTGGCTGATGGTGCTGCTGATTGCCGCCGTGCTGCCGGCATTCCTGGGCGAAACGCATTTCACCACGCTGGCCTACTCGGTGTTCTATCGCCGCACGCCGCAGCGCCGCCAACTGGATTACCTGCGCCTGTTGGGCGCGAGCGCGCAGAGCGCGAAAGAGGTCAAGATTTTCGGCCTGGGCGGCCATCTGGCGGAACGCTACCATCAACTCTCCGATGACATCTACGAGGAGAACAAGCACCTGGCGATCCGCCGGGCGGTGGCGGGCTCGGGACTCAATCTGATCTCGACCGGCGGCTACTATGGCGCGTACGCGGTGGTGCTGGTGCGCACACTGGCGGGGGGCATTTCGGTGGGGACGTTCACGTTTCTCACGGGAGCGTTTTCGCGGTCGCGCTCGTACATCGAGCGGATCCTGTCGAGCTTCAACGACATCTCGGAGCAGGCGCTGTTCCTCAAGGACCTGTTCGAGTTTTTTGAGATGGAACCGTCGATCCGCTCGCTGCCCGGCCCCGGGGGCGTCCCGCTGCCGGCGCCGCGGCCCGTCCGGCAGGGCTTCGAATTCCGCAACGTGGGGTTCGCCTATCCGGGATCGGAGCGCATGGTGGTGCGCAATGTGAATTTCCGGCTGGAGCCGGCCGAAAAGGTGGCGTTGATCGGGGAAAACGGCGCCGGGAAGACCACGCTGGTGAAACTGCTGGCGCGGCTCTACGATCCGACCGAAGGGCGGATTCTGCTGGACGGCGTGGACCTGCGCGAATACGACGTGGACGATCTGCGGCGCGAGATCGGCGTGATTTTCCAGGACTACCTGCGCTTCGACATGCTGGTGTCGGAAAACATCGGCTTCGGCAAGATCGAGTCGCTGGCCGACCGGGCGCGCATCGAATCGGCGGCATCCAAGAGTCTGGCCCAGGGCGTGATCGACCGGCTGACGAACGGCTACGATCAAATGGTGGGGAAGCGCTTTGAAGGCGGCGTGGATCTGTCGGGCGGGGAGTGGCAGAAATTCGCGCTGGCGAGGGCGTATATGCGGGACGGCCAATTGCTGATTCTCGACGAACCCACGGCCACGCTGGACGCGCGCGCCGAATATGAAGTATTCCTGCGCTTCGCCGACCTGACGCGCGGCCGGATGGCGGTGCTGATTTCCCATCGCTTCTCGACGGTGCGCATGGCCGACCGGATCCTGGTGCTGGCGGGCGGCGAAATCCAGGAACAGGGCACGCACCAGCAACTGGTGGCGCTGGGCGGCCGGTATGCGGAGCTGTTCGAACTGCAAGCGGCGGGGTATCGTTAAGTAGACACGAAAATAAGACACTGAATGACTGATCACAAACTGCAAATTATTCCGCTCGGCGGACTGGGCGAGTTCGGCATGAACATGACCGCCATTCGCTACGGCGACGACATCCTGGTGGTGGATTCCGGGATGATGTTTCCGGAAGCCGAGCTGCTGGGCGTCGACCTGGTGATGCCCGACCTGACCTTCTTGAAAGAGCACCAGGCGTCGATCCGGGCGCTGGTGCTCACGCACGGGCACGAAGACCACATCGGCGCGGTGCCCTACTTTCTTTCGGAAATCGACGTGCCGGTGTACGGCACGGCCTTTACGCTGGCGCTGGTGGACCGGCGGCTGGAGGAGTACGAACTCGAAAAAGAGCCGCGCTTCCACAAGATCAAGCCCAAGCAGATTGTGGAAATCGGGCCGTTCAAGGTGGAATTCATCAACGTGACGCACTCGATTGTGAGCGCGGTGGCGCTGGCGATCACGACGCCGCTGGGGGTGATCATCCACACGGGCGATTTCAAGGTGGACCCGACTCCCACGGACAACGAGCTGTTCGACCTGCACACGCTGGCCGATTACGGCAAGCGCGGGGTGCTGCTGCTGCTTTCGGATTCGACCAACGCGGACCGGCCGGGGTACACCGAATCGGAGCGCGCGGTGCGGCCGCGGATGGAGGAGATTTTCAACCGCGCCGAACAGCGCGTGGTGGTTTCCTGCTTCAGCTCGTCGATTCACCGCATCCAACTGGTGCTCGATTTGGCGCAAGAATACAACCGGCGCGTGGCGGTGTTTGGCCGCAGCATGACCACCGTCACCGAGATCGCGCACGGGCTGGGGCTGCTCGACATCCCGGACGGCATCCTGCTGCGGCCGCAGGACGCGATGGACCTGCCGCCGGACAAAGTGGCCATTCTGATTTCGGGCACACAAGGGGAGCCCATGTCGGCGCTGGCGCGGGTGGCGGTGGACAATCACAAACACGTCTCGGTGGAGAAGGGCGACACGGTGGTGCTGAGCGCGCGCATCATTCCCGGCAATGAAAAAGCCATCTTCCGCATGGTGGACCACATGGCGCGGCGCGGCGCCGATGTGATGTACGGCAGCATGAATCCGCCGCTGCACGTTTCCGGGCACGGCAGCGTGGAAGAGATGAAGCTGGTGCTGAACCTGGTGCGGCCGCGGTTTTTCATGCCGATCCACGGAGAATACCGGCAACTGACGAAGCACGCGCGCCTGGCCGAGCACCTGAGGTTCGCCGGCCTGGAAGAGAGCTTCGTGATGGAATCGGGCGACGTGCTGGAGGTGGACCACCACGGCGCGCGCAAAGCCGGCAGAGTGCCGGTCGGCCGGGTGTGCATCGATTCGGGCTCGGTGGACGATGTGGTGCAGGAGGTGGTGATCCGCGACCGGCGGCACCTTTCCGAGGACGGCATTGTGCTGCCGATCATTGCGATCAACCGGCACACCGGGCGGATCGAGAACCTGCCCGAGATCGTGAGCCGGGGCTTCGCGCTGGCGGAAGACGGATCGGCCTTCATGCAGGCGGCGCGGCAGATCGTGGCCAAGACGCTGGAAGGCTCCAACCAGGAGGAGAAGACCGACTGGGGGGTCATGAAGGAGAAGATCCGGGCGGACCTGAAGCGGTACATCGTGAAGGAGACGTCGCGGCGGCCGCTGATTATGCCGGTGATTCTGGAAGTGTAGCGGGGATTTCTTCATCGTGCGGGGGGCGTCGGGAGGGGTGCGTCGGGGGGCGGAGCCTCGGGCGGGGGCACGGTGACAGAACCAACCCAATCGGAAGAAGGCGGCTTGTTTTCCAGCGGTTGCGGCTCGGGTTCGCGCCGTTTCGGGTCCGGCTCCGGCGGCTCGGGGGCGCGCGAGGCGCGAAGGCGCTCGAGTTGAGCGAGGGCACGGTGGTAGGTGCGGTCA
>JAIQFS010000003.1 GCA_020073145.1 Terriglobia bacterium
GTTTGCTCGCACCCTCTCTTCCGGCGAGATATAGCTGTACATGTCGGCTTGCTGACGATCATTTCCGCGCATGCAGATTAGACGATCACAACATCTCAGGCGTAACTCGTTCCACACCCGTTTTTCCGCAAACTGCTAGAGTAAGGCTATTCGATCCAAGAAGCAGGCATTATTGACATAGTCCTTGGGTGGGCTGACCTTCGCGAAATTCGAGCAGGGGCCGAAGGCAACACGGCGCATCACAGAACATCCGGAACAACCCTGCCTCTCACGCGCGATGCTGCTTAGCGGCACACTGAAACGCGTGTTATGACATCAGCATAAATCCAAGCTAGCAAACCCACGCAGTGGTATATTGCGAGACTTAGTAAGCTAATCGACCAAGGCGAAATCTGACCGGGATCGCCTGGCCCAATTTAGTGCTTTCCGGCCCCGGCAAATACCTCGCTGCATTTGATGCACTCGTCCCCTTCGAGACGCGTAATGGTTCGGGCAGAGCCGAGAATCTTGGTGATCTTCAAGCCGCACAGAGCCAGGTCGCCTGTGCCATTTTGACCCTTCGCTTCCAGGCTCAGATGGGATTTGGGATGACGGGTAAGGCGGAACTTCCAAAAGATCATTGTTTATGATAGCACATATCCGCGCCCAGAAGCACCCAGCCTCGCGGCGAACCGCGCGGCACTTAGGCAGACGTGGTAAACTGGGGTAAATGAAGCAGATCACCGTCAGTCTATCGCGAGAACAGCTGGAAATCCTCTTAACCTTGACCGATAACCAGCTGTTTCGCATGAAATATATTGACCCTAAAATGCCGGGGCATAAGGCCCGCCCGGAAGACCTGGAGAACGCCCGGACGGCCGTCCGGGTACTAAATGACGCCCTCAGCAAGGTGAGAGGGTTCGGCACGGGAACAGGCACGGGAACAACGGATAGACGACAGATCAGCATCCAGCGGAACGGTTCCGGCAACTGAGGACGTGAGAGGCCGTGACCATCGATGTGAAGCGGGTTACGGTTTGCCGTCATCGGTTCAGCTATGTGGCCCGTGCGAATCAACGCGATTGAGGCGCCAGCCTGTAGCTCGTAGCCTCGATGGTCGTTTTAGTTTCGAACTTGACTATCGGAACTTCGTGATACACTAAAGACTGGATTTGAGGATCCCGCCGATTTAAGGCTGACTTGTATAGCCGCTCTCGCTAAATTCGTCCACCTTTCCAATTAGCCCGTCGTCAAACCAGTAAAGGACATTACTCGTACATGAAGAACATCTTTGTAGGGAATCTCAGCTTCGGAGCCACGGAAGTCTCCGTACGCTCTCTGTTTGAAACGCACGGCACCGTCGGACGGGTCAATATCGTGACCGATCGCGACACAGGCCAGCCCCGTGGCTTTGGATTCGTCGAAATGAACGACGACGGCGAGGGCGAGAAGGCCATTGCCGCGCTAAACGGCACGGATTTGGATGGCCGAACGCTGAATGTGAACGAAGCCCGCCCCAAGACGGAACGAGCGGGCGGCGGTGGCGGCGGCTTTCGAGCCAAGCGCTGGTAACGGCCTACCGCAATCGCGCTCCTTGCGCGCGCCAGTCTAGCACCAGAGGAGTTCCCCGGCTCACTTGCCCTTCGGACGGGGCTGGGGTGCCGGGCTGTGCTCGCAGATTTCTTCAGCCTCGGCGATCTTGCGGTAATTGCTGCTCGTGGAATAGGCTCGGCGCGCGGCCTTCAACGGGTGTCCACATCGCCGCTCTCGGAATGCTGTCGGCGACGATCGCCGCACTCGGCTTGCTCCGCTTCTAGAAGCTGCGCTTCACCTGCTCCTACCAGCCGCGTTTACTACCATCCCCATCAAGATCCTGATGGGTTCGCTGGCGATTCTCCTGATCCTTAACCTGGGCGTCCCGTGGGAGCGGCAGGCGCTCGAAGACCCCGCCGGCCGCGTGATGATGCTCGCATTCTCTGCCTGGCAGCCGCCTTGGCCCGGTGGCGCGCTTCGGCCCGAAGCACGGTCCGAGATGGCCGCGGTGCAGTTTGACGACCCGCTTCCTCCCCCAGTCTTCCCTTTGGGTATTCACCGAGACGGCGTGATGCCGATCGCAGCGCCTCGGTTGACTCGATACTCGGAATCCGATATAACTAATTCCGAGTATCAAGGCCGCCGCCGGCCGGGAGGGGAAAATGCTCGAATTGCGCAACGTCTCCAAGCGCTTCACCGGCGTCATCGCCGTCGACCAGGTCAGCTTTACGGCCCGCGCCGGAGAAGTCACCGGCTACCTGGGGCCGAACGGCTCCGGCAAGTCCACCACCATGAAAATGATCACGGGCCTGCTCGACTTGACCTCGGGCGAGATCCTGTTCGAAGGCGCGCGCATCCAGAACGACCTCATCGCATACAAGAGACGGATGGGCTACGTGCCCGAAGAGCCGCACCTGTACTCACACCTTACCGGCCTGGAATACCTGGTGATGATCGGACAGTTGCGCAACATGCCCGGGAAGCCGACGGCCGATCGCATCGACGGCCTGCTGCGCTTGTTCTCGCTGCACGGCGACCGGCACTCGCCCATCTCGGCGTATTCCAAAGGCATGCGCCAAAAGATCCTGCTGTCGGCCGCCTTGCTGCACAATCCCGATTTGATCCTGCTCGACGAGCCGTTTTCCGGGCTCGACGTGGCCTCAGCTCTGGTGATGCGCAGCCTGATCCAGGAACTGGCCGCGCGCGGCAAGGTCGTGCTCTTCAGCTCGCATGAGCTCGAGACGGTGGAACGCGTCTGCTCGCACGTGGTAATTCTGCATCGCGGGAAGCTGGTGGCGGACGATTCCATCGAAAGCCTGCGCACTCTGATGGCGCTGCCCAAACTCGAAGATATCTTCTCCCAGCTCGCCGTGGACACCGACCCGGCCGCGGTCTCGCGCGAGATCGCCGACCTGATCCGTGCCTGAGGCGCTCATGAGCAGACAGCAATTCCGCGTCCTCTATCGCGAGTTCCTCTTCCGCATGGTCGATCTGGAGCTGATCGCGCCCGAAGGCGACATGACCCGCCTGCTCGGCCAGTTCGCCGCCCTGCTCATCTTCCTCAGCCTGGGCTGCTCGCTAATCGCCATTCTCTTCGCCGACGGCCGCCAGGGGGGTGCCGGCGCGCTCATGACGGCATGGGGCAACGAGCACTTCCTGATCTCCACCACCATGCTGGTGGTCGGTCTGTTCGCCGTATTGAGCTGGGACTCCACCTTCCCCAACCGGCGCGAAGTGATGGTTCTGGCGCCCCTGCCCCTGCGCGCCCGCACCCTCTTCCTCGCTAAAGTCGCGGCCGTCGCCACCGCCCTGAGCCTCACCGTGGTCACCCTCCACCTGGTCTCCGGAATCGCCTGGCCGTATGCCTTGACCATTCGCGCCGACGTGCGCGCCGCCCCTGCGCCCACTTACGATCCGGCTCTCCCGCCGGTGGATGCGGCCGGTGTGCAGGCGGTTCTCGACCACGACCTGGCCCGGGGAAATCCGCCCGCCCTCGCCCTCTTCGCCCCCGGATCGACCGGCGGGGTCGCCATCGGCGTCCTGCAGCACGGCGTCCGGCGTGTCTTCTCCTATGGAACCGCCAAGCCCGACTCCATCCTCCAAATCGGGTCCATTACCAAGACCTTCACCGGTCTCCTGCTGGCCCAGATGGTCGCCCAGGATCGCGTAGGTTGGCGCGGCTTGGATGAACCCGTCCGCACCCTGCTGCCGGACGGCGCCGTCCGCCGGCCCATCGGCTATGAGATCACGTTGCTCGATCTGGCCACGCACCACTCCGGCTTGCCGCCGATCCCCGACAACGTCAGCCCCTACGACACCGGCGCGGGCGCCCACTATCATGCCGCCGATCTCTACGACTTCGTGAAGCGGCATGGCCTCGCCCGGCCCCCTGATGTGAGCTTCGAGTACAGCAATCTCAATTTCGCCCTGCTCGGCCAGGCGCTTTCCAACCGCGCACAAGCGAGTTATGCGGACCTGATGAGGAGCCAGATCACCGGCCCGCTGGGCATGCCGGACACGGCGCTATCCTTGTCGCCCGAACAACGCGCGCGCCTCATTCAGGGGCACGATAGCCTGCTGCGTCCGGTCGCACCGATGGTTCTCGACGTCCTCGCGGGCGCCGGCGCCCTCGACTCTACTGCGGGCGACATGCTGCGCTACCTGGACGCCCAGTTGCATCCGGAGCAGGTCGCTGCCGATCCCGCGTTTCCCGGCTCCGCCACCCTGGCCGCCGCGCTGGCACAAACGCACCAACTGCACGCCGACGCCGGGCCGGGCCAGCGCATCGCCCTCGCCTGGGCTTATGACACCCAGGCCGGCGTCTATTGGCACAACGGCGCCACCGCGGGGTACACCGCCTACGCGTACTTCGACCCCCGGCATGACTCCGCCGCCGTCGTGCTGCTCAACCGCTTGGACGCGGTGACCGCCTTCGCCGATCGGCTGGGCCTGCACCTGCGCCAGCGTCTGGCGGGGCAGCCGGCCATTTCGCTCGGTAGCGTCGTGATTCCCGCCGCCGGAGGCCTGCCGGGCTGGCTGCGGTCCCTCGCCGCCTACTGGATCACCATGTTCGCCGCCGGCACCTTCATCTTTTGCTGCGTCCTCGGCGTGCAGGGGCTGGCCGCGCAACTGCTGCCGCGCCGCCAATTCCTGCGCCTGTCGTCGATCCTGCAGATGGCCGCCTTCTGCCTCTTCGTCGGCGTGTATTTCCTGGAGCCTCCGGTGATCGCCACCCTCAATTTCGATCCGGATCCGCGGCTGCTGGCCTGGCTCCCCTCGTACTGGTTTCTGGGAATGTTCCAGCAGATGAGCGGCAGCCTTCACCCCGCCCTGGCCCCGCTGGCTCGGCGCGCCTGGGAGGCCTTGGTGTTGGTCGCCGGTATCACCGCCGGGGCCTACCTGCTGTCCTACATGCGCACGCTGCGCAAGATTGTCGAGGAGCCCGACATCGTCCCCACCGTCCGCGGCCTCCATGGGCTGCCGCGCTTCGGCAACGCCTTCCAAACCGCCATCGCCCAATTCAGTATCCGCACCCTGCTGCGCAGCCGGCAGCACCGGGTCATCCTGGCGTTTTATGCCGGCATCGGTTTCGGCCTCACCATCCTGTTCCTGCGCGCGTCCGCGGCCGGGCAGCAGTTCTTCGCGGTTTCTGCCGCCGCCCGCTGGCAGCGGGCCAGCATCCCGGTGCTCACTTCCAGTCTCGTGCTGATGAGCTTCTGGGTGTTCGGAGTACGTATGGTCTTCGCCATGCCCCTGGAGATCCGGGCCAACTGGATTTTCCGGACGCTGCCGCTGGGCGGTCCGTCCCAGTGCCTGGCCGCCAGCCGCCGCGCGCTCTACGTGATGACCGTGGCTCCGATGTTCGCCGTCTCCGGCACCCTCTTCCTCTGGATGTGGCCCTGGCGGCCCGCCGCTATCCACACCGCCGCCCTCACCCTGCTCAGCACCGTCTTCGTCGAGCTGAGCCTGCACGGTTTCCTCAAGCTCCCCTTCACCTGCTCCTACCAGCCCGGCAAGCGCAACATGCACATCATGATCCTGTGCGCGGTCCTGGTTTTGGCGGTCGTCAACTCCGCTGTCCGCTGGGAGCGCGACTCCCTGGAAGACCCGCCGCGCACCGCGCTGATGCTCGTGATGCTGGCCGGGGCCGCGGCGTTGGCCCGCTGGCGTGCCTCCGCCGAGGCGCACTCGGAACTGGCCGCGGTGCAGTTCGACGACCCGCTGCCTCCCACAGTCTTCCCTTTGGATATTCACAAAGACGGCGTAACGCCCATGCCGGCCGCGGACTGAGGAAAGGCGGGCGGCTTCCCCTGCCCCTTACTTCCCAACCAGGTGCTTCACGTCCCGATTGTTCTCCGTGCAGACGTACTCCATCATCTCCTCGCCGGGCGCGAGGTTCCAGGTGGCGTTCACCACCCACGGCTTCACGAACGTGCCGGGGTCTTCCATGATGATCTGTACGTCCAGGTGGGCCAGGTCGCGGCGCGTGTAGCGCTCGGTCACGTGCAATTGCTCGGTGTGGGAATAATCGCCCAGCCAGCTTTTGTTGTTGTAGCCGACGCTATCCACCACCAGCGTGTCTCCTTCCCAGTGGCCGACGGAATGACCCATCCAGGTGGGTTTGAGATCCTTGGGATGCGGCCGGCCATCAAGATAGATCTGGCGGTAGCCGGGCAGGTCTTCGAACAGCAGGACCAGCAGCGTGGGCGTCTCGACCAGCTTCCAGAGCAGCGGTCCCGTGGGCGGCGTGCTGCTCGGAAGGCAGAACACGGAGGGGCTGTCGATGCCTTTGTTCTCGTGCCGCTGCTTGGCCAGCGCAGCCGCCGCGGGCAGCGCCTCCGGATCCTGCGGATTGAGGTCGTCGTTGCCGTTCCAGAGGCCCGAGAGATCCGGTTTGCCGTCACGCATCCGCGGAACAGGGCCGTTGGTGCGCGCGTATCGGCTGCGTAGGTAGATCGAAGGGTCATCGCCCGGCGTGCCGAGATTGCCAGCCCACGCCATTTCGATATCCAGGCGGAGCCTTTCGCCCGCGTGCAGCACCAGGTCCTTCTTTTCGAATCGGTCGAGTGTGAAGCCGACGGCGGGTACTGAGAGTTCGTAAGCCCCGGCGGGCAGATCCGGCATATTGTAGCTGCCGGATTCGGACGTGGTGGCGGTGTACATCGTCCCGCTGGCCGTGTTCTTCAACTGCACCGGAATCGCGGGCACCGCCTCATGCCCGGGGTCGGTGATGACGCCGGTGAGCGACGCCCCGCCGCCTTGCGCCCGCAGGCAAGGAATCAGAAGGGCCAGCGCCACGAGCGCGCACCGGTCACTTGGCTGAAAGATGCGGAAGATCCTGGCTGTTCTCATTGCAAACGTACTCCAGAACATCTTGGTTGGGCGCGAGCACCCACTCGTTGTGGATCTTCCACGGCCGCGTGAACGCCCCCGGATCCTGGATCGTGATGCGTACCTCCAAGTGCCCCAGATCGCGGCGCTGGTAGCGCTCCACGATGTGCAGCTTCTCGGTGTGTGGATACAGTTCGAGCCAGCTTCGATCGTTGAACCCGACGGTGTCGATCGCTAGCGTGTCGCCTTCCCAGTGCCCGATGGAATGGCCCATCCAGGAAGGGTCCGGATCCGCGGGATGCGCGCGTCCGTCGAGAAACACCTGGCGGTAGCCGATCACGTCCTTGAACATCTCGAGCAGCAGCGCCGGCGTCTCGACCACCTTGTAGACGCGCGCGCCCGCCAGCGGTATAGCGCTGGGAAGACAGTGCGACGCCGGGTTATCGACAATGTTGTCGCGCTGCTTGCGCTTTTGCATCACGGCGGCGGCCCAAGGCAACAAGGCGGGCTTTTCGGGGCTAAGCTCGTCGTTGCCCAGCCAGACGCCGGAGAAGTCGGGCCGCCCTTCGGGCGTGCGCGGCGCGGGACCCGCCGGCGGAGATAGAGGGCGGAGGCCGGCGCCGGTTTGCGACAAACCGGCCACCGAAAGCAGGACGGCTACGGCGATTGCGCCCGCCAAAAGTCTACCCGTGGCGCTCCACGACATGATTGGCAACGATTGTAACGCAGCCCTACTTGCGCTTGGGGCGCGGCGGCGGCGCGGGAGAGTGCTCGCGGATTTCCTCCGCTTCGGCGACCTTCTGGTCGCGAACGTTGCTGCTCGTGGAATAGGCGCGGCGCGCGGCCTTCACCCGAGCCTTGGTGATGGATTCGGAGCTCACAGCAAAGCCGGAGAGGAGCTGCTCCAGTTCCTGACTCCGACACTCGGGACACGCAGCCACCGTCGTCTTGAGCACCAACAACTCGAATTGATGGCCGCATTGGCGGCATTCGTATTCGTAGATCGGCATCGGCGGGGCTCCCATCGCGGCCAAAGCCGCGCCGCTGAACTGCGCAGCGCGGCCTCGCAGCGAACCATCTACTTCTGACCGAACATCCCGATGTAGACGCCTTTGGCGATGACTTTGCCATTCATGGCGTTCAGCAGGTCGGCGCGGGGAGTGGACGCCGGGAGTCCCAGCTTGGCGCTCAACGCGTAGACTTCGAACGTATAGTGGTGATCGCCATGTCCGGCCGGCGGGCAGGGACCCAGGTAGGACGGCATGCCGGTGATGTTGTTCAGGTTCTTGGCGCCATCCGGCTGGTCGCCGGCCTTCACGCCTTCCGGCAGACCCTTGGCGTCGCCGGGAATGTCGAAGATGGCCCAGTGCAGCACATCATTGGTGGCGGAGCCGTTCAGCACCGGATCGGGATCGTGCAAGATGAGAACATAGCTCTGGGTGTTGGCAGGAGCGCCCGACCAGCTGATGGCCGGCGAGGGGCTGTTCTGGCCGGCCGCGCACGTGTACTTGGCCGGGATCATGCCGCCATCGGCGAAATCCGCAATCTGGATGTGAATCATAGGCGGAAGCTGAATGCCTCCTCCTTTTCGGGCGCCGCCTTTGGGCTGGGCACCGGTCACGGCCACCATAGCGAACAGAGCCGCCGCGGTCACCAACGTTTTCGTGTAACGCATGGAGTGTCTCCTTTGGGGTACCTTGACAGGGTAGCTGAGGCACGGCGTCGAGTTCAAGCTGCGAGATGCCGGTTTCCGGCTGACGCTTCACTCGCCCGCGCACTGTACTATGCTGAAGACGTAAGCTGGCAAGTAGGGCCCCGCGGCCCGCGGACCTCGTATCGTCTCTCTGTTTCGTTCCGGAGTCGAGTTCGAATGTCTGCATTCAAAGTCAGGGGGCCGTCACGCCCGCGGAACCGGGAACTGGACCGCTACATCAACTTGAAACTGGCGGCGCTTGGGCAGCCCATCAGCCACAGCACCGCCGACACCGAGTTTCTGGAGATCGCCGGCCCGCTCCTCCGCAACTACTACCAGAAAGACCAACTGCTCGCCGATCGCCTGTGCCCGGCCGATGCGCGCATTCAGGCGTTCCTCGATGCCTACCTAGGCGACGTATGTCCGGGCGGGGCCGCGCGGATCCCGGCCAGCACCTTTGTGTTGGACCGCGCCGGCATGGGACGCGTCCTGTCGCTCCCGCCCGAGGCGGACCACTTTTCGTCTCCCTGCCTGGACTCCTACCGCGTGGCTCAGGGGGTGCTCCACAATCCGGCCAGCGACCGGCGCACTACCCAGGGGCTGTTTCACATTGCCGAAGGCGGCTTCCCGGTTCCGGCAGATAAGGCCGCCGTGCCGAAAATAGCGTATGCGCGGCTGTGGGCCGCGGCCTTGCGCCCGCCGGACGGTTTGCTGGCGCTGCCGTTCACCGCCGACCAGGATGAGCAGGCTCGCTGTCTGGTGTCTCTGCTACTGCGGCCGCTCGTATGCCCGGCCACCGGGCTCGATCCGGAAAAAACCATGGAGATCCGCTTCCTGGCGCCAGCCAGCCTGGTCAGCAACCTTGATTTCGTCGAGAGCATTTTCGGCAACGGCGGCGATCCCTACCTCCCGGAGAATGATGCCGGGCTCGACGCCTTGCATTGGACGGGCCATACCGGCTGCGTCGTGCTGGCGCCCCACCTGGTAGGAATCCGCAAGAAGGAATTAGGGCTGCCGCACTCCAGTCAGGCGACGGAACGGCAGCGGCGCAACGGAATGTGCTGGACCGACGAAACCGAGCCCTACAACGGCGGCCGGGCGTTCAAAGCCACCGCCCGGGACCAGCGCGGCGTCATGGTGACCATTATTGCCGACAACTATTACGGCTATTGCAAGAAAGAGGTCAAGACCCAGATCAGCTTCGCGGCCAATCTGTTCGGACTGTGCGAAGAGGAGCATGCCGGCGGCGCTATCGCCTACGCCACTTATGTCCTCGGCCAGGACTTCTACGGCGACCGCATGGTCAGCCTTAAGAAAACGCCGTATGCCGCCGCCGTGCGACTGCTCGGCAGTCTGGCCGATCCTCAGCCGGAAGGATACGCCGTGGACCGGCGCTTCCCCGACATTTATTACGTGCCCGAAGACGCTGCCTTTCACGTGCGCGAAGGATTCGTCACGTGGGGAGACGGTAGCGCCCGGCTGACTTTGCGCGCCGGAGCCACGTACTTCCTGCCGTCTGGCTTCCGTGTGCGCCTCGAGAAGCAACTGGCGGGCACGGCGTGGCGGATGGTGGGGGCGCGTCCGCGGGGCACGTTCGTCCACAAACCCTGCACGGTCTCCGGAGGGGGAAAGTCGGAGATCTCCAAATCGATCGCAGGCGTGGTGCTGAAAGGCCCGGTGTTCGTCAAAGAATATCACCGCGACATGGACCAGGTGGCCGAAATCCTGGCCAAGGACTTTTCGCGGATCTACCGGCGCCGGCCGCCGGACGACCGGGCGCCGCGGCCCATCCTCAGCTTCGAGCGCTCGCTCGGCTCGGTGATCCAGCTGCTGACACCGTCCCCGGAGTACACCGACGAACACAACGAGTGGGCCCGGCAGCTTTCCCAGACCATCCGCCAGTTGGTGTTCACGGTGAAGCGCTACTACCAGCCGGAGTGGGGGGACAACTGGCGCCAGCACTTTACCGTGGACCGGATCAACGGGTTCCTGGGTCACGAACTGAAGTATGACGACCACCATTTGGTGAGCAATTACCTGCGGGTGGGCTACGATCCGGAGGGCGCCTGGCGGATTTACAAGCTACGCCCCGATTTCTGCCCGTCCGACAAGGTTCAGATGGAGGACGACATCACGGCCTCGGTGGTCTTGCCGCGCGACAACCTCAGCCACCTGGACCCGGAGTACGCCAACCCCAGCGTGAAGCTGGTGGCGAACTGCGAGAACCTGCTCTTCCAGCGGCCCGATGACGCCATCCACCGCGGGGTGGACCGGCAAGCGGAAGCAGACATCGCCAGCCCCGGCAGCTTCCTCTCCAATTTCGAGGCCATCGGCGCGGAGCAGGCGCGAGCGTTAGTGGATCACGTGGTGGAGTTCGATCGATATACCGAACCCATGAAGCAATTGCTGGAGCGGTTTGTGGAGCGGCCGGAAACAGACTACGTGGTTTCGTCAGCTCATGCGCGGCTGGTGAAGGGGGTGCCGTCGACCAACCCGCGCTACCTGCAGCAGCGGCCGGACCGGGTGCATCCGCGCGACCCCTACCTGGCCCAAGTCGCGGCGCGGTTGTCGCGGGAGATTCCCGCGGACTGCCCGGTGCACCTACCCGTGAACGCGGTGCTGGCCGGACGGAGGAACAGCCCGGCCGATCCGAAAGCGGGGCTGCCGCCACTGGCCGTCTACAGCCCGATCCACTACCAGGAACTGCCGGAATTGTTTATGGACTTCGTCTGCAGCCTGACCGGGAAGTCGCCGGCCACCACAGGGTTTGGCAGCGAAGGCGCGCTCACCAAGGGCCCGTTTAACGCCTTGTGGCCGGTGGTGGACCTGAACAACGCGCTGGTCTCCGCCATTCTCACCGGCTACGCGGGCTTCACCACGTCGGCAGGATATGTGGGGCCGCACTATCGCGTGGATCACGATATCAGCATGCTGGCGCCGGAGATCTGGTGCCGCATGCGAATTCAGGAGCGCGATCCGGAATTCCTGATCGCCAACGGCTACCTGGAGAAGGTGAGCGATTTTTGCATCGACGGCCGCACGGTTCTAGCCAGCCGTCTGGGCTACCGCATCACCTCGCTCTTCGTCGACCGTTTTCTCGGAAGGCTGTTCGAGACGCCCGATGCGGTCTTCACCGAGGCCCTGCTGCGCCCGGAAAAGCAGGATATGGACCAGTTCGCCGCCGGAGTGGACGCGATTGTGGAATCGCAGACTCGCGTGGCCCGCCAGTACTTTGAAGACGGCAGCGTGGAAGCGGCTTGCCCGCCGTTGAAGGCGCTACTCCACATCATGGCCCGTGGGAGTTACGAGGGCCAAGGCGCGGACGAGCCGAGCCTGCGCCGGATGTTTACGCGGGAGGCCCTGCTGTCCAGCGAGTGGTATGGCGAGCGGCTGCGGACAAAGCAGTCGCGAGACATCACGCTGTGGACGAGGCACGTGGCGGCCCTCGAAGGCTTCCGCGCCAGCGGGGCGCCCGCCACCGGCGTAGACCTAGAGTGCCGCCTGGCGGAAGCGCGCGCGCAGCTGGCCCGGGTGTGTGCCCCGCAGTATCTTCACGAGCTCGAAGGCACACTCGGCGCAGATCCCTTTCACGGCCAGATGGAATAACTCCGGGGCTCGAGCGGCCGGCGGGCGCCGCTTGGCTGGGTCAACCAGAGAGTTGCGCCAGTGTAAAATCATGGAGTCCGAAATTCACGTTACGGAGGCCGTATGGAAGCGATGATTTCGAATCTTTTGAACCGCTTTGAACGGGGCGCGCTGTCGCGCCGCGAGTTAGTTCAGGGTCTGACGCTGCTGGCCGCCACAAGCGGAACAGCCGCAGCGCAAGGCCCGGGCGCGGTCATCAAAGGGGCGAAGATCGACCACATCAGCATTCAAGTCACCGACCTGCCGCGTTCGATTGCCTTTTATCAGAAGATGTTCGGGCTGACCGTAATGAGCGAAGACAAGCCGAACGAGATTGTCCGGCTGGGCGCGGGGAAGATCCTGGTCTCTCTCCACCACAAGAGTCCGACCGGCATCGTAGATCACTTCGCCATCGGAGTGGAGCAGTTCAACCGGGAATCCGTGACCCGAGAACTGAAAGAGCTCGGGGCCACTCCGCAGGACAACCTGGATGCGGGCTTCCACATCGTCGATCCGGAGGGGATCAGCGTTCAGATTGTGGGAGCCTGAGCGTGGTGTCGCGGCTGGGTGTTGGCGGACCGGCCGTCGCGCCGTTCGGGCGCGCTCCGTCGGGTAAGATACAGGGAAGGGGTGACTCATGAGTTTCGGAAAGCGAACGCTTGGTTTGGCGACTGTGGCCGCGGTCAGTCTGACCTTGTCCCTGGCCCAGAGCCCGCAACGCAGCACTGCGCAAGCGATGCGAGCCAACTTTGTAGGAGTGAACGCGAGAATCCTGACGATGGCCAAGGATTTTCCGGCGGACAAATACAATTTCCGGCTGAAGCCGGAGATGCGTTCTTATGGCGAGGTGATCGTACATGTTGCGTCGGGCCTCGTTTTTGCCGCCAAGGCAGGCCGCGGGGAGAAGGTCAACTGGGACGAGTTGAACCCGAAGGATTACCCTAATAAAGCGGCCGCGGCGGCGCTCATGGAGAAGTCTATTGCCGATGCCAACGCGACGCTGAAGGGCGTTTCCGACGCGGCTCTCGACAAGAGCATCGAGCCGTGGATTGACGTCATGGAGCACTCCGCGGAGCATTACGGCCTGCTGGTCGCCTACTATCGCGCCAACGGGATTGTGCCTCCCGAGTCGCGGCCGAAAGAGCCGAAGAAATAGGACCAACCAGCGGACGACTGCCGAGAACCCTTACCGCGAGATCTCTTCGAGCGCCAGGTTCCGCGTCCGCGGGCCGAAGCCGCCGATCGTCACCACCATGATCAGCATCGCGGCGCCGATGAACAGCGCTACTCCCGTCGCCCCGCCCGCCTTCAGGAAGAAGCCGATCAGCAGGCCGGCGAAAGCGGCGCTCACACGGCTCCACGCGTACACAAAGCCCACCGCGCGGCCGCGCACCCGCGTCGGAAACAGTTCCGCCTGGTAGTTGTGGAAGGTAAACGACATCCAATTGTTGGAGAGCGTCACCATCACGCCGAACAGGATAATGATGGCAGGGTTGGCCTGCAGCGCGAACAGGAACATGAACACGCCGATCCCCACGCCCGCCCAGACCAGTTGCCATTTGCGCTCCATTCGGTCGGCCACCAACATGCCGAACAAAGGTCCCATCGGGTTGGCGATGGCAATGATGAACGCATACTCGAGGCTGGTGGTGATGTGAATGCCTTTGGCAATCAGCAGCGTCGGCACCCACGCGCCGAAACCATAGAAGCCAATGGTCTGGACCAGGTTGAAGATCGACATGAGCAGCGTGCGCTTGCCGTAGGGCGGGCGGAGAATTTCGCGGAAACGGCTGGTGCCGCCGAGTGTCGCCACCAGCGGGCCGAGCGGCGGCAGAGTCGTGCCCAGGTCGCGCGAGATGCCGGCTTCGAGTCTGGTCATCACGCGTTCCGCTTCCTCGTGCCGCCCGTGCAGCGCCAGCCAGCGCGGGCTCTCGGGCAGGCCGCGTCGCAGCCACCAGGAAATCAGGGCGCCTGCCGACCCGATCAGCGTCACCCACCGCCAGCCGTCGAGTCCCCACGGATGCCGCGGCACCAGCAGCCACCCCAGCAGCGCCACTACGGGCACCACCGAAAACTGAAACACCTGGCAGAACGCGAACGCTCTGCCGCGCGCCTTCGGCGGTACCAGTTCCGGCAAAACCGTATCGATGGTCACCTGCTCCAACCCGACTCCGATACTGGCGATGAAGCGCCACACATCCACGCCCGCCGCGGTGTTCTGAAAGGCCATGATGGCCGTCGCGATCGAATACCAGAGCAGCGCCGAAATGAAGATGGTGCGGCGGCCCAGCCGGTCGGCGATCGATCCGAAGCCGATGCAGCCCACAAACATGCCGGCGAATGCCGAGAAGACAAAGAAGCCGACGCCGTTGATGGCGAACAAATCCGGCGTGGTGTTGGCGAAGATCCCACCAGCCACAAGTCCGGGTGCGACGTACGGAGCCAGAAAGAGGTCGTAGAATTCAAACGCGCCGCCCAGCGAGACCAGGAAGACGAGACGCCACAAAGTGCGGGTGAGGGGCAGTCGATCGAGGCGCGCGGCGATCTCGCTAGCGAACTGCGGAGCGGCCTTCGGCGCGTCGATCATCGGCTCGGCTTCCGCGACGGGATCTCTGGTCTTTCAGGCGCCCAAGCGGGCCCGGGGCTTGCCTGGATGCTATCCGGACAGAGCGGCCGTAGGCCTCGCTCGGCTTGAGACACGAAGCCGCGGACGCAGCCATCGTGGATCCCGCGGCGATTCACGGACGGCAAGGTTGGCCCGTCGCCCCGTTCGAAAATCTGATGTTCCCACCAGATCTTCTCGAACGGGGTCCGAGCCATTCCCTTATCAGAACATAAACTTCAAAGCGAACTGGATGATCCTCGGGTCAAGCGCGCTGGTGACGGTCCCGAACGTCGGCAACCCAAACGTGGTCACCACCCCCGAACCGCCGGCCGCGAGGCTCGGCTGAGCAATGCCTGCCCGAAAGCTGTTGGTCAGGTTGAAGGCCTCGCCGCGGACTTCCAGACTCTGCCTTTCGTGCAGCTTGAATTCCCGCGACAGCTTGGCATCCAGCCCGAAATATCCAGGACCTAGAATATTGTCGCGCCCCATCGGACTGAGCGTTCCGAAAGCGGGTGTTTGGAAAGCGGCTTTGTTGATCCAGCAGGAGGGGCCGGGATCGGCGCACAGCGGATTGCCCAGCACCTGCAGCGGCCGCTGGCTGGCTGCGGAGTTCGCCGCCAACTGAACATCGCTGGTCAAACTCAACCCGAGGTAGGGGCCGGTCTGCTTGCGGTAGATGCCCCCGATCTGCCAGCTTGAGAAGAGCCGGTTGGTCATGGGATTCGCCAAGTGCGGTGTCTGGTACACCAACGACAGCGAAAAGACCTGGCGGCGGTCCGACGAAAACTGTCCGCCGATTTCCGACGAGTGGCAGTTGCTGCGGTCAAACCGCCGGTTATTGGGATACAGCAGTCCGGCCCCCGCATTCCCGGTGCTGTTGCCGATGGCGAGATCACCGATGCAGTGCGACCAGGTGTAGTTCGTGTCCACGGTCAAGCCTTTGCTGAAGCGCTTCTGAAGCGCCAGAACCATGCCGTTATAGCTCGCTGTGCCGCCATCGTCGTACACGTCCATATAGCCGATCTGCTGGTTGCCGAACAGACGACGCTGGTTTTGATTAGCGGTGGTATTGCAAGTGTTGATCGCCGCGCCACCCGGACAAGCGCTGACGACCGCCGGATTCGTCTGGTAGGAAACCCACAGATGCTCGGTCTCGCTGCCGATGTACGTCGCCGAGGCCACCCAATCGTTGCCGAACTGCCGCTCGATGCGCGCGTTCCACTGATGCACCGCCGTGGTTTTCAGATTCGGCCGCATCGCGATGAAGGTGCCGTATGGAGTGAATGGCGCATTGGGACCCACCGTGTAGGGGAAGATGTTGGAGCCCGCCGGTTGGTTCGCATACGGGTTGCTGAACTGGCCGGCGAAGATCTGGGTATCGCCGAACGGCGGGGCATCCGCCGTATTGACGAAGAGCTGCCCGTTGACGTAGTCATAAGAGATTCCATACGAAGCGCGGATCGTCATCTTACCGGTTCCCGTCGGGTCGTAGGCCAGGCCGACGCGAGGCGCAAACAGGTTCCACTGGCTCTGCAAACCGGAATTGCCGATAAAGCCCGCATCGCCTGGGAACGTCAGTCCCGGCGGCGCATTCAGATACTGCTTGGTCTTGACGCCCGCCAGAAAATTCGGATAGCTGAAGTTGTAGGCCGCGTTGTTGATTGAACCCGGCGGCAAGAAAGGCTCCCAACGCAGGCCGAGGTTGACGGTGAGCTTCGGCGTCACTTTCCAGGTGTCTTGCGCGTAGGCCGATCCGAACCACTTGTACTGCAGCAGGGTGTTGGGAAGTGAGAACGCGTTGTTGTTGAACTGGCCCAGCACGAACTGCGACAGGCTGCCGAAGTTGAACATGTTCTGCGCGTACACCGTGCCGTAGAACACCATCTTGTACGCTTCGCCGCTGACGCCGAACCCGAGCTGATGCTTGCCCTTGACCAGGGTGATATCGTCGCTGAGCTGGTAGGTGGTGCCGTGGCTCAGGCCAGACGTGCCGGTCGGCGTGCCCACCGTGAATTGGTTCGCCACACTGAAGAAGCTTTGGTGCTGCAAGTACCCGCAATAGATCGGCACTCCCAGATCGCAGGCCGAGAAGAAGTCCGAGTTAAAGCGATGGACGGCAATCCGGTCTACCGACGCGCGGAACTGGTTCACCGTCGTCGGACTGATCAGGAACGTATCGCCGAAAATGTAGGACTGGGTTCGGTCATTCAATCCGCCCTGCCCGGTGGAAAGCAGGTTGCCCGGCGTGAAGTCATAGGAGGGCGGCCGGTAAAAGGCGTAGGTCGTATAGCGCCCGAACACCGAGTGCCGCGAGTTGATGGTGTAATCGCCCTTGCCTACGAACTGACCTTCATTAATTTGCGTGGTCAGGCCGAAGAATGTTTGGCCGCACGGATCGTTGGTGGGAGGCAGCTTGGCGGCGAGCTTGAGGGCTACGGGATCCAACTGCGTCGGGTCGAGAAGCTTATGCGTGGCGGGATCGAACTTGCTGGCCACCGCGGCCGCGATGGCGCTCGGGCAGGCGCTGAAATCGCCCGCCATCATGGCCTGCGTGGGGACGAACGCCGGAGAGTTGGCCGGATCCTGGCGCGTTCGCGTGCCCTGGTAGCCAAAGAAGAAGAACAGCTTGTCTTTCTTAACCGGCCCGCCCACCACGCCGCCGTACTGGTTGCGCTTTAGCGTATCGCGCGTGGGCGCGCGGAAATTGCGCGCGTTGAGATCGCCATTCCGCAGGAAATCGAACAAGTCTCCGTGGAACTCGTTGGTGCCGGATTTGGTCACGGCATTGACCGTCGCTCCGGAATGAATGCCGTTCTGGGCGGTGAGCGAACTGGTCTCCACTTTGAACTCCTGCAGCGCATCCGGGAAGGGGAAAGGGAGAAACGCCGAGTCCCACGGGTTATTGTAGATACCGCCATCGAGGAAGTATGCGTCACCGAAGGCCTGTCCGCCGGCAACCACGAATTGTCCTGTATTGGGAATGCCTCCGGCGCCCGCCACCCCCTGCATGATCGCGCCGGGCGTCAACTGAATCAGGTCCGTCGCGATGCGGCCGTTCAGCGGGAGTTCCAGAATGCGCGTGTTCTCCATGACGTGGCCTATGCCGGTGGCCTGCGTCTCCACCAGCGAGGCGTTGGCATCCACCTGCACCTGTTCGGAAACCGCGCCCACCTTGAGCGTCACATCCACGGTCGGATTAGTGGCAACTTGCAGCACGATGCCCGTCTGCAGATACGTGCTGAATCCCATTTTGGTGACTTCCAGGCGATAGGGCCCGATGGGCAGGTTGGGGAGCACATAGACACCGTCCGCCCCCGAGGTTGCGGTGCGCACCATGTCCGTCGCCGTCTGCGTGACTCGGATTACGGCCTCCGGCACGGCCAACCCCGAAGAGTCCTGAACGGTGCCCTGGATTTGTGCGGTGGACTGGGCTTGCGCCCAGACGGAAATGGAACTGCCTACAAGTAGAGTGGCGACTAGAAGAAGCTTCACGGAACCCTCCCGTTTCTGGAAACTTGAAAGAACTGGAAGGGGTTAGCGCGAACCCTGACTACGGCCGACTCGATCTCACCACAGCTTTACCCATTTCCCCGCTGCGGCAGCACGCCGGTCCCACCAATTCTTGCAGTGGCGAGATTATATAAGGTCCACCGATCGGTGTCAAACCGTTGGACCGTTGGGCCGAGACAACCGTTGGGCCGAGACATTGGGGAGGAGAACCGGTTTACACTGGTGCCAGATTCTGTGCGGACCGTCATCTCCCTGGTGTTTCTTTCCAGTTGCCTGTGGGCCCAAGACCCGTTCCAGATTCACGGCTACGTGCAAGGCCGATTTACCGACCAGGAAGGCACGCCGGACCGGCTGGAGCTGCGCCGGGCGCGGGTGATGGTGTCGGGCGATCCTCTTTCGGAGCTCTCGTATACCGTGCAGGTGGACCTGGTGAAGCGCCCTTACCTGATGGACGCGGCGCTGACGTGGAAGGTCTCGCGGGGGCTGCGCGTGACCGCCGGCCAATTCAAGATCCCGTTTAGCGCCGAGAGTCTGATTTCGGATAATCTCAACGTGCCGATCGCGCGCGCCCGGGCGGTAAATGGGCTGGCGCCGGGAAGAGACACCGGGGTGCAGGCGCGAGACACCGGTGTGCAACTGGCGGGTTCCTGGCAACGCGGCAAGCGGCCGCTGGTGGAATACACGGCAGGCGTGTTCCGCGGGCAGACGCTGGTGGAGTCACCAGGCACGCACGACCGCGCGACGGCGGGACGGGTGCTGGCGCACCCGATCGCGGGGTTGACGCTGGGGGCGGACGGGTACGCGAGCTTCTCGGCGCCCGCGCACGCGGAGAAGCGGCGCTGGGAAGGCGAGGGCAGCTACGAGCGCGGACCGCTGCGGCTGCGCGCGGAGCAGATCTGGGCGCGCGATGGCTCGCTCGATCGCCGCGGCGGGTACGGGCTGGGCGCGTGGCGGTTGTCGCCGCACTGGGAGCCGCTGGCGCGCGCCGACTGGCTGACCGCCAACACCGCAAAAGCGAACACCACGTCGATCGCGTACCTGGCGGGCCTGAATTTCTATTGGGGCAAGCACGTCAAGATCGGATCGAACGCGGGCGCGCAACACGACCAGGGGCCGAAGGGGCTCAGTCCGCTATTTTTGGCGCAGACCATGATCGGTTTCTAGCTGGAAGTGCGATAAGCGGCTAGGCCATTGATTCGATTTGACTTTTTGGCGCGCGAGAAATCCGGGCGAAAGGTTGTTCGATCCTGCCGATAAGTGCAATTACCAGGGTTTCGTGTCACCAACCCAAGGTGTATTCATCCAGGAGGACGTCTTCGATGACGACGCGAGAACGCCGCCACTGCCTCACGCTGGGACTGTTCCTTTCGATGCTGGCAGTATCGCGCGGCGCGACCACCAACCAATTCCCCAATAACCAGGTTTCTGGCACGATCACGTTCCAGGGAACGCCTCTGGCCGGTGTCACGGTGACAGCCTACAACACCAATACGAGTTCCACCACCCAGGTCACGACTACGGATGAAAATGGGAACTACAGTTTGGGACTGCCGGCCTGGACGAATACCGCCGGGACGGCGAGCGCCGATTACCATATCTGGGCGATCAAGCCGGGATATGCCTTCTATCCTTCGGTGGGGCCGGGCGCCAACGTGACCAGAGCCGATCACACGGGCGATTTCATGGGCAACGGATTCAGCGATATCGCCATCTATTTGACGGTGATCCACTATGTCGCCTTGCCGAACGCCAGCAATCGAGGCGCGGCCGGCCCGCCCTTGCTGGGAGCCAATTTCACGGCGTACGATGGCAGCAACCCCCTGGTCAGTCTTGCGCCGGAGGATGCCTCGGTCAAAAGAGCCTTCGGTTGGAGGAGCCGCTTCACCGACAATCAGGATGGCACGGTAACCGACGGTGTGACGGGCCTGATCTGGCTGCAGAATGCCGGGTGCCTCACGCCCGCGAACTGGGCCGGCGCGCTGGCGCAGGTGAACGGGCTGGCCAGCGGCGCCTGCGGACTGACGGACGGGTCCGCCGCGGGGCAGTGGAGGCTCCCCGATCTCAACGAGCTGGAAAGCCTGGTGGATGTCTCGGCGAGCAACCCGGCCCTGACTCCGGGAAATCCGTTCACCAACGTATCGACCGCGATCTATTGGACGTCCACCAGCTACTTCGGCGGGCAGGCGGGTTCTCCGAATGCATGGGCCATCCGCTTGAGCGATGGGCGCTACATCAATGACTCGGTCAGCAACAGCAAGGCCACGGCTTCTAATCAGGTCTGGGCGGTCAAGGGCAGCGGCGGAGCCGGCGCCATCCGGCTGCAAGCGACGGGACTGTATGTTCCGTATGTATCTGGCGACGATGGAAGTATCCAAAGCGGCGTGCCACCGACGTTTCCGCGCTGGGTGGACAAAGGCGATGGCACCGTGGCCGACACCGTCACCGGCCTGGTGTGGCTGAAGCAAGCCGATTGCATCAACCAGAATTGGGCGGTCGCATTGGCCGCCGTCGCCGTGCTCTCCAGCGGCCAATGCGGACTGACCGACGGCTCGCAGGCCGGCAACTGGCGGATGCCGAGCCGGAACGAGATGCAGAGCCTGTCCGACCGGAACGAAAACAACCACGCGGACTTTTTCGACCATACCTACTTCTATAAGGACGGCACCTTCTTCCAGTCCGCGATTTTCACCAACTTCCTTTCGCTCCAGTATTATTGGACGTCCACGGCCGATGCCGCGGATCCCACCAAGGCGTGGACGGTCTATAGCTGCGACTTCGGGGTCTACGACACTCCCAAAGCCAATGCCGGATACACGCTGGCGGTTCGCGCCGCGCAGCCACCCGATGTGCCCCGGAGAGGAACCGGCCTCTTGCGGAGACGAACGAACGGGCTGTAGGGCGCCTGAGGAGTGATCGTTTCGGCACCGGATGCCGTCATGTGAATTCTCCACGGGCGCCAGATAGCGCTTCGAAGCACCACCTGTTCACGTATCAGGGCTGAGATCGGCTGCTACACTGACAGAGAATGGCTGCCAACACCGCGCCGGCGGGGCTCTCCATCCACGACATTGCCGAAGCGCGGGAAGTGCGCGACTGCCTGCAGTGGTTCACGCGAGAGAAGCAGTGGATCAACGAGATGCATCTGCAACTCTGCCGCGTGCCGGCCCCGACGTTCCTGGAAGGCGAGCGCGCGCTGTGGTTCATCGAGCAATTTCGCAGCCTGGGCTGGGACGCGGCGGCCGACCGGGCGGGCAACGTGATCGCGTCGCTGGGCGACGGGCCGTACGTGGCGCTGACAGCGCACCTGGACACGGTGATCGCACCGCGCAATAAGGACGAGATTTCGGTGGAGGCCGACGGGCGTTTCCACGGGCCGGGTGTTTCCGATAACGGGGCGGGGCTGGCGGCACTGCTGGCGGTGGCGCGGGTGTGGAAGAACTGCCCGAAGACCATGGATCGGCACGCCAACCTGCTGCTGGTGGCCAATGTGGGGGAAGAAGGGGAAGGCAATCTGACGGGCATGCGGCACCTGTGCAAGCAGGCGCCGCTGGCGAAGAAGATTGGCGCTTTCGTGGTGGTGGACGGCGCCAACACCGACCACATCACGACGCGCGCGCTGGGGAGCCGGCGCTTCGAGGTGGCGTTTTCGGGGCCGGGCGGGCATAGCTGGAGCGATTTCGGCGTGGGCAACCCGGTGCACGGCTTGTGCCGCGCGGTGGCGTTGTTCTCGGAGACGCGCCTGGACGGCGGGGCGAAATCGGCCCTCAACGTGGGGTTGATTGAGGGCGGTTCGAGCGTGAACGCCATTGCGCAAACGGCGCGGGCCAAGGTGGATATCCGCTCGGAGAGCAACGAGAAAATGGACGAGCTGGTGGATCTGCTGGCGGGCGCGGTGGACCGCGCGCGCGATCTGGAAAACCAGCGTGCGACCGCCGGTAAGGTAACGGCCAAGGTGAAGGAGATCGGGTCGCGCCCGGCCGCCGCCCTGGCCGACGACGCCGCCATTCTGCAGTACATTCGCGCCGTGGACAGCCACCTGGGCATCCGCTCGCATGTGGACTGCTCTTCGACGGACGCGAACATTCCGATGTCGCTGGGCCTGCCGGCGATCGCCATCGGGGCCGGGGGCATCGGCGGAGGCGCGCATACGCCGCAAGAGTGGTTCCGGCCGGAAGGCCGCGACCTGGGGCTGAAGCGCATCTTGCTGCTGCTCCTGCTGCTGATGCGCGATCCGAACGGGAACCGGAAATGAACCGCCGCAGGGCGGACGCGGCGCTGGCCGTCAACACGTTGATCTGGGGCGGCACCTTCGTCGTGGTGAAGTCCGCCCTGCGCGATATTTCCCCGGTGTTGTTCCTGGCGCTGCGATTCTCGCTAGCAGCCCTCGCTTTGGGCGTAGTGGTGGCGGCAAGCGGGCGCGAAGCTCGACGGAAGTTCGGGCAGGAGGGAGGGGCGGTGGCTGCGGGCGTCCTGATCGGAGTCCTTCTCTTCGCTGGGTTTCTGTTCCAAACATTGGGGTTACAGTACACCACCGCGCCCAAATCGGCGTTTTTGACGGGACTGGCTTCGGTGATGGTACCTTTGCTGGCGGCGCTCGTCTACAAGAACAAGCCCCAGTTCCCTGAGGTATTGGGAGTGCTGGTGGCCACGGCCGGGCTCGGGCTGATGACCCTGGAGGGATCAATCGGGTCGATGGGCAAGGGCGACGTACTGACCTTGCTGTGCGCCGTTGCCTTCGCAGGACACATCGTGACCTTGGGCCACTTCTCCAGCAAGATGAGCTTCGAGGTGTTGTCGGTGACCCAGGTGGGCACGGCCGCGGCTCTGGGCCTTGGGTTGTTCGGGTGGGTGGAGCCAGTGCGGGTGGAATGGCGTCCCAGCGTGGTCTACGCGATACTGGTTACAGGACTGCTGGCCACGGCTCTGACCTTTACCGTGCAAGCCTGGGCGCAGCGGTTTACCACGGCAACGAGGACGGCTCTCATCTACACCTTGGAGCCGGTCTTCGCCTGGCTGATCTCGTATTGGACGCTGGGAGAAGGGCTCGCGGGACGGACAGCGGCCGGAGCCGTACTGGTCCTGGCGGGCGTGGTGTTGGTAGAAGCGAAACCGATGCAATCTCGGTTACATCAATGAATTCAGGAGTACAGCGGGCGGGACTATATCTATATAATGGTTCCAACGGCGCCCGCGCGGAGGAGCTAGCAAGCCCATGAATTTCCTAGACAAATTGCGTACCCAGAAATTACTTTCGTTCACGCTGATTCTGCTCACGCTGTCGGTGGGTATCGTGATCGGCAGTCTGATCACCTCCGGGGTGAAGGCGGCGAAGGATTCCACGGTGGCGCCGGGTGCGACGCCGCTGACCATTCCCAACCCGGTTGAGCTGTCCACGGCATTCACACAGATTGCGAAGCAATTGGAACCCTCGGTGGTGAACATCTCGACGGAATACCGGCCCAAACAGGCGACGCAGTCGCGCAACGCCCCGAGCACGCGGCGACGGCAGCAACAGGCTCAGCCGCCCGATGACGGGGATCAGGGCGAGGACAATGGCGGCGTACCGGATTTCTTCTACCGGTTTTTCGGCAACCCGTTCGGAGATCAGGGCGCGGCCCCAGACCAATCGCAACGCCGGGGGTTCGCCCTCGGCTCCGGTGTGGTGGTGGATCGAGCCGGCTACATTCTGACGAACAATCACGTGGTGGACCAGGCCGACCGGATCCAGGTGAAGTTCGCGGGCGATCCGACGCAGTATGACGCCAAAGTGGTGGGCGTGGATCAGCAGACCGATCTGGCCGTGATCCGGGTGGAAGGCAAGAAAGACCTGGCGGCGGCCAAGATTGGGAACTCCGATGCCGTGCAGGTGGGCGATTGGGCGTTGGCGATCGGCTCCCCATTCGGCTTTCAAGCCACGGTGACCACCGGAATCATCAGTGCCAAAGAGCGCGATATTCCAGGGGACACCACGCAGTTCCAGCACTTCCTGCAGACCGACGCGGCCATCAACCCCGGTAACAGCGGCGGACCGCTGCTGAACATGCGCGGTGAAGTGATCGGCATCAACACGGCAATCGCGTCGCGTTCGGGCGGGTACCAGGGAATCGGCTTTGCGCTGCCCATCAACGCGGCGGTGCAGGTCTATAACGACATCATCAAGACCGGCAAAGTGACGCGGGGTTCGATCGGCATTCGCTTCACGGCGGGAGACACCGACCAGGGACGCTCGCTGCTCAAGTCTTACAAAGTGCCCGAGGGTGCATTCGTACAGGATGTGCGGCCCGGCGGACCGGCGGATAAGGCCGGCATCAAAGCGGAAGACGTGATCGTATCGATCGAAGGCAAGCCGGTTCGCACCAGCGGCGACCTGGTCAATACCATCACCGCCACGCCGGTAGGCAACACCGTGAATATCGCGGCGGTCCGGAACGGCCAGCGCGAGAACTTCAAGGTGGTAGTGGGCGATCTGGCCCAGATCTTCCCCGATGAATTCGGCTCCGGGAGCAAAGAAGCGCCCGGCAAGACGGAAGGCACTTCCGCCCGCTTTGGCATGACCATCCAGAATCTGACCGCCGCCCAGCGGCAGACCCTGGGAGTCAAGGAAAACGGCGGGGTGCAGATCGCCTCGATTGAGCCGGATTCGTTCGCCGAGGACATTCAACTCGCTCCGAAGGACATCCTCCTCTCGATCAACCGGCAGCCGGTGAATTCGGTGGATGACGTGCGGCGGATTCAGAACACGTTGAAGCCGGGAGACGCGGTGGCCTTCCGGGTCCTGCGGCAAGGGGGAGACCACGAGTGGAACTCGCTGTTTCTGGCCGGCACGCTTCCCCTCAGCAATCAGTAAGATGCTTTAGATCAATAGGTTAAGCACAACGGCGGCGGGTCAATCCTAGCCGCCTTTGTGCTTGCTACACTGGTTAGAGGCATGCGCAAGTTTCTGTGTCTGGGGAATGCGCTGGCGCTGGTGCTTCTCGGTTTCGCCGCCGAGGGGGCCACGCCGGCAAAAAAGAAATCCGCGGCCAAAAAGGGCACGAAATCGGTGGCCACGGCGCGGAAAAAAGCCGGGATTTCGAGCGCCAAAGGGGCGCCGGCATCCCGGAAGAAGACGACTACCCATTCCGCCAGTTCACGGCGCACGCGGACGGGACGCCGCACGACATGGCGCAACCGCCAACTGACCCCCACTGCTGAGCGCTACAAGGAAATTCAGGAATCGCTGTCGGCCAAGGGCTATTTGCCAGCGGACCAGGCCAACGGCAAGTGGACCGATGCCTCCACCGCGGCCATGAAGAAGTTTCAGACGGACCAGAACCTGGACGCCAGCGGCAAGATCAACTCGCTCTCACTGATCGCGCTAGGATTGGGGCCGAAACGCGACGCGAGTGCGGCGATCAAGCCTCCCCCGCCCGCTCCGGCCCAACCGTAGGGGACGGATACCACAACCGCGCTTCACGCGGGCCAAGCAGAGGCTTCATCAGGCGCTGGCGATCTCTTCCAGCACCCGATCCACCTCGTCGGCGGGACTGGCGGCGCGGGTGATTTGCCGTCCCATCACCACGTAGTCTGCGCCATCGCGAATGGCCTCGGCCGGGGTGGCGACGCGCTTCTGATCTGCTTGGGCGGCTCCGGGGGAGCGCACGCCGGGGGTGACCAAGATGGCGCCGGGACCGGCGATGCGGCGGATGCGGGCAGCATCCAGCGGCGAGGCCACGATTCCCTCCACGCCGGCCGCCAGGGCCTTGCGGACGCGCAGGTCGACGAGATCGGACACTTCACTGGGGTAGCCCAGATCGGCGATGTCCTGGCGGTCGAAGCTGGTCAGAACGGTGACAGCTAGCAGCTTGAGGCTGGCTGCGCCCCGGCCCTCGACAGCGGCGCGCATCACGGCATCGCTTCCGTGCACGGTGAGGAACTGGAGCCCGGCGCGGGCCACCTGGCAGACGGCCCGCCGCACGGTTTCGGGGATGTCGTAGAACTTCATGTCGAGGAAGACGTCTTTGCCCTGGGCACGCAGTTCCCGCGCAAAGGCCATGCCGGCGGCGGCGTAGAGTTCCATGCCGACTTTATAGAAGCTGACGCGGTCGCCCAGACGCGCGATCAGCGCGGAGGCTTCGGCGGGTGACTCGAAGTCAAGAGCGACGATGATGGGGTTTCGATTCATAGGAGTTGGATGGGCTTTGCGCCGCGCGCGAGTACGCGGCCGATGCGGTAGGCGGCGTCGAAGGTGCGCTCGAGCAGGGCGGCGTCGGTTTCCGGAAGTGCGATCAGCAGACCGCCAGAAGTTTGGGGATCATAGAGCAGGTTTTCGATTTCCGGCGGCAACTCGCGAAGGGCGCTCACCACGCAGGAGGCGAAGTCGCGGTTGTTGGCGAGGCCGCCGGGCAGAGCGCCCTGGCGGGCATAATCCAGCGCGCCGGGGAGCCATCGGAGGCGATCGACTTCGATTTCCAGGGTCACGCTGCTGGCCAGCGCGATTTCGCGAGCATGCCCGATCAGGCCAAAGCCACTGACGTCGGTGCAGCCGTGGACGTCGAACCGCAGCATGGCTTCGCACGCCGCGCGGTTGAGGGTGAGCATGGAGCGGATGGCCTCGTCCACGTGGGCATCGGAAGCGAGGCCGCGTTTGAGAGCGGTGGCAATGACGCCGGTACCCAGGCGCTTGGTGAACACCAGAGCGTCGCCGGGCCGCGCGCCGGCGTTGGGTTTGACGCGGCCCGGATGGACGGTGCCAGTAACCGCGTAGCCAAACTTGATTTCTTCGTCGGCGACGCTATGGCCGCCCAGCACGGAGCAGGCAGCTTCGTGCATTTTCTCCGCACCGCCCCGGAGGATCTGTTCGAGATCGTTCAGATCGCCGTTGGCGGGGTAGGCGACGATGGATAACGCCGAAATCGGGCGGCCGCCCATGGCGTAGACGTCGCTGAGCGCGTTGGCGGCGGCGATGGCGCCGAAGGTATACGGATCGTCCACGATGGGGGTGAAGAAATCGACCGTTTGCACCAGGGCGAGCTCCGCCGTCAGCTTGTACACGCCAGCATCGTCGGCAGTGTCAAACCCGATCAACACACGTTCATCGGGCCAGCGGGGCACCGTGGCCAAGACTTGGTCCAACAACTTTGGACTCAGCTTGGACGCTCAACCCGCGGCCTTCACGTGGGCGGTCAGTTTCTTCACTTGTGTGGCGTCCTTCATTCGCGCGCTCCTTCCTATGATACCGGCCGGGCCGCGCTAGCATAAGGCTATGAAGTTGCTTGGCCTTTTCGTCGCGGGGGCCTGCCTGATCCTGGCCCAACAGCCCGCGGCACCATCAGCACCGGTTCCCACGACACAGCCTTCGCCGGCAGCGCCGCCGCGGGCCGATGCTCTGCGCGACGTCAGCACGTCGCTCGAGCGGCTCTCCCGGCGGGTCAGCCGCGCGGTGGTGCAGATTTTCTCTTCGGGCTACGCCCTGAGCGAGGAGGGCGGAGACGGAACCAATACCGCGGTGGTAACGCGTCAGCGGGCCACCGGGTCGGGCGTGATCCTGACGGCGGACGGCTACATCGTCACCAACGGTCATGTGGTTTCCAACGCGCGGCAGGTGCGCGTGCGCGTAGCCGCGGAAATGGCCGGGCGGTCCACGCTGCAGCCGGCCGGGAAGATGCTGAATGCGCGGATCGTGGGGATCGACCGCGACTCCGACCTGGCGGTGCTCAAGATCGAAAAGACCGGCCTGGCGCATCTGGATCTGGGGGATTCGGACGGATTGCGGCAGGGCCAGCTGGTGATGGCGTTCGGAAACCCGCTGGGGCTGGAGAACTCGGTGAGCATGGGGGTGGTCAGCTCGGTGGCGCGGCAGATCAAGCCAGACGACCTCATGATTTACATTCAGACGGACGCGCCGATCAATCCGGGCAACAGCGGAGGCCCCCTGGTGAACGTGAATGGGCGCGTGATTGGGATTAACACGTTCATCCTGTCCCAGTCCGGAGGCAACGAGGGGCTGGGGTTCGCTATTCCCAGCAACATCGTGAAGAACGTGTACGCGCAGATCCGCGCCGAGGGGCACGTACACCGCAGCGAGATCGGCATCTCGGTGGCAACCATCACACCGGCGCTGGCGACCGGACTGCGCCTGCCGCAGGACTGGGGGGTGGTGGTGAGCGACGTGGAGCCGAACGAATCGGCCGAGGAGGCCGGACTCCAGGCCGGCGACATCATCCTGACTTTGAACGGCAAGACCATGGAGAACGCCCGCCAGTTCGAGGTCAACCTGTATCGCTATAAGGTCGGCCAGAAAGTGAGCCTGGAGGTCCAGCGGGGGCCGACCAAGCTGACCTATGCGGTGGCTGTCGAGGAGCGGGAAGACGACCCTCAGCGGTTCGCCGATATGGTGGATCCGGACAAGAGTCTGATTCCGAAGCTGGGGATCCTGGGGATCGAACTCGACGCGAAGATTGTGGAGATGCTACCCGGCCTGCGCAAGAAGTACGGCATCGTGGTGGCGGCGCGTGCGGGTGAATCCGCCTACACGGGCGACGGCCTGCAACTGGGAGATGTGATCTACTCGGTGAACACGCAGCCGGTGACCAGCGTGGACGCGCTGCGCGCCGCCCTGGATGCGCTGAAGGAAGCCGACGCGCTCGTGCTGCAGGTGGAGCGGATGGGAAAGCTGCTGTACCTCACGATGACGATGGAGTGACGGGTGGTCTGCCGAAGAGCGTTTGGCTGAGAGGCCAGAGGTCCGCGATGCGGGGACCCAGCCAGCGGCATCGCGGCCGCAGGGTGCGCGCGGACGCGGCGGTGCGGTCAGCCGAGCCAGTTGGACCTGGCCCGGCAGGCGACCGCCGGAGGGCAGTGCCGATCAAAGCGGTCTACACCAGCACGGCGCGGGCCACGGTGGAAGCAATTCTCGAGAAAATGTTGTTGATGGTGACGCCAAACTGGGGCATGGCGGCTACCGCGGCCGTTGCCACCATGCCGCAGCAGAGAGCGTACTCCACCGTATCCTGACCCCGTGAATCGTTCCAGAAGTCCCTTACGTAGAGTTTCATCCTGGCCTCCTTGGATATTCTCCGAGAGGAATCCCTACGTGGTTGAATTTACCAGCAATGGGGCACTTCCATCTATCGGCAAAACTCCGCAGTTGCCCGAGCCATTCACACTAGATTCAGGAGGGCATCCGGGCGCCGCCTAAGCCCGGAGACGGCTGGGGCTGCACGCTCCAGGCGCCTTCGGCCACGGCGCCGCGCCGGTCATAGGAATGGCCGGTGACCAGGCCGAGCACGAACCAGCCGAGCGCCAGAGCTCCCAGCGCAAACAGCGTGTCGCCGAACATGCGCATCCAACGCAACTGGTTCATCAGACCGGTCTGGAGAAACTCGGGAGAGCGCGCGTACCAGGTTCCGTACTCGACCGAAGCCCAGGCCTGCATCAGTCCGATGGGCAGCATACTGATCACCACCATGAGGGCGAGACCGAGGTTGATGGCCCAGAAGGCGAAGGCCAGCGGCTGGTTTTTCCAGGCCAGGCCCGGCCGGAGCGCGCGTAGGCAGAACAGCATCAGGCCGAGGCCCAACATGCCATACACGCCGAACAGCGCCGTGTGGCCATGCACGGGAGTGGTATTCAGTCCTTGCATGTAGTACAGCGCGATGGGCGGGTTGATGAGGAAGCCGAACAAGCCGGCGCCCACGAAATTCCAGAACGCCACCGCGACGAAGAAATAGATGGGCCATTTGTACGCGGCCACCCAGAGGTGCTGTTCGCGGGCGCGGGCGAGGCGGATGTTCTCCCAGGCCTCGAACCCGATCAACACCAGCGGCACCACTTCGAGCGCGCTGAAGACCGCGCCCAGGCCGATGACGATGTCGGGGGTTCCGGAGAAATACAGATGATGGAACGTGCCGATGATCCCTCCGGACAGGAAGACCGCGGTGGAGAACATCACGGCGCGGGTGGCGGTGGGCACGGAGAGCAGCTTCAAGCGGGTCAGCAGAAACGCAATCACCACAGTGGCGAAGACCTCAAAAAAGCCTTCCACCCACAGGTGCACCACCCACCATCGCCAATACTCCGCCGTGACCAGATTGCTGCGCTGGCCGTACATCAGACCCGCCGCGTAGAACAACGGGATGGCGATGCTGGAGAGCAGGAACATGAGCAGCAGGGAGTAGTTTCCGTCACGCCGGGTCAAGGCCGGTTTCAGCGCGCGCCACATCAGCCACAGCCAAAACACCAGACCGACAAAGAGCAGAATCTGCCAAAAGCGGCCCAGGTCCAGATACTCATAGCCTTGCGTTCCAAACCAGAACCAGAGGTTGCCCAGCTTGTGCTGGATGCTCAACCACTCGCCGGCCAAGGAGCCGGCGACCACCAGCAGCAGCGCGCCAAACAGGAGGTTGACCCCGAGGCGCTGGCCTTTGGGTTCGACGCCGGAGACCGCCGGGGCGACATAGAGCCCAGTGGCGAGCCAGGAAGTGGCGATCCAGAACAGCCCCATCTGCAGGTGCCAGGTGCGCGTCACGCTGTATGGCAGAATGCGGTCCAAGGGAATACCGTAGAAGCCGGAGCCCTCCACGCCGTAATGCGCGGTGATGGCGCCCAGCCCCACCTGCACGACCCACAAGGCCGCGACCACGAAGAAGAACTTCACGGTGGCCCGCTGCGACGGAGTCGGCCTCAGCCCGAAGAGGGGGTCGCTGGCGGGGAGAAGCTCGTCCGCCACCGATCGGGGCTGGGAGGCGAAGTACCAGACCATGCCGCCAATGCCGGCGAGCAGCAGCACGAAGCTGACGACGCTCCAGACGATGGCCTGGCCGGTGGGTTGATTGCCAATCAGCGGTTCGTGCGGCCAATTCTGGGTGTAGGTGACCGGGGTCCCGGGGCGATTGGTGGAGGCCGCCCAAGCCGTCCACCAGAAGAACGAACTCATCTGGCGGAGCTGGGTGGGGTCGCTGAGCGCGCCGGCCGGAATGGCGTAGGCGTTGCGGCCGCGGCTGAAGATATCGGAGTAGTAGCGGGTCAGGTTGTCGAAGGCGGCGGCGCGTACGGAGTCGATCGTGATGCGGCCGGTGGCGGGATCGTAGGTATTCCGCCGCATGATGCCTTGCAGCCGCGCTTGCAAGGCAGCCTGCTGCTCCGGACCGAGGGCCGCGTAGTTGGCCGCCCCGGCATCGGCGGCCCAGCGGTCGAGGATGAAGGTGCATTCGCGGTGCAGCCAGTCGGCCGTCCAATCCGGAGCGACATAGGAGCCGTGCCCCCAGATGGTGCCGACTTCCTGGCCGCCGATGGACTGCCAGGCACCCTGGCCGTCCTGGATGGAAGGGCCGTCAAATACGACGCGGCCATCCGGGGTGACCACCTGCGAGGGAATCGGCGGAGCGCTTCTCAGGATTTGAACTCCCACTCCTCCGAGAACTGCGAACGAGACAACCACCACCAGGCCCAAGGCAATCCACAGTCTCTTATAAGCCATGCGCACCCTCGTGTCTCATTCTATGAGAGGGAGGGCCGGCGCCGGTGGAAGGACACGAGCACGTTCCCGGCAAAGAGCGTGACCGCGGTCATTTCGGTGAGCGCGGAAACCGGCAGCCATCGCCACGCAGCCTGCGCGATCCCTTGATAAGCCAAGATTTCAGAGCTGACGCGAAGCAGACATCCGGCTGCGAGCAGCACCAGCGCCAGAGCCATGAGCTTGGTGCTGAACAGCACATGCATCCCCGAAAAGGCGGGCAGCACGCGCTGACCGATACCAAACACCATCAAGGCCAGAAAACCAACGGTCAAGGCGTGGCGCGAGGCTCCCCAAATGCCGCTAGGGTCCGGCGCCAGCGCGGCCCAGATACCGAGGGCAGCCGCGACCACGCCCCAGACATAAGCGACGCGGATGAAGACCGGAAAGAGTGAACTGACGCCCCGGACCTTGGCGGGTTGCCGCGGCTTCTCCACAATTCCGAGCGCAAAAACGGCCGCCAGCATTCCCGCCAGCAGCAGACTCACCGCCGCAACCATCCAGCCCGCCAGCGCCGCGAGGACGCCAGCCGAATTGAGGGCGAGCGCGCATAACAGGACGCCGCCGCGCACCGGACGCAAGCCCAGAAAGACTGAAAGCCATTTGGCGCTAAAGCCCCACACGAAAGGCACCAGAAAGCCCCAGGTTTGCAGCACCAGGAAGCGCTGGTCGAAGGCGGAAGGCAGGTCGGGAGAAGAACCGCGGAACGCGAGAAACGATGCGGCTCCGAGGTTGACAACCAGGGTGAGCAGCAGGCCGGCGGAAGCCGCGATCACCACCCACACCCAGGGTTCCACGGCGGGTTTGCCGGAGTCCTGCGGACGGTGGCCGGAGACGCAGCGCAAGAAAATCAAGAAAGCCGCCAGTTCCAGCGCGGCGGAGACCGGGAGCGCGATCCTCCACTGCCAGCCCCACACGCCGGTGAACCAGCGAAGGGCCACACCCGTGGTCCACAACCCCCATGCCGTCCATCCGGCCCCAAGAGCGAACGGATCCAAGCGGCGCAGCTTGGGGATCGAGTAGAAGCCGATACCGAGGATGAAGGTTCCGATCCACCCGAAGATTTGCGCGTGGCCGTGAGCTTGGATCCACGCCGGAGAAACCGAATCGGCCGCCTGGCGGCTGCTGATGGCCAGCAGGTTCCAGACGCCCAGGAAGGTTCCGGGCAGGAGCATGAAGATGAGGCCGGCGGTGATGTAGGTGATCAACAGGCGCGACAGGCGGCTCTCGCGGGCCGCCACCAGGCTGTAGATCTCTTCGGGCGCGAGCCGACGGCCCGCGCGAGTCTCGATGCGCGTCAGGGGTTGGGACACAGTGGACGGCCTCCCTAGAGACCCAGGCTACCGCCCCAGGGACGAGGCGCCTATGACTTTAGTCACCGGCGACGATTACTTGGCCCTTCATTTTCTTGTGTCCGAGTCCGCAGAAGTGGGAGCACTCAAACGGGTAGGTCCCGGGCTGGCCGGCGATGAACTCCACGGTGATGGTTTCACCCTTCTCCACCTTCCGGTCGATGTGCATGGCTTCCAGCTTGATGCCATGGGTGTGGTCCAGCGAGGTGATGATCAGCTTGACGCGATCCCCCACCTTGACGCGGACGGTGTCCGGAGCGAACTCATATTTCTTCGCCGTCATGCGGATTTCGGTGACGGGGCCGCTCGCGGAGGGCGTGTCCTGGGCCAAGATGAGGCAAGCCGCAACGATGGCCAGTAGCCCGGCGAGAGACACTCTCCACAGCTGCATCCTTTTCTCCCCCTAGAGAACATCCTAGGACACTGGGAAGGAAAGGAATGTGAAATTTCGGACTGACGGCGTTTACACGGCCGCGAGTGGCGAAGGTGTTTCCTGCGATGGATCCAACTGCAGGGGGTCGGGGATCGGCGGCTTGTCGGTGTTTTGGGAGGCAACAAACCGCCACCCTTCCGGCCGGCGCTGAATTACATGGGTGAAGACACCGTGGCGCTCGCCGTTCTGCGTGGGATGTCCGGGCATTCCGGGATCTCCCGTCATATGCCACCACATGACCGCCACCGCCACATCGGGTGTAAGGAAGCGAACGGAGTGGCGCTCGATGTGGATTTGGGTGTTTTTGAAGCGGCCGGCGTGGAGCCAGTCGATCTCCGCCAGCAACTCGACGCGGCCTTTCCGGTGCATCCCCAGCACATTGACAAAACTGCAGTCCTCGGCCCACGCAGCTACATATGCCTTGGTGTCGTGCCGATTCCAGGCCTCCGCCATCGCCCGGATCGCGGCCTCGATTTCCTCAACCGCCGATAAGCTCATAATCCCGTCCGTTTCTGGTAAACTTGACATCGTGTCAAGTACAGTCCAGAATAGACCGGAGATTGACACCGTGTCAAGTCGGAATTCACGGAAACGGATTCTGGACGCCGCGTTGGATTTGATCACCCGGCGGGGCGAGGCCGCGGCCAGCATGGCTGAGATTGCGGGCGCGGCCGGCGTTTCGCGGCAAGCGGTGTATCTGCACTTTGCCGATCGGGCCGCGCTGATGCTGGCGCTGGTACGGCACGCGGACGAACAACGCGGACTGGAAAGGGAAGTGCGAAAGATCCGGGAGGCGTCCAACGCGGTGGCGGCCCTGCGCGAGATGGTCGCGGTGCACGCTCGGATGAACCCCGGGATCTGGGCCGCGGCCCGCGCGGTGGACGCGGTGCGCCGCACCGATCAAGCCGCCGAGCGGAGTTGGCAGGACCGGCTGAAGTACCGGCTGGAAGGCTGCCGGCAACTGGTTGCCCGGCTGCACAACGAAGGGTCTCTGCGGCGCGGCCTTGACTCTTCCGTAGCCGCCGATCTGCTGTGGACGTTGACCTCTCTGCGCACCTGGGAGGATCTGGTACTGGAGCGCGGATGGAGCGCGCGGCGCTATCAAACGCACGTGACTGCGCTTCTGTTGGCGGGGCTAACGAATGCCGGCAACTGAATTGGCAACGGGCCTGCGCGGGTTCAATCCATGCCGCAAGAGCCGGGCCGCGCACGGTGCGCAAGGCTGGAGACTGACGCTCCGGGGTTAGAATTCGTCCAAGAGGTGTCCCATGCGCTCGCGCTTGGTACGCAAGTAGGCTTCGCGGGAATCGAGCACGTCGGCCAGGCACGGCACGCGCTCCGTTACCGCGACGCCCGCCTTTTCGACTGCTTCCACTTTCTCCGGATTGTTGGAGAGCAGGCGGACCTGCTTCAGCCCGAAATACCGCAGAATGGCGCCGGGCAACTGGTAGCTGCGCAAGTCGGAATCGAATCCCAGGCGTTCGTTGGCTTCCACGGTGTCGGCGCCCTGGTCCTGCAATTCATAGGCGCGCAACTTGTTGAGCAGACCGATGCCGCGGCCTTCCTGCTGCTCGTAGATCAACAGGCCGCGCCCTTCGCGGGCAATGCTGGTGAGGGCGATCTCGAGCTGAGCGCGGCAATCGCAGCGCAAGCTGTGAAAGACGTCGCCGGTGAGACACTGGGAGTGGATGCGAACCAAGGGAGGCGGGCCCGCCGCCAAGTCGCCCATTTTGAGTGCGACCGCTTCTTCGGCGCGGTCTCCCCAACGGCCCTCGAATCCATAGATCCGGAAAGCTCCAAATTGCGTCGGAAAATCGGCCTCGGCGACCTTTTTCAGGTGCGACCCGGACACATTCTTCATAGGAAGTTGTTGGGACCCCGTAATCCCTTCTATTATAATGGCTTCCGGTAGGGATGCCAGATCTGAACCAGTTTCTCGTGGCGCTGTTGGTGCGGTTGGGCATCATGGCCGCCATTGCCAGCGTGCTCGCCCGGTCCAACCGGTTCAAGTCGATGCTGATGCAGGAGAGCCGCACGCTCAATCAGAGGCTGGGGCTTTCGCTCTGGCTTTCGGGGATATTTGCGGCCCTGGCGGTCACGCGCCTGGTGAGCAAGAACTACCAGGCCGCGGATTTGGGGCTCGAAGGCAGCCTGCTGGCCGGCCTGTTGGGCGGATACGTCACAGGGCTGCTGTCGGGTGTCCTGATTTCCCTACCCGCGGTCTTTCATGGCGAGCACCTGACCCTTCCCCTTCTGGCCGGCATCGGGGTTCTGGGCGGGCTGCTGCGCGACATGGCTCCGGAGCCGGAAGAGGTCTGGCGGTTTTCTCCATTTTTCGACCTCAGCATCTACCGCTTCTTCACCGCCGGCAAAGATCACCGGCGCACGGCGTTCCACCTGGTGCTGCTGGCGGCGATCGGCTGCGCCGAATTGCTGCGCCAGATTCTGGGCCAGTTCTTCAATACCTTCCGCCTGGCGCCGCCGGATCCCCACTCGTTAACCTACGTGGCGCTGGTCGCCGCCACGCTGTTCTCGGTTGCCATTCCCTTGAAGATCTGGAACAGCGCGCGGACTGAGAAGAAGCTGGAAGACCAGGGCCGCCTGCTGGTGGAGGCGCGGCTGGCGGCGCTCACCAGCCAGATCAACCCCCACTTTCTGTTCAACACGCTGAACTCGGTTTCCTCGCTGATCCGGACCGACCCCAACCAGGCGCGCGTGATGGTTTTCAAGCTTTCCAAAGTGCTGCGCCGCTTGCTGCGCAAGCACGAGAACTTCAGCGCGTTGCGCGACGAGCTCAGCTTCATCGAGGACTACCTGGCGATCGAGGTGGTGCGGTTCGGGGAAAAGCTGCGCTTCGTGAAAGAAGCGTCGGACGATACCCTGGATATGTTGGTGCCGAGCATGCTGCTGCAACCGCTGGTGGAAAACTCGATCAAGCACGGGCTGAGCAACAAGGTGGAAGGCGGGACGATCCGGATTCACACGCACCGCGGCGATGCCAAGCTGCACCTGCTGGTGGAGGACGACGGCGTGGGAATTCCGGAAGCCAAGCTGGCGACGCTGCTGGAACAAGGCATCGGGGTCAGCAACGTGAACGAGCGGCTAAAGGTGCTGTTCGGCAACCAGTACCGGATGTGGATCGACAGCCAGCCGGACCGGGGAACGCGGGTGCAGATCGAAATGCCGGAGTTGCAGACCGACCTGGCGGCGGCTTCATAGTGGACGAGGAGAGAGGCTCTTGAACCGAATTGAAGAAACGATGACCGCATGGCCCGTCAACGGGCTACCCACCACCTTGACGGAACGGACGCGCCGCGTCTACGACCGGCTGGCAGCGGTCTATCCCGTGTCCACCCTTCTATTTCACTCGCGCGCGCATCAGTGCGCGCTGGAGGCGGCGGGTCTGCGTAACGGCATGCGGGTGCTGGAAGTGGCCACCGGCAGCGGCGAGATGTTCCGGCGGCTTGTGCGGGCCAACACCGGCGGCGCCACCATCGGAGTGGATTTGTCGCCCAATATGGCGTCCCGCACCCAGCGCGCGGCGCAGCGCAAATACCCGGCGGCCCGGGCCCATTGCCAGGCCGTCGACGCCCGCCATATGCCTTTCCGCAGCGAGAGCTTCGACGCCATCTTCTGCTGCTATTTGCTCGAGCTGCTATCGACCGACGACATCGCGCAGACGCTGTCGGAGTTCCGGCGCATTCTCAAGGATCGCGGAACCTTGGCGTTGGTGCTGATCGGCCAGAACACGGCTTTGTTCAACAAGGTGTACCGCGTGGCGGGCAAGGTGGCCCCGGCCTTTTGGGGACGGCAGGTGGAGCAGCGCGTCCCCGAACTGGCCGCGAGCGTGCCGTTCCAGATCCTGGAAGACCGGATCGTTCGCCAGACCTTTTACCCGTCGCGCGTGCTGGTGATGCGCAAGTAGGTGGGACAGCGTGCGCATTACCATCTCGAAAGAAAATTACCTCAAGGCGATCGCCGAGGCCGAATCGGAAGAAGAGACGGTCAAGCCGGTGACGTTGACCCGCTGGCTGCACGTATCGGCACCGGCGGTGACCATGGCGATCCGGCGCCTCAAGCGCGACCATCTCATCCGCCAGGGCACCGACGGACAGGTGACTCTGACGCCGGCCGGCCGTGAGATCGCGAACCGTCTGCTCAACCGGCACCACCTGATTGAGCGGATGCTCACTGAAATCTTCGGTTTGGAATGGTACAAGGTCCACGAGGAAGCCGAACAGCTGGAACACGCGGTTTCCGCAGATTTCGAGGGCAAGCTATTGGAGAAACTCGGCGCTGGACGGGCCTGCCCCCACGGCAATCAGGTTGGGCTGGATTCCCCGCAGGAACGCCGGCGGCGCGGCCTTAAGCCGCTGGATGAGGGGCGCGTGCGCGAGCGCCTGGCCGTCGTCAGCGTCTTCGAACGCGACCGCCGGCTGTTGGAGGACCTCGATCGCGCCGGCATTCGGCCCGGCGTGCGGATCGAAGTCCAGCACACGGATCCGGAGATCGACCTTCAGGCCGAAGGCCGCCCGGTCCGGCTGGAACGCAGCGTCGCCGGCAAGATTTGGGTGCGGGCGCTCTAAAAGCACCACGGAACGGTAGGGCTGGCGCGAGCCTACAGGGCCAGCCGGTGGAATCCGCTTCCGCGTAGGGGCATTCTCCCAAAAACCGAAGTGTACTCCTTTAGAACGTTGTAAGTACTAGAAAAATATACTAATCTGGAGAAAGCAGCGAGTCTCTACCGCGGCCCCAAAAGTGCTTATCTGGTGAGCGGAGTATTGTCTCGTTCTTTCGCGTACGGCGGCCAGCCATGTTTCAGGAACTCAAGTTCCAGCTCTCGACAGCGATCCTGACGATCCTGACGTTAGCTGCCGGTGTGGCCGCGGGCATCAATTTTCAGCAGCAGCAGCGGTTCCGGTTGCCGGACGATGGAGTGATCTGGGTCGACCGGCAGGGCGGCGTCGAAGCCTTGACGGTTCCAGCGCGCAGCGAAGGCGAGCGGGCCGGCCTGCGTACCGGCGACCGCCTCACGCGCATCAATGGACTTCCCGTCCGCAAGGCCGTCGACGTGGCCCAGGTCTTGGCCGGGCTGGGCTCCTGGAAGAAGGCGGCCTACACGGTTTCGCGCGGTGGGGTCGAGTTCCCGATCAACGTGATCGTGGGCGAGGTGCCGCTCGATCGGGCGGTGATTTACCAGTATCTGGTCGGACTGGCGTATCTGATCATCGGCCTGTTTGTGTATTTCCGGCGTGGCAGCGCGCACAAGGCGCAGCACTTTTACATCCTTTGCTTATCCTCATTCATTTTTTTCTCGTTTCACTACACCGGCAAGCTGAATAGCTTTGACGAGGTGATCTACTTCGGCAATCTGGCGGCGGGGCTGCTGGCGCCGGCCGTGTTCCTGCACTTTTGCCTGACGTTCCCCGAGCCGCGGAAATGGCTGCAGACGCGGGGCCGCGTGAGCGTGATCTACCTGCCGGCGCTGCTGTTATTCGTTCTCTACGTGGCCTTCTCGTCGGGGGTGCTGCTGATTGCGGCGCCTCTGGTGGAGGTGCGCTGGGCGCTAGACCGGGTCTGGGTGGTGCTCTCGACGCTGCCCTACTTGATCGGAGGGATCACCCTCAGCCTGGAACACCGGAAGGCCGAAGATCCCATCGTGCGGCAGCAGCTCAAATGGCTGCGCAACGGGACCTTCTGCGGCATTCTGCCGTTCGGTCTGCTGTACATTCTGCCGTACGCGATGGGAGCGATCCCCAACGAGTACCTGAAGATGTCGGTGCTCTCGCTGCCTCTGATTCCGCTGACCCTGGCGTACGCCATCGTGCGCTACCGGCTGATGGACGTGGACATCATCTTCCGCCGCGGGTACGCCTACACTCTGGCCACGCTGTGCGTGCTGGCGGCGTTCTATGCCATCGTGTTCTCGCTGGGCTCGCTGGTGCAGAAGAATTTCAAGGATCTGGGCAACACCGGGCTGATCACCGTGATGTTGATCACGGCCTTCCTGTTCCAGCCGATCCGCAACTGGATCCAGGAATGGCTAGACCGGCATTTCTACCGCGAGCAGTACGACTACCGGCGCACTCTCATCGAGTTCGGACGCGAGCTGAGTTCGGAGACAGATCTGGATGCCATGCTGGCCTCGGTCGGTGAGCGCCTTCTGCACACCCTGCCGATTGACCACCTGGCCTTTTTCCTGGCGGAGGAGAGCGCAGCTCCCGCTGGATCGGCAACCGCCTTCCGCCTGCACAGAGCCATGGGCCCGAGCTTGCGTGTGGCGCAGATTCGCCAAGCCGAGTTGGATCTCAGTTTTTTGGGCTGGAAACTGCCGGAGGCCTACTTGTTCTTCGAGCGCACGCGGCACCAGTTGGATGCCGTGTCGCGGTCATGGCCGCCCAGCGTGCGGCGAACGATTGCCGATCTGGACCTCACCTACTACCTGCCCTGCACGGTGCGCGGCCGCACCATTGCCTACATGGGGGTCAGCCGGACCACCGATGGCGATTATCTTTCGAGCGTCGATGTGGAACTGCTACAAACCCTGGCCGGCTATGTCGGCATCGCCATTGAGAATGCGACGCTCTATCGTTCCCTGCAACTCAAGGTCGAGGAGTACGAACGGCTGAAGGAATTCAGCGAGAACATCGTGGAATCGATCAATGTGGGGATTTTGGCGGCCGATCTGGATGACCGCGTGGAGAGCTGGAATTCGCAGATCGAGCAGCTCACCGGGATTGCGCGAGCGCAGGCCGTGGGCAAGAAGCTCTCGGAGTTGTTCCCGGCGGATCTGGTGGAGCAGTTCGAGCGGGTTCGCGGGGAGACCGGCATTCACAATGTCTACAAGTTCGTCCTGAAGACCGTGCATGGGAATGGAAACGGCCACTCCAACGGTGCCGGCCGGCGGCGGGAAGCCATTCTGAACCTGGCCATCGCGCCTCTGGTTTCCAAGGACCAACGGCAGATCGGGCGGTTGGTGATCTTCGACGACGTCACCGATCGCGCCGAACTCGAACAGCGGCTGGTGCAGGCGGACAAGCTCTCGAGCATCGGGCTGCTGGCCGCGGGCGTAGCCCACGAAGTGAACACGCCGCTGGCGGTGATCTCCACCTACGCCCAGATGCTGGCTAAGCAAGTGAGCGAGGATTCGCAGAAATCGCTCATCCTGGACAAGATCGCCAAGCAGACGTTCCGGGCCAGCGAAATCGTCAACTCGCTGCTGAATTTTTCGCGCACGTCGACGACTTCTTTCGGCGACGTGAGCCTGAACCGAGTGATTCAGGAGACGCTTTCGCTGCTGGAGCACCAGTTGCAGAAGGCGGGGATCCAGGTGAAGGCCGATCTGGACCAGGATCTGGCCGCCGTTCACGGCAACGCCGGCAAGCTGCAGCAGGTGTTTCTCAATCTTTTCCTGAACGCGCGCGATGCCATGGCCGGCGGCGGTACTCTGGAAGTGAGGACATGGACCGAGGATTCGAGCGCGAAGATCGAGGTGGCCGACAGCGGTCCCGGCATTGCGCCGGAGCATCTGCACCGCATCTACGATCCCTTCTTCACCACCAAGGGAGCGCGCAAGGGCACCGGCCTGGGCCTCTCGGTGAGCTATGGGATCATCCAGGAGCATGGCGGCTCAATCGCCGTGTCGAATCGCCGGAGCGGAGGCGCCCGCTTCCGGCTGGACCTGCCATTGGCTCGTACCGAATCGGCTCGAAAGCCGGTGACTGCCGCCTGAAATGACTGCCTTTCCTTCCGCCGCGGTTGAAACCAAGGGCAACGTGCTGGTGGTCGACGACGAGTCGGACATTCGCGAAAGCCTTGAAGTCCTGTTGGGATCGGAAGGGTATGCCGTGGACCTGGCCCAGAACGCGGCCGAAGGCCTTCACAAGATGGAGTCCCGTGGCTACGATCTGGTGCTGCTCGACCTGATGATGCCGGACCGGAGTGGCATGGAGGTGCTGCAGGAGGTCCGGCAGCGCGACCGCGAGACCCCCATCTTCATGATCACGGCCTACGGCTCGGTGGAGGCCGCCGTCAAGGCGCTGAAATACGGAGCCAACGACTACTTTTCCAAACCCTGGGACAACGAGAAGCTGATTATCGAGATCGACCGCATGATCGCGCGGCGCCGTCTCGAATATGAGAACACACACCTCAAGCGCGCGCTGAAACAGCGCTACAGCTTCCCCAACATCATTGGCAAGAGCGAGCGCATGGTGAAATTGCTCGACGTGGTCAGCCAGGTAGCCCCGGCCCGGTCCACCATCCTCATCACAGGTGACACCGGCACCGGCAAGGAACTGGTGGCCAAGGCGATTCACGCCAACTCGCCGCGCGGCGATCGCCTGTTCGTGGCAGTGAACAGCGGTTCGCTGCCGCCGGACCTTCTGGAATCGACGCTGTTCGGGCACGTGAAAGGGGCTTTCACCAGCGCCGTCCAATCGAAGAAGGGGTATTTCGAGGTGGCGGACCAGGGCACCATCTTCTTCGATGAGATCGGAACCCTCGGCGCGGAAACGCAGATCAAGTTGCTGCGTGTAATTCAGGAAAAGGAATTCACTCCGCTAGGCTCTACCGACCCGATCCGAGTTGACGTGCGGATTCTGGCGGCCACCAATGCCGACCTGTACCAGTTGGTGAAGGACGGCAAGTTCCGCGAGGACCTCTATTACCGGCTGAACGTGATCAACATCGCGCTGCCCCCGCTGCGGGAGCGCCGTGAAGACATTCCCCTGCTGGCGGAGCATTTCTTCACCTACTATTGCCGCGAGAACAACAAGTACCTGGACTCGGCCGGCCGCTCCGTGCTGCACTTTCAGCCGGAGGCCATGCAGGTTCTCATGGAACACGCCTGGCCGGGAAACGTGCGCGAGCTCGAAAACGTGGTGGAGCGCGCCGTGGTGCTGGCCACCGACACCTCAGTCCCCCTCGACGTGCTGCCCGACTCCCTGCTGCAAGCCAACGGCGTGCGGCTCAATCGCGGCGACGGCGGACCGTTGCCGGCCGACGCGTCGCTGTTTGAAATCGTCAACGATTACGAGCGCCGCACCATCTTGGAGCGTCTGGAGCAATATAGCTGGAGCCAGACCGAAGCCGCCGAAAGCTTGCACGTGCCGCTCTCCACGCTCAACCAGAAGATCAAACGGCTGGACATCAAGATCCGCAAGAAGTCGGACGGGGCGTAAGAGCGCCGACGCCGGGCCGAGTTGCGGACTTGAAATCGCCTCCGCGAACTATTCCACGGATCGGGCGTTTTCCGGCATTATGACCGGATACACCCCGCGAAACAGGCTCCCGTTGCATTCGCAAGCCTCAGAACGTCAGTGGTTTTATCTTCGGAGCAAGCCCAGGAAACTCGCGTTCGATTCTGTCCTCAAAGCCAGGGGCCACATAGACGCACACAACGTCGTCATGCTCGAATTCTACGAAGTCCCTGACGCGCCACTCGCGCTCCATGTAGAAGTTGTCGTGATCCTCTTCCGGAAGAGACTCGTCGAAGAACTTTGTAAAGGCGAAGACATGGCCAATCAGGTCGAAGAGGACTCGGTGTTGGACATCTCGCACAGGGTCGTCGTGGACATCGGCGGGCGTGTCGGCAGGCCATGAAGGAGGGAGAACCTTCATCAAATCCGCCACGAGGCGGTCGAAAAATTCGCAGCGACACACAGGAACCTCTGGTGCGTTCAGAGCCGCGAAGTGTCTCTGTAGTGCTGATCGGGCGTCAGCCTCAAGATCTTCTTCCGTCAGCGGGGGAACCGGTGGCCTCTCATGGCGTGCCACGGACCCTTTGGCCACGTAGAAGACCGGGTTCGCGCCTTTGGTTACCAGATAGTCCTTCTTGAATGCCAGGCCAAAGCGCCCGTAGACGCTGGTATGCCGGTGGAGGGCCCCTTCCGGGATGTCGCAGAAACACACCGGCCTAAAGCCGGTAATGAACTGGTTATTGCAAAGGCTTCCGCTGCTCACGAGCATCGACCCTGGGCCAATGAACACGTTCCCTCGGCGATCCCACTGCCCAAGCTTGCGCTCACCAAGGATTTTGGTCAAAACGTCGCAATTCCGTGAATCGTCTGTGGAGTGTTGCACCCCAACGAAATGAGTGAGCCATGGCGAAATGTACTGCACTGATGAGTAGCCTACACCATTCGCAGGGTTGGGGATTACTCGACACCTTCAGCGTCCAACTGACGAAAGCCCTGATGGAATTGCGAGGGGTTATTCGTACTACTTGACGCGTAGTCGCCATGCCGGACTTGTGCAGTATCATCGGCACAGGAGCCGATCATGGTCCATCTCGGTAACCACCTGAAAATGAATTTGCCGCACCACCTCCGGGCGCGCGCTCATGAGTTCTATGCGGGGCTGCTGCAGTGCAAAGTCCTGGAGAGTCCGCGCCCGGACCTAGACCTCTACGAATTCGCGGAGGGCGTCGTGCTCGGCTTGTTCTTCGTGGACGCCGCCGACGCTCCCACGGAGGAGGACTATCTGAAATCCACATGGCTCGAGATCAAAGTGGAGGACCCGGAGCATTGGAAGACGCTCCTGCTCGCTTTTGGTGTGCGCCCTGTGGAATTTCCGGACCCCACGCGCTTCTTTTTCCAGGCTCCGGGCGGCCAGGTCTTCCGGCTGGCGGCGATGGATGGCGGCCTGTAACAGGAATGCGGGCGTCCTCGGCTCAAGTCCGCTCCGGACCGAGTGCGCGAAATGAATTACGGAGGCATCGAGCTGGTCCACCGGCCCGATGCGACCAACGGTTCAGATCCGCGCGCTGAGCAGGTGGCCGAGGTTGGTCTTCACTCGCAGCCCGTCGGCACGGCGGGAAAAGTAGCGCGCGTTGATCTCGTCCGGGCCCAGGTCTTCGATCTGCCTGAAGCCCGCGCGCCGGAGCCGCTCGGCCAGTTGCTGCGGCTCGAAGAATAACTGGAAGGGCTCGCCGACGGCGGCGACCCGGGCGGACAAGGCGTCCAGCGCGAGCCGTTCGGCGAACTTCAGTGACGATCGCGCCACGCTGTAGTCGAAAACCACCCCGCTACCTGCGGGCAAAGCCGCGAGAAAGGCCAGAGTGTCGCCGAAAGCACGGTCGGTAAGGTACGGGACGACGCCCAGCCAGGAAAAGAAGGCCGGCTCATCGCGATGGAAGCCGGCGGTCTCCAGACCGTACGCGAGGGACTGCCGTTCGAAGTCCACGGCTGCGAACACGACCTCCGGCGGAATCGTGATGCCTGCTGTTCGCAGTTGGTCTCGCTTCCATTCCTGGGTGGCGGGGTGATCGATTTCAAGCACGCGCAGGCCGGCCGCGCGGTGCGGGTTCCGGTAGGCGAAGGTGTCGAGGCCGGCGCCCAGGATGCCGTACTGCCGGACGCCGTCCTGGACCGCCCGGGCTAATTCGTCTTCCGCATAGCGGCTCCGGACCGCCATAAACGCGCGCAGCGGCCGCGCCGCCAACTGCCCCCTGAGCGAAGTCCCCGAGGCGAGCTGAGACGCCGCTTCGGCTCCGATGATCGCCACCGCAAGAGGGTCGTCAAAGACGCGGGGAGTGTCCAACACCTGGTGGGCCGCGCGCCGGACCGCGACGCGAAAGGCAGTTCGGCTGGCCTGAGCTTCGTGCATGCAGCGGTAAGCGCTAGCGCGCGGTCCAGCCGCCGTCGATCAGGATGTCGGTGCCGGTGATGTAGCCCGCCGCTTCGGAGCACAGGTAGACCGCGAGCTGGCCGATCTCTTCGGGATTGCCGGGACGGTTGAGCGGGATGTTGGCCAAGAATTGGGCCAGCAACCCGGGATCCTCCGTGATGGGCCGGGCCAACTCGGTAGCGAACAAGCCGGGGCTGATGGTGTTGACGGTGATGCGGTCGGGGGCCAGCTCCTGGGCGAGCGAGCGAGTGAAGCCGAGCAAGGCGGACTTGCTGGCGGAATAGGCGGTGCGGCCAGGCAGAGAAACCGAAGCCATGACCGAAGCGATGTTCAGGATCCGGCCATAGCCGTTCCCTTTCATGAAGGGGACGAACGAGCGGCTCATCAGAAAGGCGGACGTGAGGTTGGTTTCGAGCACAGCGCGCCACTCGTCCGGGGTCAGCTCGGTGACTGGGCGGCGCATCGCGAGACCGGCGTTGTTGATCAGAATCATCACAGAGCCGAAGCGGGCGATGATGTCCGCCGCGATCCGCCGAACTTGAACTTCGCTGGAGACATCGGCGGGAAAGGGGGCGGCCTCCCCGCCGGCGTCCGTGATCTCCGCCGCCACTCGGGCCAGATCCTCCGCACTGCGCGAGACGAGAGCCACGCGCGCGCCTTCCGAGGCCAACGCGACGGCCATGGCTTTGCCCAAGCCGCGGCTGGCGCCGGTGACGACAGCCACTTTTCCCCGGAGGTTCGGATTCATCCCGCGGTCGCCGCCCCGCTCTGGCCGCGGTTCATGAGTTCGTCCGCCACCGCCTGGGGCTTGTCCACGTTGGGAATGGTGAGCCGGCTGGTCTCCCCGGAGGTCTCAATCGAGATGTTGCCTACGTTGATCATCCGCTGCAAGAGTCCCTGATCGACGCGCACGTCCTGAACCTTGGTGAGTTGGATGTTCCGCGTGGTCTTGGAGGTGGCGCCCATTTCGTAGCGAAGCCGGTCGCCGGTGACGATGACTTTGATGAAACGCCGCCGCATCCAGCGCGAGGCGGGCCAGAGCAAGATCACCAGGAAGACCAGGGGCAGCCACTGGGGCGATTGGTCGCTGCGCCACGCAGAAAAGTATTCGTACTCCAGCGCGGCGATCACGAGCAAAGCCAGAATCGCGCCCGCCTTCAGAAACTTCGCAGTCGGCCGAATCGTCATCTCGGACACGGGAATCACCTCCGCCCCGGCCATTGTAGCGCGGGCGAGGCAGCCGGCTACTCTACGGTAACGTGCGTGCCCTTCTGGTGTTCGCTCGACAAGTGCGCAATGCGGGCGTCAATGAGGCTGCGGATGCCCTTCAGGAACTCCACGCGCGAGTTGCGGAAGTGGTCCCGCGTCCCTTCGGGACACAGGTTTTCGAGGAAGGGCACAGCCACGGCGCAGAAGAAGCAGCCGTGTGCGGAGTGTTCGGCAGCGGCAGTTTTTTCGTCCATATCAGGTCTCCTTCATTTCCACGGTCAATACCTTATTCTCCAGCCGGGCGCGTGTTGGCGAAAGGGCAGCCATGGAAGTGGGCAATCCGATGTGGCGGCGCAGGGTCCCCACTTCCACCACCAACTCGTCGCCCTTCTTGAACAAGCCCACTTCGCCCTTCACCGCGAACGGCAGCAGCACCCGAACCTCGTAGTAGCCATCGCACTTAATGAAGCGGAACGGCGCTTCGGTGCGGGTGACAGCGGCGGGATCTTCTTTCTCCTCGTAGAGCACGCCGGCGAGTTCTTCCAGCCGCTCACGCCCCAGCACCTCATGGTTGAACAAGGCCACGCGCTTCACCGCCACCGGGGCGAAGTAGGAATCGATCTCCTCCAGGATGCGGGCCTGCGACTGCCGCCACTCCTGGAAGAACGCGTCGTTGATCTGCGCGGGGAGCACCCGATTGACGATGATGCCATCCACCGTAAGCCCATGCAGCGAGAAGTAGACATAAGCGCGCTGCGTTTCGCGTAGGACCATACGCTCGGGATTGGTCACCAGCCGCACGCTGGTCATCTTGGGGTCTTCCAACACTTCGCCAATCCCGTCGAGCTTGCCAAACAGCTCCTGCACGTTGCCGAAGTAGCTGTCGGGCGGTAACTCGATGGGCGACACCCGGTTGGCAATCGGCCGCACCGCTTTCAGCAGGCCACGCTGATAGGGGAAGATGTGCCGCATGTACCATTCGAGCGTGGTCGGCATGCTGACAAACCGCATGGATTCCGCGGTAGGCGCGCAATCGAGCACAATCACGTCGTAGCGCTGCTCGCGCCGGAACTGGTTGACGTACATCATGGCGCTCAGTTCTTCCATGCCAGGCAGGATGGCCAGTTCTTCGGCCTCCACGTCGCTGATGCCGGTGGTGCGCAGCACCGAAATCACGTAGGAAGAGATCTCGCGCCAGTGGCGTTTGATTTCCTTCTGGATGTTGACTTCGTGGATGGCGAGACGCTCGGTGATGGGGTACGGATCGCCAGTCTTGCCGTGGAACAGGTCGGTGCCGAGATCGAAGGCGTCGGCCAGGCTGTGCGCCGGATCGACACTCATCACCAGGGTCCGATAGCCCAGCCGGGAAAGCTGGAGCCCGGTGGCAGCCGCCAGGCTGGTTTTGCCAACACCTCCCTTGCCGCTGAACAGAAGGATGCGCATACCCAATTCAATTCTAGCAACCAACGCCAGACGACCCTGCCGCCTCACCCGGCCGGAGGCGCCCCCGGGCAGCCGGCGCGGATCCAGATTCCAGAATCGGCTCACGATTCGATTTCCTCCCGGCCGGCCGCCATCGCCAGCTAAGATAAGGGGTTGGGGGACGCGATTTGAAAAAGGGGTTGCTGACGCTGGTGGCCGTAGCGGTCGTGGTCCTGGGGTGGGGAATCCTCCGCAAAACCACTCCTCCGAGCATCGGTTTCACGCGCGTGCGCCGCGCCACCCTCACTAGCACACTGCCCACCAACGGCAAAGTGGAGCCGTTCGAATGGCAGGCGATGCGCGCCGAGCGCGCCGGCATCCTGGGCCGCGTAGCGGTGCGCGACGGGCAGACGGTAGCCAAGGGCGAGGTGGTGGCGACCATCTCAGACCCCTCCATCCAGGCGGACATTCAGGCCGGCGAAGCGCGCGTCGCGGAATCGCGCGCGAACCTGGCGGCGTTGGAGAACGGAGGAAAGCCGGCCGAACTGGCTGACATCGATAGCAGCCTGAAGCAAGCCCAGCTGCAGCTCCAGCAGGAGCAGAAAGACGCCGCAACGCTCGATCGGCTGGCCGCCAAGCAAGCCGCCACCGCGGCCGAGGTGGAAGCCGCCCGCCAGAAAGTCCGGCAGTCGGAAGCGGAAATCCAGGGCCTGGAGCAGCGCCGGAAGGCGCTGGTTGGCAAAACCGACGTGGCCGCGGCCAAGGCGCGTCTGGAAGATGCCCAGGCGGCTCTGGATCTAGCCCGGCAGCGCGCCATCCAAGGCGTGGTGCGGGCCCCTATGGCTGGAGTCATCTACGGGCTCGCCGTGCGCACCGGGGCGTATGTGAATCCCGGTGACCTGCTGGCTGACGTGGGCCAGCTCAACCGCTTGCGCGTCCGGGTCTATGTGGACGAGCCGGAATTGGGAGGCGTGGCCGAAGGCCAGCCGGTCACGATTACCTGGCAGGCACTGGCTGGCAAAACGTGGAGCGGCAAGGTGGAACGCAAGCCGGCCTCGATCCAGCCGCTGGGAACCCGCCAGGTGGGGGAGGTCATCTGCTGGATCGACAACCCCGGCCACGACTTGATTCCGGGCACTAATGTGGACGCCGTGATCCGCACCGCCGTGGTCCCTAACGCCTTAATTATTCCCAAAGAGACGTTGCGCCGCGATTCCCAGGGCACTTTTGTGCTCCGCCTGGCCGAGGACACGGTGGAACGAAGAGCGGTGACGATTGGGGCCGCCAGCATCGGCGCCGTCCAGGTCACCCAAGGACTGGCCGAAGGCGATGCCGTGGCCTTGCCCGCGGAGATCGCGCTCAGGCCCGGCGACCGGGTAACGCCCGTGATGAATGGGACCTAAGTACGCTATAGTGATAGACTCAAGGCGGAGTCTCTTGTCTCGCTTAGTCTTTCCAGCCATCCTGGCGATGGCCCTGGCGGCCCCCGCTGCCCCTGCGGAACTGGGTCAGTTGGACGCCAGCCCCACTCTTTTCACCGTCATGGCGGCTCTCAACGCGGCCGGCTACAGCGCCGAACTGTCTTCGCCCAACAACGCCCCCCTGCGCGACGCCATCCGCAACGAACTGGCGAAACGCAACATCCCCTCGCTGCCCGCCATTAAGGAGTTTTTCAGCCGGCACCGCCAGAAAAACGACGTTCTGGAGTTGAGCCAGTACGTCTCGTTCGCGCTGACCGTCAGTGGTCCTCCGGGGTTCACGTTCAAACAGCGCGACGTGGATATCCCGCCGGACGTCGTTGCCATGAAAGAGCTGGCCCCGCTGCTGGCAGCATTCTATAAGGAAGCCGGCATCGAAGACTTGTGGAAACAATCCCAGCCGGCCATCGAGCAATACCTCGAACTCTATCACCTGCCGGTTTCGCAGGCCGTGCTGCAGGTCAACGGGTACCTCCGCCAGCAGACCACGGGGTTCAAAGGACGGCGTTTTCAGATCTTCGTCGAGTTGCTGGGGGAGCCGAACCAGATCCAGACCCGGAGCTACGGCGACGACTATACCATCGTGGTCACGCCTTCGCCGGAGCCGCGAGTTTTTGACGTGCGGCACGCGTACCTGCACTACCTGCTCGACCCCCTGTCCACGCGCTATCAGGAGATTCTCGACCGCAAGAAGGGCCTGAGTGACCATGCGCAGCGGGCGCCGGCCCTGGACGATTCCTTCAAGCAGGACTTCCTGCTGTTGACCACCGAATCGCTCATCAAGGCCGTCGAAGCGCGGCTGGATCATCGGCCCGAGGGGGTCCAGGAAGCGCTGCGCCAGGGCTACGTTCTGGCGCCTTATTTCGCCGAGCAACTGCCGGTTTACGAAAAGCAGGAACAGGCGATGCTGTTCTACTATCCAACGCTGGTGAGCGCGATCGACCTGGTCACCGAAGATGCCCGCCTTTCCAAGGTGCAGTTCGACAAGGACGCTCCCGTGCGCGCGGTCAAGGTCGCGCCACCGCCGCCTCCGCCCGCGCTGACCGGGGCCGCCAAGACCCTGGAAGACGCCGAGCAATTCTACTCGGCCCGCGACCTGGAAAATGCCAAGCAGGCGTACCTGGACGTCCTGCAGCAGGCCGGCAATCCAGCACTGCACGCCGCCGCGTATTATGGCCTCGCACGCATTGCGGCGCTGCAGAAAGAACCCGACGTCGCCGAGCGTCTGTTTCATAAGACGCTGGAATCGCAGCCCGACGCCCAAGTGAATGCCTGGAGCCTGGTCTATTTGGGACGGTTGTCGATGGCCGCGGGCGACCGCGCGCAGGCAGCCCAGTATTTTGAGAGCGCTTTGAAGGTGGAAGGGGCGTCCCCCGCGGCGCAGCAGGCTGCCACCCAGGGCGTGGAAAGCTCGAAACCGTAGCACCGAAAAGGAGTTTGGAAATGAAGCGAACGATGATCGCCGGGATGTTGGCGCTGGCCGCCGGCGTCACTGGCCTGATGGCACAAAAGGGAAAAGACAAAGGCTCGGACGCGCCGGCCGCCACGGCCGCGCCGGCCGCCACGGGACCGAAAGTGAAGTCCGCTGAGGAGGGCAAGGCGGTCACGGCCCTAGTCCAGGCGCAGGGCAACCCCGATAAGGTGATTGCCGCCGCGGAGGACCTGCTCACCAAGTACGCGGACACCGAGTTCAAGGACACGGCCCTCTATATGGAAGCAGTCTCGTATCAGCAAAAGGGCGACCGGGAGAAAATGCAGCTTTACGCCGAGCGGACGGTGGCAGCCAACCCCAAGCAATTCCAGGCGTCCCTCATGCTGGCTGAGGCCACCGTGCAGCAAACCCGCGAGCATGACCTGGATCGGGACGAAAAGCTGGCGAAGGCCGACAAATACGCCAATGACGCTATTTCGGCCATCAATGAGGCGGCGAAGCCCGCTCCGCAAATCACCGATCAGCAGTGGACAGAAGCCAAGAAGGACCTCATCGCCGAGGCCCATGACGCGTTGGGAATGAGCGCGTTGCTGCGGAAGAACTACGACGGTGCCATTAGCGAGCTGAAGCTGGCGGTCGAGGGTGCAGCACACCCCGAACCGGCGTTCCAGGTGAGGCTGGCATCTGCTTACCAGAGCGCCGGCAAGTACGACGAATCCATCGCCACGGCCGAAAAAGTCATGAACGACCCGCTAGCAGCGCAACAGATCAAACAGATCGCGCAGGCCATCCGCGCCGGTTCCGTGGTCGCCAAAAACAAAGCATCCGGCCAGGGCGCAACTCCCAACGCTCCGTCGCAAGTCGAGATCAAAAAGCCCTGACGGGCCGCTCATGCGCGCGGATCTGGCACCTCTGGAATCGGCAATCCAGCACCGGTTTTCCGATCCAGAGAAGCTTCGCCGCGCGCTGACTCACAGTTCTCACGCCAACGAAGCCCATACCGGAACGGGCGCGGCGCGAGCGGACAACGAACAACTTGAATTCCTGGGGGATTCCATTCTGGGGTTCCTCATCTCCGATGCCCTGGTCGCGCGCTTTCCGGATCATCGGGAAGGCGAGCTTTCGCGACTCAAGGCGCATCTGGTGAGCGCCATGCACCTGCATGGCGTGGCGCGGCGGCTCGATTTGGGCAGCTACCTCGAACTGGGGCGCAGTGAGGAGATGAGCGGCGGCCGTTCGAAGAAAACCTTGCTGGTGGATGCCCTGGAAGCCGTCATCGCAGCCGTGTACCTGGATGGAGGCCTGGAGCCTGTGCGGCGCTTCCTGGAGGCCTGGGTGCTCGATGCTCCCATGGACGATGAGGAGTCCGATGACGCAGCCCATCCCGCGGGCATGACCAACTTCAAGAGCGCCCTCCAGGAGCTGGCGCAAGCCCGCAAGCTGCCGCCGCCACGGTATGTGGTTCTCCGGGAGAGCGGACCGGAGCACGCCAAAATCTTTACGGTGGAAGCGCGGATCGGCCCGGACTGGACTGCCCAGGCGGAGGGCCGCTCGAAGAAGGTGGCGGCACAACGGGCCGCCCGGGGCGTCTACGAGCGGCTGCTTGGGACCTGAATCCGGGCCCCTCAATTCCCGGCGAAGTCCTAGCCGGAGACGCACAATTGTCGAAAAGTGCCATTACGCCAAAAGTACGCCTGGACCTGCCTTCCCGAGCGAACTTGGTGCAGTATGGCACTAACCGGGAAGACTGGAAATGGAGGGTTCAGGAATTCCAATGGCTCAAAATCACGCCGCGGGCGCACCCCAGCAAGACTTGGGCGCGGAGCGGCAGAGTCCTACAGTGCCGGCGACCCGGACGATCTTTAACATCATTCTCAGAGGCTACTGCCCCCGTTGTGCTTCGGATCGAGCGCACCGCTCGCACCGCCGGTCGGTGTTCGAACGCATCCTGGCCATGGCTATTCTGCCCTATCGTTGTGAATACTGCTCTTTCCGGTTCTTTCGATTCCGCTGGCGTGACGCCGAGCGGTAGGACCTCAGGCCTGGTACCTTTGGGGCGAATTGGTACCCCGCTCGCATTCCGCCTCCGCGCTTCCCCAAGGCTTACAGATAGTCTTCGCGGCAAGGCGTGAACACATCGATCACCACGGACGGCTCCAGCGCCGAGGCTTGGTGTTCGATCCCGCCCCGAACCACGAAGCTGTCCCCGGCACGCGCGTCGAACATCCGCCCGGCCGCGGTGATCCGCAAATGTCCGGAGACCACATAGGCCATCTGATCGTGCGGGTGATGGTGCGCAGTCCCGATCCAGCCCTTCTGCATGCGGTGCTCGGCAAGAAACAGCTTCTCGTTATAGGCCCCGACGCGACGGGTGAGGCCGGGCTCGGGATGACTTTCCCGGGCCTCGGCGTTAGCGACATCCACGACATCAGGCAACATGGGCTCGATCTCCTTCCCTGGTTTCGCGCACAATGGCGGCATAACGGCGGGCGGCCGCGGTGAGGGCGGCGGAGTTCCCGGCTTCCAGGTCGGCGCGCGACACCAACTCCCCGCCGATGCCGAGGGCGGCCGCGCCGGCGCGCAGGAAGTCCGCCGCTGTCGCTAGATTGACGCCGCCCGTCGGAACCATCGGAATCTGCGGCAGCGCCGCCTTCAGCGCTTTGATGTACGCCGGACCGCCGACGTTCCCGCACGGGAAGATCTTCACGAAATCCGAGCCGGCTTTGAACGCTGTAATTGCTTCGGTCGGAGTCAGTGCTCCAGCCATGATCAGAGTTTCGCGGCGCTGCGCGAGTTGCACGGTCTCCAGGTCGAACCCGGGGCTCACCAGAAACGCGGCGCCGGCATCCAAACACCGTTGAGCCGTCTCCGCGTCGAGCACTGTTCCGGCACCGACAAGTACCTGCCGGCCGATCGAGCGCGACAACCGGGAAATGACATCGACGGCGCCCGGCACCGTCATGGTGATTTCGACAATGGGGATACCGCCCTCGGCCACAGCTTCCGCCGCCAGCACTGCCTGCTCGGCCGATGCCGCCCGCACCACCGGGACGATCCCCACCTCCACAATTCGTTGGCGAACTTCGTCTTTGGTCATATCCGTATCCTGCGGCTCAGGCTCCCGCTTTGCGAAGGGCGGGGAGCGCCCCGGAGTCTTACCGCGCGATCCGAGCGGCCTTGCCCTGCATCACTTGCAACACTTCCGGGAGCGTCGCCATGGTGGTATCGCCAGGAGTGGTCATGGCGAGCGCTCCATGGGCCGCGCCGCAATCCACACACCATTGTGGCGGCTGTCCCGTTAGAAAACCGTAGATCATCCCGGATGCGAACGCGTCTCCACCGCCCACGCGATCGTAAATCTCCAGATCCTTCCGTTGCGCTGCTTGATACAGCGTGCCGTCCGCAAAACAGATCGCGCTCCAGTCATTGCGCGAAGCGGTGATCGCCTGGCGCAGCGTGGCGGCAACCACCGGCACCGAAAACTCGGCGGCCACCCGCTCCATCATGCGGCGAAAGCTGTCCACATCCAGCCGGGTGAGGTTCGCGTCGGCGCCGTCGACGTCGAACCCCAGAGCGGCCGAAAAATCCTCTTCGTTGCCGATCAGGATGTCTACCAGCGGCGCCAGACGCCGGTTTACCGCCTGGGCTTGCGGCTTTCCGCCGAGCCCCTTCCAGAGCGAAGGCCGGTAGTTGAGGTCATAGGAAACGATGACGCCGTGGCGCTTGGCGGCCTGCACAGCTTCTACGGCCACCGCCGGCGCCGTCGCCGAGAGTCCGCAAAAGATGCCGCCAGTGTGAAACCAGCGCGCGCCGCATTTCCCGAAGATTTCGTCCCAATCGATCTGGCCGGCCCGGAGCTGCGATGCGGCGCTGTGGCCGCGGTCCGAACAGCCCGCGGCGGCGCGCACGCCAAACCCGCGCTCGGTGAAATTCAGGCCGTTGCGGACGCCGCGGCCGATGCCGTCAAACTCCACCCAGCGAATTAAGGATTGGTCCACGCCGCCCTGATAGATCAGGTCCTGCAGCAGGCGGCCCACGGCGTTATCCACAAAGGCCGTGACGATCGCGGTGTCCAGCCCGAAGCAGCGCTTGAGCCCGCGCGCGACGTTGTATTCGCCGCCGCCTTCATACACATCGAAACTACGCGTGGTGGCGATGCGCCGGTCGCGCGGATCGAAGCGCAGCATCACTTCACCCAGCGCCACCAGGTCCCATCGGCACTGGTCTTTGGATTTGGTTTTCAGAGGCATGAGTCAGCGGGCCATCCAGCCGCCGTCCACCACCAGCACGTGGCCGTGCAGGTAGTCGCTGGCGGAAGAGGCCAGAAAGACGGCAGCGCCGGCGACGTCCTGGGGGGTGCCCCAGCGGCCGGCGGGAATGCGCTCCAGAATCTGGCGGCTGCGCGCCGCGTCGGCCCGCAGCGCGGCGGTATTGTCGGTGGCCATGTACCCGGGTGCGATCGCGTTGACGTTGACGCCCTTCGGAGCCCATTCGTTGGCCAGCGATTTGGTCAGTTGCGCCACGGCGCCCTTGGCCGCCGCATAGGCAGGCACCAGCACGCCGCCCTGAAAGGATAGCAGCGAGGCGATGTTGATGATCTTGCCGCTGCCGCGCGCCAGCATGTGGCGGCCCGCCAGCTGGCAAAGCCGGAATACGGAGTTGAGGTTGATTTCGATCACGTCGGCCCAGTCTTTTGCAGGATAATCCACGGCGGGGGTCCGGCGGATAATACCGGCGTTGTTGATCAGGATATCGATGGAGCCGAGCTCTCGCACCGTGAGCTCGACCAAGCCTTCGCAAGCTTGAGCGTCCGAGACATCCGCCAGCGCCCGAACGGCCTTGCCGCCCGCTTTGCGCACAGCGGCGCAGACTTCGTCCATGCCGGACTCCTCGCGGTCATGGATCACCACGTGCGCACCCGCTTGCGCCAGTCCAACGGCCATGCCCGCGCCCAGGCCGGTCCGTGACCCGGTGACCAGGGCATTGCGGCCCTTGAGGTTGAATGCATCCAGGATCATGGCGTGACTTCGTGTTCCACCTTTCTCATCTTTCTTGCGTTCGTTCCACTCAAGTTACTAACGGCCGACCGGAAATCACAAATCGGTAATTGGCCGGTGCGACGGGACCAGAGCTTTCATCATCGCCCACGCCGCCAGATACACCAGGGCGCAAAGCACGAACATAAAGAAGTACGCGGTCTGCGGAGTCTTCAGAAAGGCATCCGTCAGCCGTCCCGCGACCAACTGTACGAGCACACCTCCAATGCCACCGGCCATGGTGCCGATCCCGGTGACCGACGCGATCGCCTTCTTGGGAAACATGTCGGAGACCGTGGTAAACAGGTTCGCGGACCATGCTTGATGGGCGGTGGCGCCCACAGCAATCATGGCGACCGCAAGCGCTGCCGCTGCGCCGCCGAAGCGGTCCACATCGCCGAAGAACTGCGTGAGCAGAACGAGCAACGGGAAGCAGGCGATGAGGAACATCGTCGTCATCCGCGCTTTGTAAACGGACATTCCGCGCTCGATCAGCGTCATGGGAATCTTCCCGCCATAAATGCTGCCCGCGATCGCCACGCCATAGACGATAAAGGTCGGCATCATGACCTGCTCCTTGGTCATGTGGAACTGTTTGTTCAGATAGTCCGGCAGCCAGAACAGGTAGAACCACCAGATGCCGTCGGTCATGAACTTGCCCGCGAAGAAGGCCCAGAGCTGACGGTAGCGAAACAATCTCCACCACGAAACCTTGGCGTGATCGCCTTCCTGCGCGTCGCCTGTCGTTTCGTCGTCAATGTGGATGTATTGAAGTTCCGATGTCGAGATCTTCGGGTGTTTCGACGGCGGATTGTAGAGCCAGAACCAGAAGATGAGCCACGGAAAGCCCAGCGCGCCGGTGATCAGGAACGCCATCTTCCAGCCGGCGGCGTCGCCGTAATACACGAGGAGGGGCGGCACGAGCAGCGCGGCCACCATGGCGCCGGCGTTCGAGCCTGCATTGAAAATCGCGGTGGCTAAGGCGCGCTCGCGTTTCGGAAACCATTCCGCAACGGTCTTGATGGAAGCCGGAAAGTTTCCCGCTTCGCCAACCGCGAACGCGCTTCGTACGATCAGGTGCATGCGCAACACACTGCCGACAAACGCATTCGCCATCCCGCAAATCGACCACACAATCAGCGAAAGAGCGAGGCCGAGCTTGGTTCCGATCCTGTCGATCACCCGGCCGGCGAAGATCGAAACACCCGCGTAGAAGCCGGTGAAGAACGAGGTGAGATACGCGAACTCGGAATTACTCCAGCCGAATCCGCCCTGCGCCACGGAGCGACAGAAGTACTCCTTCAGATAACTGATGACCTGACGGTCCATGTAATTGACCGTCGTGGAAAAGAACAAGAGCGCGCAGATGACCCAGCGAAACCGGCTGGCGGGAGTGCCAAACGTGCCGGAAGCGGCCGTACCTCGAATTGTGGATTCGATCGCCATTGGTCTTTGGTCGTCGTGAACCATCGCAAAGAACTCAAAACGAAACCCGAGAGATCCCGAGTGCGAAAATGCGGCGCTCTCTATTTGCGGCTGGCCTCGAGTCCCGTGCCGCCCGCAGCAAATCCCGGCTGCACGTTCACGACACCAAACTGACGGTCAACCTTCTCGCGGTGCGCGGCCATGGCCCACAGGAAATTGATGCGATGGCCAGGCACGGAAACATTGGGGTGGTATCCGCTCGGCATGAGGACTGCATCGCCGTCCCGCACCACCGTCACCAGTTCGGGATGTTCGGTGTTGTTATAGACCAACTGGATTCCGAACGCCGGCTCCGGCATGGCGAAATAGACATACATTTCTTCCAGCATGGCCGCGTGCTCGTGCGGGGGCCAACTGGTCCAATTGCCGGGCTCCGAGAAGGTGAACCCGGCCACCAGGCGGCCGGCGTTCACGTTCTTCCCGATCACGATGTTGACGCTTCGCTGCTGGGTGGGCGCGCCCGCCGTGAATTTCAGACTCGGGTCTTGCGAAATTACGGAGTACCGGACTACCTGCAACGGGTAGTGTTCGGAGACATCGGCGGAGAACTCCGCAATGTCGGTGTTCCCGTCGGTCCGCACATGCACCGAGCAGTCGCGCGGAATGTAGATGCCATCATACTGCGTCAGGTCGAACTGCTGGCCGGCGACGTCGACCCGGGCTTCTCCGGCCAGCACAATCAGGCTAGTCTCCCGGTCCGCCGTATAAAATGCCGCGGACTTGACCTCGCCGCTCAGGATGATTCGGCCGTAGGCCAGATGGCGATTGGTGCTGTTGGCCGGCGTCACCGAGAGGTGCCGGCCCAAGTGGGTGTTGGTCTTCCGAAAAACCAGGGTCTCGCTCACCGCTTGTTGTGTGTAAGTTGCCATGAGTCTGCTTCCTTCCCGGAGGCGGAGAACCGGCCGCCGTGTGCCCACAATCCCAGCGCGGGATTGGACACAAAAAAAATCTCTTCCCCGTCCACAATGCTATACCCCGGCGCGAGCCGCGTGGGATCGTAGCGCTCCATCACCGCACGGAGAGGCGCGTAACGGAAGCGCGCGCCTTCGACCTCCCCCTGGCTCAAGTGTCCGGGACAATACGTGATCGTGAAACGGCCTTCGGAGGATCCGTGAATCAAATGCGCCGCCGCGCTCAGGTTGGCGGCCAGATCGGCGTTCTCCTGGACGGCCCGGACCACCGTAGCCGTATCCGTATACCCGTATTTGCGAATTAGGGCGTCGATCGCCGCGTCTTCGCCGAACTGCCTCACCCCGGGCGCCAATACGATCAACTCACCGCCATCCGCCATTGCCATGCGCAGACGGTAGACTGCCTTATTGCCGATCCAGGTGCTCTTGAACTCGCCCGGATTGAGGTACACCACGGCTTTGCGGATCGGCCGGTCGAGCATCACGACGTTCGTTTTCAAGCTGAGTTCGCAGGCTTGGTGAAAACACTTGATGTCGTCCCCGACGAACAGCCCGCGCACGGCATCCCCGGCTACTACCGTGAGCGCGTACACCACCGGCAGCCGGCCGGCGATGCGCTCCGACGCATAATTGAGAACCCGGCGGACCGGGTTATCGGCCTGCCCCATAATCCGTTCCATGCCGTACACCGCGCCCAGGTAGTGGCTGCGGTTGATGCTTTCGGCGCCGCCCGCGCCGATGAAAATGTTCTTGTTGTAGTTGGCCATGCCGGCCACTTCGTGCGGCACCACCTGGCCGATCGACAGAATCAGATCGAAGCCGCCTTCCACAAGCAGCCGGTCCACCTGCACGGGCCACGAGAAATCGAGCTTCCCTTCGGATTGCTCCCGGACGAACGGCGCCGGCACTTCCCCAAGAGTCGCCAGTCCGTTGCGAAAGTCATGCACGGCAAAGAGCTTCCGCGGAATGCCACCGTACATGGTTTGAATCTCGCCGTCTGTCATGGGCATATGGGTTCCCACGGCCGGCAGGATGCAGGCCAGGCGGTCGCCGTAATATTCCCAGACCAGGCGCGCGATCTCGCCCGCGCGTGAATGGAAGCGGGTGATGTCAGGCGGGACCGCGAGCACCTTGTGGCGCGGGCCTAGCGCGTCGAAGGAGCGAAAGAGGCCTTGCTTGAGGTCCTCTGGAGAAAGCGCGCGCGTTTCCGATCCCGCCGCAAAGAAGAGGCTCATCGGTTTATCCCGAACGTGAGACAGGCGATCCGCCTGCGTAGGCCTTTTGCAGCGGCCTCTTTCAACCTGCCACGCGGCTCGCAGCCAGCCATGGCTATTCCACGCCTAGCTGTTGACACCCGACGCAAGGAAACCTCCATCCACCACCAAACATTGTCCCGTGATGTAGCTGGCTGCGTCGGAGGCCAGCAGCACGGCCGCGCCGACCACTTCCTGAGCGCACCCGAACCGCTTCATGGGCGTGCGCATCAGCAGCTCGCGCCCGCGATCGGTCTCCGTCAGCAGCTTGCGGTTCATGTCGGTGAGGAAAACGCCCGGCGCAATGGCGTTGACGTTGACGCCGGACGCCGCCCACTCCACCGCCAGGCTCCGTGTCAGCGATAGCAGCGCCGATTTGGAGGCGGCATAGGCCGCCACCTCTTTCAAGCTGACAAACGAGTTCAACGAGACAATATTCACCACGCGCCCGCCGCCGTGAGCTCTCAGAGGCTCATAAAAGGATTGGCAAGTGCGCAACGCCCCGGTGGCGTTGACGTCCATCGTATCCCGCCACTCAGCTTCGCTCACCTCCAGGGTCGGTTTGCGGGCAATCCGCCCGGCTGCATTCACCAGAATATCGACGCGTCCAAAGTGCTCCAGCACGCGGTCGCGCAACGCGTCGATCGATTGCCGGTCCAGCACGTCCACCGGCGCCGCCAAGCTGCGCCGGCCGAGCCGCTCCACCTGTTCGCAGGCTTCCTGCGCCAGCGCCTCGCGGCGGCCCGTGGGCGCCACGTCCGCGCCCGCTTCCGCGAGTCCCAGCGCGATCGCCCGGCCCAGGCCCGAAGTCCCGCCGATCACCACAGCCACGCGTCCTGACAGGTCCAGCGACTTAAGCATCCACTTTCTTTCCGTTCACGGTCACATCCGTCCGCACCAGGCCCTCGACATTTTCCACCAGGTCCGCCTTTTCCACGTTCCTAAATGTGCAGTGTTCCATGCGAATGTTCCGAATTTTGGCGTTAGGGAAGCCGCGAACGTTTAAGCCGCGCTCGGCCTTCTGACACGAGACATCGCGAAGCTCGATGTTGCGCACCACGGGCCTCTCCGGCCCTTTGGGTCCTTCCTCGTAGTTAAAGTCGATCTGCAACACAGCGTGGGCAATCTGCCCGATCCGGATGTTCCGGAAGTACACGTTCTCAATCGTGCCGCCGCGCATGGCGTTCGTCTTGAGCCGCAGCGCCTCGTCCAGGTGCGGGCTGTCGAGGGTGCAGTTCTCCGCGAAGACGTTGCGCACGCCGCCGGACATTTCGCTGCCGATGGTCAGCCCCCCATGGCCGTCCTTCATCGTGCAGCCGCGGATCACGATGTTTTCGCTGGGGACGCCCACCCGTCGCCCGTCCCGGTTGCGCCCGGATTTGATGGCGATGCAGTCGTCGCCCGTATCGAACAGGCAGTTCTCGATCAGCACGTCCCTGCAGGAATCGGGGTCGCAGCCGTCGTTGTTTGGACCGTGGCTGACGATCTTCACGTTGCGCACCGTCACATTGCTGCAATAGATGGGATGTACTTCGAACATCGGCGAATTGTTGATGGTGACCCCTTCGATCAACACGTTCTTGGCTCGCACCGGCTCGATGAACTGCGGCCGCAGGTAGCTGCCCTCGCCGAACTTACGTTCTTTGACGGGCACGTCCTTTTCGGCCATGGCCATCAACCGGTCCCGGGCCTCCTGCTGCCAGGGCTGGCCTTTGCTCCATCCGCAGTTGGTGCGGCCTTTCCACGGCCACCAGTGTTCGCAATCGCAGTTGCCGTCGAGCGTGCCTGTTCCGGTCACCGCGATGTTGTCCTGCCCGTCGGCGTAGATGAAGGCTGAGTAATTCATGCATTCGAGGCCTTCCCAGCGCGTGTAAACCAGCGGCAGATAGCGGCGGGGGTCCCGGTCGAAGCGCAGCGTGGCTCCCTCGGCGACGTGCAGATTAACGTTGCTTTGGAGGCGGATCGGCCCGGTCATAAAAACGCCCGGCGGCACGACCACCCGGCCTCCGCCGGCCTGGCGGCAGGCGGCAATGGCTTGGGCGATCGCTGCCGTGCAGTCTTTGGCCGCGTCGCCGGCCGCGCCATAGCGGGTGATCTCGAAGTCGCGATTGGGAAAGACCGGGGCCTTGATGCGCGCCAGAATGCCCGGCACCTGGTCCCAGGCCGGGGCGTCACCCGCGTCGGACTTCATGCTCCGCGCCCAACCGAGCGCGGACGCGCCTGCCGTGGCGCGCAAAAACGTGCGTCTGCTGCTGTTTGACATACCTACCTGGTCCTCGCCAACCCGACTATAAGATCCATACCTCCTGGTGTCAAATCGGTTTCGCTAAAGAATGCGTTGAGTGATGTTGAACCGGGAGGGGTGGGGTGGGCCGGCGGCCCGCCCCACCGTGAATGGGTTAGAAGCGCGCCTTCAACGCAAATTGCAGGATCCGAGGATCGGCCGCCGCGGTGATCTTCCCGAAATTCGAGCTGGTCGCGGTCGTGTTAGGCGCATCGAAATTGGCGTGCTTGATGGCGTTGAAGGCCTCGGCATGGGCTGCGAGTTTGAGGGCTTCCCGAATTGTGAACGTCACGATAAGGTCTGATTCACCGTTATCGTTGAGATTCACTGAACGATATCTTCTGCAAGAGTGAACTGGCTACGTCCTCGCGCCAGGCGTACCCGCCGCACGAATCGATCTCGGACCGTTCACTTCGGCTGAAACCACCCTTCAGCTCTTTTGCTTTGACACGGGCCCTGCTGGCTCCTTACCGTCGAATTGAGATGCTCACCGAACCCGCACTTCTCCCCAGCCTCGCTCCCCAGGACCTGCCGTCGGCGGTCGAAGAGGAACTGGCCGCTCTTCCCTTTATCGACGTGCACACGCACTTGTTCATGCCTTCGCTCGGCGGACTTGGACTGTGGGGCATTGACGAGTTGCTGACCTACCACTACTTGGAAGCGGAACTGTTCCGCTCCAACCCGATCGCTCCAGACCGCTACTGGAAGCTCTCGAAGCGCGAACAGGCCGACCTGATCTGGAAAACCCTGTTTGTCGAAAATGCGCCCGTCTCCGAAGCCACCCGCGGGGTGGCCGCGGTCCTGAAGGCTTTCGGACTGCCCACCGACGCTTCCGATTTGCGCGACGCCCGCGCGTTCTTCACCGCGCAGGACCCCGAGCAGCACATCCGCCGCGTCTTCGAACTGGCCGGTATCAGTGAAGCGGTCATGACCAACGACCCGCTCGATCCCCAGGAAGCGCCGCTGTGGGAACGCGGGGCCAACCCGGATCCGCAGTTCCATGCCGTGCTGCGCCTTGACCGGATTCTCAACAAATGGCAGGAACACTGGTCCGTCCTCCAATCGAAAGGGTACAGCGTGGATGCCGACGCCACCGGCAATTCCGTGGCCGAAGTGCGCCGCTTCCTTACATCCTGGAGCGCGCGCATGAAGCCCGTTTACATGGCTGTCTCGCTCCCCGATACGTTCCAATTCCCGGATGACGGGGTGCGAGCCCGGCTACTGGCGGAAGCCGTGGTGCCCGCGTGCCGGGAGCTGGGGATCCCGCTCTCTCTGATGATCGGCGTCCGCTACCAGGTGAATCCGGCCTTGCGGCTGGCCGGCGACGCTGTGGGCAAAGCCGACCTCCGCGCCCTGGAGCGTCTCGCCGTGGGCTACCCGGACAACCGCTTCCTGGTCAGCGTGCTCAGCCGCGAGAACCAGCATGAATTGTGCGTGTACGCGCGCAAGTTCCGCAATCTCATGCCCTTCGGCTGCTGGTGGTTTCTGAACAATCCGTCCATCGTGGAGGAAATCACGCGCGAGCGCCTGGAGATGCTGGGAGTGAGCTTCATTCCCCAACATTCCGACGCGCGCGTGCTCGAACAGGTGATTTACAAATGGCGCAACACGCGCCGCACCCTCGGCCCCATCCTGACTCGCGCCTACCAACTCCTCACCGAGGATGGCCGCCGGGTCACGCGCGCCGAGGTTCGCAGCGACGTCACCCGCCTGTTCCGCTCCAATTTCGAACGGTTCGCGGGGCTGCGCTCGCGGTCCTGAGGCTCCCTGGAGGCAATCCGGTTCCCTCATCGGGGGCTGGGTGTAAAGATTCGCGCAGATCCGGCCGATAGACCCTCCAGGGGTGAAACATCGCCTAGTCGCCCCGTTCTGCTATGGCCGACGGCGGACAAACCCACCGAGTCTTCGGTCTCTTCCTGGCTCTCGCGTCCGGTGTCGCGGCCCAAGGGCTGGAAGCCTGGCGCTTTTGGGGCACCGCGGACGGATTCGCCGAGTCCTTCACCGGAAACATCACGCTCGGGCCGGATGGCCGGGTCTGGATCAAGCACGGCCGCGTCGATAGCGTCAGCGTCTTGGACGGGATCACCACCCAGCGTGTGCCGGCACCCGCAATCCTGGAACCCGGGCTCTGGCTCTACGGGCCGGATGCGCTGGCCTCCCACGACGGTACCGGCCGTTACTTCGAATACCGCCAACAGCAATGGGTCGCGCACGACGTGTTCACGGAACAGGCGGCGCCGCTAGGGCGCGGGCGTGTTCTGCTGATGCGAGCGGACCGGCTCACCGAATATCACACCGACACTCGCGCCGAGCGCGTAATCCGCCAGGCCCGTCAGAGCCACATCGGCGAGTTTCTCGACCTCCTCGTGGCGCGGCGGTCCGGTATCGTCTGGATCCTCGGACGATCTGGGATCGCCGGTTTCCAGCCGGCCTCGGGCCGCTGGAACGAATACGAGTTTGGATCGTTGGGCCTGCAGAATGGCGGCCAACCGTTTGAGGACGACGATGGCGCGCTGTTCCTGGTGGCTGCCGAGAAGGCCGGCGGCTCCAAGGTATTGGTGCGCTTCGACGGCCGGGGCTTCTCCGTGGTCTACCGCGGCAAGAGCCAACTGGTTCGCGGCTGGCCGGGAACAGCAGGCAGTCTGTGGTTGCAGGATACCGAGGGCCTGCACCAGCTGATTGCGGGCCGGTTGGTCACCGTTGACCGAGAAGGCCCGCTCTCCGGCAATTTCCGCAGGGTCGTCCGGGAAGCCGGCGGCGTGTTTTGGGTCGGCACCAACCAGGGGACCGCACGCTATGCTCCGCCGGTTTGGCGCACGCCGCCCCTGGTGGCCCATGTCCGGTCGGGAATCGAGGCCGCCTGGGAAGACTTGCGTGGTACCTTGTGGTTCGCCTCCCCCACCGGCCTGCTCCAACTGCGCGGGGACCGGTGGACCGAGCATCCCTTCCCGCGCCAGTGGAGTAATACCGAAATCACCGGGATCCTGCCAGGGCCCGAAGGGACTCTGCTCCTTGGCAGTATGACACCGGCCATCCTGCTCGAGTTCGACGAACATCGTCATTCGTTCCGCCAAATCCTCCCACCGCCCGGTCATAGCATGCAGTTCGTCCTGCCTCGCGACAGCCGCTCGGTTTGGGTATGCACCAAGATCGAAAGCACCGGACAATTCACCCTCCAGATTCTTGACCACGCCGGGTATCGGGAGTATTTGCGCATGGACCCCGCGTGGCAGCTGGGAGTGATCCGCGCGCTGCATCAAACTCCCGAGGGCGATCTCTGGTTGGGAGGCAGCGGCGCCTTTGGCCGGTACAACCACGGCCGGTACCAGGCCGTCGGACCCGCCCAAGGCTACACCGATAACGGTTGCTTCAGCCTCTGCCGTCTCTCCGACGGGACGCTTCTCGCGGGCGGACGCCGCCAGCTGTCCCGCTTCGATGGCAAGTCCTGGAGAGTCATTCGTGACGGGCTGGATCGCGTGCGCACGATCCTGCAGACGCGTGACGGCGCCGTTTGGATCACATCGGGAACCGGGATCGACCGGTACAAGGATGGGATCTGGATCTCCAATGACCACCACGATGGGCTCCCTTCGTCAATGGCCTACGCTTTGCTAGAGGATAGCCGCGGCCGATTGTGGGCCGGCACCACCCTGGGGCTCAGCCAGCACCATCCCGATGCGGATGTCGACCCTCCGCGCACCCTTCTCTCGCCGACGGACAATTTGCGCGAAGTATCTCCGGAAGGCCGCGTTCGGATCGTGTTCTCCGGCGTGGACAAATGGAAAGCGACCGCCGCCGACCGGCTCTTGTTCTCGCACCGGGTGGACGGCGGGTCCTGGAGCCCCTTCACCTCGGAAAACGCCGCCACGTACCGGGACCTTCACGCCGGCTCGCACCTGTTTGAAGTTCGGGCCATGGACCGCAATGGCAACGTGGATCCAAGACCCGCGCAGTTCGCCTTCTCGGTGCTGCCGCACTGGTACCGGGAAGCGGGATTCCTGCTGACTGCCTCCCTCGGTGCGATCCTGATTGCCGGCCTGTTGGGGCTGGCGGTTTTCAACTTCCGCTCGCGCGGGCGCATGATCCGGCAGTTGAACCATGCCCGCCATGCCGCCGAAGACGCGCGCGCCACCGCCGAGGCCGCCAGCCGGTCCAAGAGTGAATTCCTGGCTAACATGAGCCATGAAATCCGCACCCCCATGAATGGGATTACCGGCATGGCGGAACTGGCTCTGGGCACGGGACTGTCGGCCGAACAGCGTCAGTATCTGACGGCCTTGAAGGGATCCGCCGATTCGTTGCTCGGCGTCCTGAACGACATTTTGGATTTCTCGAAAGTCGAAGCCGGCAAGCTCGATCTGTCCGCCATCGATTTCAGTCTTCGCGACTGCGTAGGCGATACGCTCCAATGCGCCGGCGTCAAAGTGCCGGTGGCGGGATTAGAGTTGCTGTGCCGCATTGCTCCGGACGTGCCGGACGCACTCATTGGCGATCCTGGCCGTCTGCGCCAGGTGCTCCTGAACCTGGTTGGAAACGCCATCAAATTTACCGCTGAGGGAGAGATCCTGGTGGAGATCGCGGTGCAGGCTCTCACCGCCACGGACGTCACCCTGGCGTGCGCGGTTTCGGACACGGGGATAGGCATTCCAGCAGAAAAGCACAGGGCCATCTTCGAGCCGTTCGAACAGGCGGATGGCTCGACGACTCGCAAATTCGGGGGGACCGGGCTCGGGCTGGCCATTTGCAGCCGCCTCGTGGCGTTGATGGGAGGATCGGTTTGGGTCGAAAGCCCGCGCGCGGATCGCTCCCCGGGTTCCCGCAATCCGGGCAGCACGTTCCACTTCACCGCGCGGCTCGAGCTCGGCGCGCCTCGCTGGAACGCAGAGCCTCGGATAGCTGCCGGTGCCCGCTGCCTGCTCGTCACTCATCCGGCTCGGTGCTCCATCCTGGAGGAGATGCTGCGCTCATGGTGCGTCGCCACCGCGACGCTCGAGGACGACCGGGCCGTGGTCGCGGCACTCGAGAAGGCCCGCGCCGCCGGATGCCCGTTCACCCTGGCCATCCTGGATCTACCGGATTCCCAGAATGAGGAGGTCATCCGGCAGATCCGCGCCCACCCGGAGATGCGTCAGACGTGCCTGGTGACCCTGTCCGCGCCGGCGGCTGTCGGGCGTAACCGGCCGGGCACCGGGGCGGCGGACATTTGCCTGCTGAAGCCGGTGAAGCACTCGGCCCTCCTCGCCGCGATTCTGGGCCGCACCGGAGGAACGCCGGAGCCCGTAGACGCTGAACTCCGTTCCGGCCGGCCGCTACGAATTCTGCTCGCCGAGGACAACCCGGTCAACCAGATCGTCGCCAGAAGTCTGCTCGAAAAGCAAGGGCATCACGTGACCGCCGCCGCCAATGGAAAGGATGCCGTCGCGGCTGTGGCCGCCGGGAGCTTCGATCTGGTCCTCATGGATGTGCAGATGCCGGAAATGGACGGCCTTGAGGCGACCGCGGAGATTCGCCGGCATGAGCAACCAGGTGCGCGCATCCCCATCGTCGCCATGACCGCCCACGCCATGAAAGGCGACCGGGAGCGCTGTCTAGCAGGCGGTATGGACGGCTACGTCTCCAAACCGGTGCGGCCTGAAGAATTGAATCGTGCCATCTGGGCTGTCGTCAACAACGGTGCTCCTGAGACTCCCGGCTAGCCGGGAACCCGCGTCTGCGGTTTCGAAAGCGCCACCTGCAGAAATTCAGAAACCGCCGTGGTCAGCGCCCTGGGATACTCGGTCTTGGCCATGGCCAGCGCCTGCTGCCGTACCAGCCGGTGTCCCGTCACTCTCAACGTCTGAAACCGCGAGCCGCTCCCGCGCAGCGCGAATTGCGGCAGGATCGAGTAGCCGAACCCCGCTTCCACCATTCGTTTGATCGCCTCCGTATCGTCGGCTTCCATAATGACCCGCGGACTGATTCCCACTTCCTGAAAGAAACGGTCGATGATGGACCGCATATTGCTCGTTTTGGGGTATAGCAGAAAAGGCACGCCCGCCAGTTCCCCCGGCCGGATCGTCTGCACGCCGCGGCCGCCGCTCGGTTTCGACGGCCGCAGCACCAACAGCTCCTCTTCGAACAAGGGGACCAGAGTCAGGTCCTGATGCGTCCACGGCAGTGAGATCAGAGCCAGGTCGTAACGCCGGTCGAGCAACCCCGCCACCATCCCTTCGGTCGCCGCCACAGTCACGTGGATGTCTGCCTGCGGGAAGCGCTTCCGCAACATTCGCAGGGGATGGCCCAGGCTGTGGATCAAGGCAGTGGCCCCGGTCGCGAAATGAAAGGGCCGCGCATCCTCCTCGGGATTGTTGGCAAAGTCGTGCTGGATTTCGCGCACTTTGGCCACCAGCTCCCGCGCATGCCCTGCCAGACGGAACGCCTGCTCGGTGGGGATAATCCGGCGCCCCGACCGCACAAACAGCTCTGTTCGCAGCTCCGCCGCCAGATTGTGGAGCTGCAGGCTGACTGCACCCGGCGACAGATAGAGCCGTTCCGCGGCGCGGGTCACGCTCGAATACTGCATCACACTGAGAAACACCTCGATCTGCCGGATATCCATGGGCGCGCCCTCCTACCGGGATCTTTTAGCCATATTAAAGGATCTGTTCTTAACTTTGGAGGATCGCCTGCTGGCGCATGGAGCTATAGTCCATGGTGGATACGGCCCGCGTCTGGCTGGGCTCCAGGGAGAGGTTATGAAACATTTGTTGCGTAGTATGGCGGTGATCCTTGTGTTGTCGCCGCTTGCCCTATTCGCGCAGGAATTTCGCGGCACCATCAGCGGTGTCATCTCAGACCCCACCGGCGCCATGATTGCGGGCGCGAAAGTCACCGTCAACGAGGTGAATACCGGCACCAAGATTCCGACGGTTTCCGGTGGAACCGGCGAGTACACGGCCGCCTTCCTGCTGCCCGGCGATTACGACATCGAAGTGCACATGCCAGGTTTTAAGGCGTTCGTGCGCAAGGGCGTGCATGTGGGCGCGGGCGACCACGCGGTGATCGACGTGCGGCTCGACGTGGGCGATGTCGCCACTACCCTGGAAGTCACCGAAGATGCCTCGCTGCTGACCACCGACAGCAGCACGTTGGGCCAGGCCATCACCAGCAAGGAAGTCGCGGAACTGCCGATCAACGGGCGGACGCCGATGATGGCGGCTGCGCTCTCGCTGGGAGTGATCGGATACGCACAGCCGACCCTGGTGCATCCCTTCGATTCGGGCGCCGCGGCCGGATGGAGCGTGGGCGGCGCCTATCAACAGACCAGCGAATTGCTGGTGAATGGTTCGCCCAACGCCACGTGGGACGGGCGGCTGGCGTACAGCCCGCCGCAGGACGCAGTCCAGGAAGTGCGCGTGAAGGAGTCGGATACCGACGCGGCCTTCGGCCATACCGCCGGTGGAACGTTGAACCAGATTACCAAGAGCGGCACCAATTCCCTGCACGGCTCGGCTTGGGAGTTCAACCAGCCGAATACACTAACTGCGAATGACTTCTTCCTCAATCAGAAAGGCGCGGCTCGTCCCGTTACACATTTGAACCAATACGGAGTAACGGCGGGTGGACCCATGGTGCTGCCCAAGGTATTTAACGGCCGCAACAAACTGTTCTGGTTCTTCGCCTGGGAGAGCATGAAAGATGCCCAGCCGAACCCCGTCAACCTCACGGTTCCCAGCGATGCCGAACGAGGGGGAAACTTCGCTCAGATGCTGGTGACCACGGCTACCAATCCCAAAGGAACGCTGCTCTACGACCCGTACAGCGCAGTTGTGAACGGTAGCAACATCACGCGCCAACCTTTCACCAACAATCAAATCCCGCAGGTAGCGCCGTACGTGAACCCGGTCGCGCAGGCCTATCTCAAGTTCATACCGCGATCGAATGCGGCAGGGCTGGCGGATGGCACCCAGAATTACGTCACCGCGCCCAACACGCCCGACAACTTCAGCAACGAGATGGGCCGGATGGACTACAACATGAACGACAACAGCCGGATGTTTTTCGATATCCGGCATACCGACTACACGCAAGTGAAGAACAATTACTTCGACAATCTCTCCACTGGTTCGTTGTTGTTCCGCACGAATACGGGAGTCAGCGTGGACGAGGTATACACGATTAATCCAACCAATATCCTGGATGTGCGTTTTAACTTCACACGCTTGAACGAGGGGCATGATGTGCCAAGCGTGGGCTTCAACCCGACCACTCTAGGATTCCCTGCGTACATGGCTGCCGGCTCCCAGTATTTGGCCCTGCCGGTAGTGAGTTTCGCCAGTAGTTCATTCCAAACACTAGGCAATACTGGCACCGGCGCGGACCGGCTGCCATCGCAGTCAGGGCAAATTTTTGCCAATTGGGTAAAAATCAAGGGCAGCCACACTCTGAAATTTGGCGGCGACTTCCGGCAATACCGGTTGAACACGTTTACCGCCGGCAACTCGGCAGGTACATTCTCTTTCAGCGGCAATAACTATGTGCGCCAAACTCAAGCTACCAGTTCGTCGGTCGTGGGTCAGGATTTTGCCGAGTTCCTAATGGGCTTGCCGACCGGCGGTTCGTATGACCTCAATACCTTCGCCTCCTGGTATTCGTACTACTCCTCGGTGTTCGTCCAGGACGATTGGCGTGTGAAACGGAATCTCACCCTGAACCTCGGCCTCCGGTTCGATCATGACGGACCGTACAATGAGAAATACGGGAGGACCGTGAACGGCTTTGATACGACCTCGGCCAACCCGTTGCAGACCGCGGCCCAAGCAGCCTATGCGAAGGCGCCCATCGCGCAGCTACCAGCAAGTGCCTTCAGCGCCCTCGGCGGACTGACCTTCCCCGGAAACGGTACTGCCGTCTATAACAACTCATCGCACCTGGTGAGCCCGCGAGTGGGATTCGCCTGGACTCCCGACAAACTCCAGGGAAAGACGGTGATTCGCGGCGGCTTCGGTATGTTCGTTGCACCTGTCAGCATCGCCAGGATGGACGTCAATGGAAAGTTTTCGACCAGCCCAGAAACCAACCAGGAAGGTTTCAGCCAGACGACCACCATGGTGCCGACCAGCAACAACTTTGCATCTCCCGCCGCAACGCTCAGTAACCCGTTTCCTGCGGGTCTGCTGGCGCCGTCCGGTTCGTCCCTCGGCCTGCTCACCTTTGCGGGCCAGGCCATTACGTTCATCAACCCCAACATGAGCAGTCCTTACTCGCTGCGTTGGAACTTTGGCGTCCAACAAAGTCTGACCCCGAATCTGATGCTGGAGGTGGCATACATCGGGAATCACTCGATCCACCTCCCGGTTGACGCCACGCAATTGAACGGAATCCCGCGACAGTTCCTGAGCACACTCGGCGTGCGCGACCCCGCACAAAACTACCTTGCGACCACAGCGGCGAACCCATTCTTTGGCTTGCAAACCAGCACGGGAACAGCCGCCAATACAACACCCGCACAGCTTCTGGCGCGGTATCCGCAATTTCCGGTCGGCGATAGCGCCAGCGGGTGGAACGGGGGCGGAGGAATCATCGAACAAAACGCCAGCGTAGGCAGCTCGTATTTCAACAGCTTGAACGTGCGGGTCCAGAAGCGGACGTCACATGGTCTGAATTTCACGTTCAACTATATTTATTCGAAGTTGATCGAGCGAGTGACGTGGTTGAACGACTCGGATCCCGCTCCGGAAAAGCGGATTTCCTCGATCGACCATCCGAACCGCTTTGTCACGGCAATCAGCTACGAACTCCCCATTGGGAAGAACAAGCTAGTCAACCTTCAATCGCGGTGGATGAATAGCATTCTCGGAGGATGGCAGCTCAACACGGTTTACACGTATCAGACTGGCGCCCCGATCAACTGGAACAATGGCAGCACCACCAGCCCGGGCGACTATGTCTACTTCGGAGCTCCCCTCGTCCTGGACAATCGGATGGCCGATCCGGGCAGCACCGCGTTCAATGTCAGCGCGTTCGACACGAAGTCCGCCGATGCGTTCCAATACCACATTCGCACGTTGCCGACCATGATCTCGGCTCTGCGCATGGATGGAATCAACCAGTTGGATCCGTCGCTTCTGAAGCGGATCAGCTTCACCGAAAAGTCGTATCTGCAGCTTCGGTTCGAGGCATTCAACGGGCTCAACCACCCGGTCTTTCCCACCCCTAATACAACAGCGACCGGAAGCTCATTCGGGACCATTTCGGGCGCGCAAGCCAATCGGCCGCGCAGCATCCAGTTAGGAGCACGTGTCGTCTTCTGACAAGGAATCGACCATGACCGAAGCCACTGCGCTTCTTCAACTCGCGAAGTTTTCGCTGGGGGTGGGCGACCGTTTCGCGCACCAGGCCAAGGCCCAGTTGCAAGCTTGCGCGAAGGCCGCCACCCTCGGTGTCACGGTGATTCCGGTCTGGAACAAATCCAACCGGGAACACAACATCGTCCACTCCGAACCCGCCAGCGTGCGGACAGCCGCCGATGCCGCCGTGCGTGCGCTGGAATGGAAACACCCCTACTACGTGGATGCCGACCACATCAACCTCGGGACGGTCGATCGCTTCCTCGATTCGAGCGACTTCTTCACCATCGATGTCGCCGACGCCATCGGACGCCGCAGCGAGTGCGTCGAGCCCTTCGCCTCGAAGCACCCCGAGCTGGTGGGCCAGTTGCGCATCGCGGGCCTCTCCGAGCCGCTCGCCATCAGTCGCCAGCGCGTTGTTGAGATCGCAGCCAAGTACTTGTCGGCCGCCGAGGAGGCCGGCCGCATCTACCGCCACATTGCCCAAAGCCGCGGCAGCCGCCCCTTCGTCACCGAAGTCTCGATGGATGAAACCGACGCTCCGCAGACTCCGGTGGAGTTGCTGGTCATCCTGGCCGCCCTCGCCGACGAGAAGATCCCCATCCAGACCATCGCTCCCAAGTTCACCGGCCGGTTCAACAAAGGAGTGGATTACGTGGGAGACGTGGCTGGGTTCGAATCCGAATTCAGCGCCGACCTGGCGGTCGTGGCGCACGCCATCGCTCAATACCGTCTTCCCGCGAATCTCAAGCTCAGCGTGCATTCCGGCAGCGATAAATTTTCCATCTATGCGTCCATTCGGAGGGCGCTCCGCAAATCCGGCGCCGGGGTCCATGTCAAGACCGCGGGCACTAGTTGGCTGGAGGAATTGATCGGACTGGCCGAGGCCGGCGGTGAAGCGCTGCGCCTTGCAAAGGAAGTGTACGCACAGGCCTACGCCCACCGCGAGGCGCTGTGCGAACCCTACGCTGCCGTGATCGACATTCGCCAGGGCCGCCTGCCGGCTCCGGCAGAAGTGCAGTCCTGGACCAGCGGCCAGTACACCGGCGCGCTCCGCCACGACCAGGCCAATCCCCTTTACAACCCCGATGTGCGGCAGTTACTGCACGTGGGTTACAAGGTCGCCGCCTCTATGGGAGAGCGCTATTCGAAGATGCTGGCGGAATGCGAAGAGCCCATCTCTCGCAACGTGACCGAGAACCTGTTCGAACGGCACTTATGCCCGCTGTTTCTCGCCGAGCGGTAATCGCTTCAGCCTCCGCTGCTCTCGCCTCGGCCTTCGCCGGGCCCGGATCCTCCCGCCTGACGGTTTCCAAGAAAGGAGGCCGCTATCGCACCGTGCAGGAAGCCATCGATGCCGTCCCGCGCGGCAATCAGAGCCCCTGCACCATCGAGGTCCGGAAGGGCGTGTACACCGAACGTCTGACCGTGCCCCGTGACAAGCGCTTCATCCGCCTGGTCGGCGAGGACCCACAGAACACGGTCATCACCTACAACCTGAGCACCGCCACCACCGCCGAAACCCGCTATACGGCGAGCGCGTACGTCTTCGCCGACGATTTCCAGGCTGAGAACGTCTCCTTCGAAAACACCTACGGCGTCGGTTCGCAGGCCGTCGCGCTCTTCGTGGGCGCGGACCGCGCAGTGTTCCGGCGCTGCCGCTTTTTGGGATGGCAGGACACGTTGTATGTCAACGGGCCCGCGTGCCATTTCGTGCCTCAGCCCCTGGCTGCCACCGACGCCAATCACTGCGCGGCCGGCCGCCACTTCTTCGACCAGTGCTACATCGAAGGACACGTTGACTTCATCTTCGGCGATGCCGCCGCCGTCTTCCGCGATTGCCGCATTCACAGCAAGGGCGCGGGATATGTGACCGCCCAATCCAAGACGTATCCCGAGCAAACCAGCGGCTTCGTCTTTGACCGGTGCCGCCTGACGGGCGAAAACACGTGCGCGGGCGTTTACCTCGGACGCCCCTGGCGGGCCTATTCCCAGGTGGTGTACCGCAATTGCTGGCTGGGCGCACACATCCGTCCGCCGGGCTGGAGCGTGTGGAATGATAACCACAACCACGAGACCTCGTTCTATGCCGAGTTCCAGTCCGAAGGCCCCGGCGCCAATCCCGCCGCGCGCGTTCCGTGGTCGCATCAACTCACCGCGGAGCAGGCGGCGGGCTTCACGCTGCCGGATTTCTTAAAGGGAGCTGACAGCTGGAACCCCGGGGATTCGAAGTGAAACTCCTGGTCCTCCTCCTCGGTTTCGGGGCCACGGCTCTGCGCGCACAGGATACGAGGACAGTCACCGAACCCGTCATCCCGCCGAGTTGTGCGGTGTTGCCGGCCCGCCTCTCCGTCATCGATGAAACCCAGCCCGATACCCGGCGCATCCAGCAGGCTCTGGACACCTGTGCGCCGGGCCGGGCTGTGGAACTGAACGCCGACGGCCCGCGATCGGCCTTTCTCTCCGGCCCGCTCGACCTGCGTGCGGGCGTCACGCTTCACATCGGAGCGGGAGTCACCTTGTTCGGATCGCGGGATCCGCGCGACTATGATGTTTCGCCCGGCCGCTGCGGCACCATCGACCAGAGCGGCCACGGCTGCCGCGCCCTGATCAATGGCGACCACGTGGCCGGCGCGGGCGTCCAGGGAGAAGGCACGATCGACGGCCGCGGTGGCGCCAAACTGCTCGGTCAAGACGTCACTTGGTGGGATCTGGCCGAAAAAGCGCGCGCCGGAGGCTTCCAGAACTGCCCCCGCCTGATCGTTCTCTCCCATGCCGACAACTTCACGCTCTACCGCATCACCTTGAAAAACGCCGCCAATTTTCACGTGTACTATGGCAATGGCGACGGATTCACAGCCTGGGGAGTCGTCATCAACACGCCCAAGAACGCGCGCAATACCGACGGCATCGACCCCGGCGCATCCACCAACGTCACCATCACCCGCTCCTTCATTCACACCGGCGATGACAACGTCGCCATCAAGGCGGGCGGCCCAACCTCACACATCACGATCGCGCACAACCACTTCTACGCCGGCCACGGCATGTCCATCGGCAGCGAGACCTATGCGGGCGCCGAGGCTATCCGCGTGACGGACCTTTCCATCGACGGCGCCGACAACGGCATCCGCATCAAGTCGAACATCACGCGCGGCGGCCCGGTGCGCGATGTGGTCTACGATGACGTTTGCATCCGGAACACCAAAAACCCGATCTTGATGGATACGCATTACACCGCCTCCACCGGCCCGGACCGCGACAAGATCCCCGAGTTCACCGGCATCGTCCTGCGCAACGTCCGCATCCAGGACGGGGGCAAGATCACGCTCGATGGCTATGACGATCGCCATCGGCTCGGCATTGTCTTCGACAACCTGCGCCTGGATATGCCCGACGCCGTCAAGTGGTTCGTCGCATACGCCGATGTGCACCAAAGCCGCCCCGGAACTCCCAACTCCTGCTTCGACAAATTCGTCCCGATGCCGGCTCGGTAGTAACACAAGGCTCCAGCCTTGTGCAGGCCAGTCGGCAATGCCGGCTCCCCCGGTCGAGTTAGCGACTTCGCCGGGGCCAGGCCCTTTCGCCAGCCGCGATATAATCGCAACTACGATGGCCGAGCACGACCACGACCACGCTCACCAGGCGGTTCCCTCCGACCTCACACTCCGGGTGAAAGCGCTCGAATCACTGCTCGTCGAAAAAGGGCTGGTGGATCCCGCGGCGCTCGATGCCTTAATCGAGACATATGAACACAAGGTCGGCCCGCGCAATGGCGCGCGCGTGGTGGCCCGAGCCTGGGTGGATCCCACCTTCAAACAGCGGCTGCTGGCCGAGGGCGGCTCCGCCATCCGGGAATTGGGCTACGGCGGCGCTCAGGGTGAGAACCTGGTAGTCGTCGAGAACACGCCCGGCGTCCACAACCTGGTGGTCTGCACGCTGTGTTCCTGCTATCCCTGGTCGGTCCTCGGCCTGCCGCCGGTCTGGTACAAGTCGGCGCCCTACCGCTCGCGTGCCGTGATTGACCCGCGCGGCGTGCTGCGCGAGTTCGGGCTCGATCTGCCGGAGAGCGTCGAAGTGCGGGTTTGGGACAGCACCGCCGAGCTGCGCTACCTGGTGCTGCCCGAACGGCCTGGCGGGACGGAAAACCTGGATGAGGAAGCGCTCGCCGCCCTCGTCACCCGCGATGCCATGGTCGGCGTTGCCAAGGTCACGGCGTCATGAACGGCGTTCATGACATGGGCGGCATGCACGGCATGGGCCTCATTGAGCACGAAAGCAACGAGCCCGTCTTCTACGCCCGATGGGAGGCGCGGACGTTTGCGATGAATTGCCTCATGGGAGCGTGGCGGAAATGGAACCTCGACGCCTCCCGCCATGGGATCGAGCGGATTCCGGCCGCCGAGTACCTGCGGATGAGCTACTACGAGAAATGGCTCACCCGGCTGGAAGGGCTGGTGGTGGAAAGCGGCCTCGTCACGCCGGCGGAACTGACGAGCGGCCGGCCGCTGCCCGGCTCGGCCCGGGCAATCCCTCCGGTTGGTGCGGAGCAGGTGGCGACGACACTCGGCCGGGGCGTTTCCCCGCGGCGCGATGTGACGGTGGCCGCCAAATTTCAAATGGGCCAACGAGTTCGCGCCCGCAATGCGAATCCCACCGGCCACACGCGCCTCCCGCGGTACGCACGCGGCAAAGTCGGCACCGTGGATCGCGATCACGGAGTCTTTCTGTTCCCGGACACCAATGCGCATTTCCTGGGCGAGAAGCCGCAGCACGTTTATTCGGTGCGTTTCACAGCGCGAGAACTCTGGGGCAGCCAGGCCTCGCCGCGCGATTCGGTATACATCGATATGTGGGATGACTATCTTGAGCCAGCCTGATCTCACCGCCCTGCCGCGATTGCCGCGCGATCCTGGCGGGCCAGTGTTTGCCGAACCCTGGCAGGCCCAAGCCTTCGCGCTCGCGGTGAAGCTCTCCGAGCAGGGCCATTTCACGTGGAAAGAGTGGGCCGCCGCGCTGGCCGAGGAACTCGCGGCCGCGGCCCGCCGCGGCGAGCCGGACGATGGCTTCCGCTACTACGACCATTGGCTGGCGGCGCTCGAGCGGCTAGTCGCAGCCAAAGGCCTGGCCGAACCGGCCGCGCTGGCCGCGCGCAAAGAAGCGTGGGCCGACGCCTACCACCACACTCCCCACGGCAAACCCGTTGCGCTGAAATAGAGCCGCTGCCATTGTCCGCTGCCGGGATGGGCGCTACAATCCTGGCTTGCCAATAGCCCGGACCATTGCCGCCCAACTCGAAAACGCGTCGTGGATCCGGCGCATGTTCGAGATCGGGATCCAGCTTCGCAAGGAACGCGGCCCCGAAAACGTATTCGATTTCTCCATTGGTAACCCGGACGTCGAGCCGCCCGAGCCCGTGATCGCCGCGCTGCGCCGCGTGGTGGCGGAGAACCGCCCTCGCAGCCACGGCTACATGCCCAACGCTGGTTTCCCCGAAGTCCGCGCCGTCATCGCGCAGCGCGTGGCCGCGCGCTCCGGCATTCCGTTTACCGCCGATGACGTGCTCATGACCACCGGCGCGGCCGGCGCCATTAACATCGTCCTCAAATCGATCCTCGATCCGGGGGATGAAGTCATCCTCCTCAATCCTTACTTTCCCGAATACCGTTTCTACGTGGAGAACCACGGCGGCCGCGTGATCGCGGTGGAAACCAGCAACAAATTTCAGCCTGACGTGGCGCGCATCGCCGCCGCCATCGGCCCGCGCACCAAGGCCCTGATTCTGAATTCGCCCAACAATCCAACGGGAGCTGTTTACGATGCCGGCGTGCTGCGCGAGTTGAACGCCGTCATCCGCGAACCGGTGCTGGTCATTAGCGACGAGCCCTACCGCCCGCTGGTGTACGACGGCCTAAAACCACCGGAGACCCTCAACCTCATCCAGCGATCCGTGCTGGCCTGGTCCTGGTCGAAGGCTATGGCGATCGCCGGCGAGCGCATCGGTTACCTGGCTATCCCTCCGCGCCTCTCCGAAGCCGCCGCGCTGCGCAACGCCTGCACGTTCGCCATCCGGATTCTCGGCTACATCAACGCCACCGCCCTTTGGCAGTTGGTGGTGGCGCTGGTTCCCGACGCCACCGTCGACGTGGCCGGGTATCAAGCCAAACGCGATTTCCTGTGCGACGCCCTCAACTCCATGGGGTACGAGGCGCCGCGGCCCCAAGGCTCGTTTTACGTGTTTCCCAAGACGCCCATTCCCGACGACCTGGGCTTCATTCGCCTGCTGCAGGAGGAAGGCATCCTGGCCGTTCCCGGCGCCGGCTTCGGACGCAGCGGCTACATGCGTCTCTCGCTCACCATCCCGCAACACGATCTCGAGCGCGCGCTGCCCGGCTTCCAACGCGCCCTTCGCCAAGTACGCTAGTTCGTTTTCGATTGCGCGTCGCCGGCCGGATCCGTCCAGTACACACGCCGCGAGCGAATGCGCAGATCGGCCCGGCTGGGTACTGAAACCTCGATCTCGTGCATCCCCGACGGTTCTCCGCGCTGCGGGAAGCTCAGAAGGTACTGGCTATGAACTTCCACTCCCAGCTTCTCGATGGCGCTCTCAATCCCGCGTTCCTTCAAAAACGGGTAATCCGAGCCTCCCGTAGCCTGCGTGAGCGCTTGGACCGTGTTGGTTTTGCCCATCCGGGCCAGCTCCGAGAGGATCGCCAGGAAGTTCACGGAAGGCGGCGGATTGGGCGCCTCGGTAGGGTCATTCGGGAACTCAGGCGGAGCAGACAGGTCCGTCTGATCTTTCGGTTTCGCAATCAAGCTGGTCGCATACGCCGAGTAGTGCGCCGCAAAGACCTCGATCCCCTCGCGCCCCACGGCTTCCAGAGCCTGCGAAACCTTGGTCTCACTGCCCCGGTCCCGGCTTTCGGAAATCAGCAGGAGGATCTTGCGGCCGAGCCGCTGTTCCAGATGACCCGCCGCCAACGCAACCGCATCCAGCATCCGCGCGTCCTGCATGGCCAACCCGGCTCTTACGCTGTTCATCGCAGACCGGATCTTGTCGTCGTCCGAAGTGAAGTCCTGTACCCACTGAATTCGGCTATTGAACGTCGCCACTGCTACCTGGCCGTGCTGGCCGGTCACCAAAGGCTGAATCATGCCGCCGATCCGGTGAATCTTCGCGAGCGCCGGCGTGGAAATCTTCGAAGTCTGAATGACAATCGCCAGCGAAATCGGGGCTGACGACGTCGAAAAGTCATCCAAGGTGACTTCCTGCCGGACGCCATTGTCCAGCACCAGGAAATCTCCAGCGGCCAAGCCGTCCACATTCCGGCCGTCCTTGCCAGCAACTGTGACGGGCACCTGCACCACTTTGGTCTGCACGTGGAATTGGCTGTCCTGTGCGGCAACGCTTCCCAGCGAGCCAATAAGGCAAATGGCAACCCGGCGCAGCATCGTACGATCCCTACCTATCATCCCGCAACGCGATTTCCAGCGCTCGCTCGCCGGCATCGAACGGCCGCTCCGTAAAATACGGTAACCTGAGCGCAATGGCACGCGACCCGTTCACCCCCGCCGAGCGCGCCGTGTTCCGCCGCCTCCGCACCCCCGAGAAAATCCAGTTTTTTCTGGACCACGATATCGGCTACAACAAAGAACCCAATGGCGTCACGTGCTACTCGCCGCGCCTGGTTCTGCGCAAGCGCGTGGCTCACTGCATGGAAGGCGCCCTGTTCGGGGCCGCGGCGTTGCGCATGCTCGGGTTTCCGCCGCTCCTGCTCGATTTTGAAGCCGTTCGCGACGACGATCACGTCCTCGCCATCTTTCGAGTCCACGGCTGTTGGGGCGCCGTCGCCAAGTCCAACTATTCCGGCCTGCGCTACCGCGAGCCCGTCTATCGCACGCTGCGCGAGTTGGCGATGTCGTACTTCGAACACTATTTCAACCTGGGCCGGGAGAAAACCCTGCGCAACTACTCGCGCCCCGTGAACTTAAAGCGATTCGACTCGATCCATTGGATGACGGCGGAAGAAGATGTCTGGGCCATTCCCGAATACCTCTGCACCATCGCCCACACTCCGCTGCTCCAGGCACGCTCGGTGAAGCGGCTGGGCCGGGTGGACCACCGCCTCTTTCATGCCGGCAAGTTCGGGCGAGTGGAGTAAGGGCCACCGTGAGAACATGGGCGCGGCGTCGCCTGGCCTTCCGTCAATTGGATAGACTGAACCAAAAGAGGAGCCCGGCATGACGCGATTCTCAGGATTCTTGTGGCTGACCCTGGCGGCAGGTCCCCTGCTGGCCCAGACCGGACCGCCGAACCGATGTCCCACGGGCGCCCGGTTGAGCGACCCCGCCGCGAGTCCAGCCTGGAACGGTTGGGGCGTCGATGCCTCCAATGCGCGGTTCCAATCGGAGAAAGCGGCGCAGATGCCGGCCGCCGGCGTCGCTGGGTTGAAGCTGAAATGGGCCTTCGGATTCCCCCGCGTCAAATCCGTCATGGGCGCGCCGGTGGTTGCGGCCGGGCGCGTGTTTCTGGGCGTCGACACCGGCCAGGTCTACTCGCTCGACGCTGCCACCGGTTGCGTGTATTGGATTTTCCAAGCGGACGCCGGAGTGCGGAGCGCCGTCACCATTGAGCGCGCCGGCACGCGCTACGCCGCCTACTTCGGCGACCTGAAAGCGAATGCCTACGCGGTGGACGCCGCGACGGGAGATCGGCTTTGGAGGGTCCACGTCGAAGACCACCCGAGCGCGCGCATCACCGCCGCTCCCAAGGTTCTGGAGGGCCGAGTATATTTCCCCGTCGCTTCCGGAGAAGAGGGCGCCGGCGTTAATCCCAAATATGCTTGCTGCACGTTTCGCGGCAGCGTGGTGGCGCTGGACGCCGCAAGCGGCAGCCAGATTTGGAAGACGTACACCATCGCCGACGAGCCCAAACCCGCGGGCAAGAACTCCAACGGCGTGGAGCGCTTCGCGCCGGCCGGAGGCGGGGTCTGGAATTCGCCGACGCTTGACCCGAAGCGCCACGCGCTGTACATCGGGACGGGTGATGCCTACACCGAGCCCGCGCCCAAAACCACCGACGCCCTCATGGCCCTCGATCTCGAATCCGGCAAGATCCTGTGGGTAGTGCAGGATACCGAAAACGACGCCTGGCTGGCGGGTTGCGCGGGAGCGACGCGCCCCGAGAATTGCCCCAAAAATCTGGGGCCGGATCACGACTTCGGTGCTTCTCCGATCCTCAAGACGCTGCCCAACGGGAGCACCCTTCTGGTGGCGGGACAGAAGAGCGGCAACGTCTGGGCCCACGATCCGGACCAGAAAGGCGCGGTCGTATGGCGCACAGCTTTGGTCGACAACACCAAGGAATTCGGCGGGAAAATCGTCTGGGGTGGCGCCGCCGATGACCAAGCCGCGTATTTCGGGCTGGGCCCCGGGGGCATCGCCGCGGTCGACCTTCGCAACGGCGAGCGGAAATGGTTTACCGCGTTGCAGCCGGCGCCGGCGTTCGCCCAGCATCCCGGACAAGAAGGAGCGCTGTCGGCCATTCCCGGCGTGGTTTTCTCCGGCGGTTGGGACGGCGTGGTGCGTGCTCTCGCCGCCGGCGACGGCCGCGTACTCTGGGAGTTCAATACCGTGCAAGAGTTTCAAACCGTGAACGGCGTGGCGGCCAAAGGCGGCTCGATCAGCGTATCCGGCCCCACCGTCGCCGGCGGCACCCTGTTCGTCGGCTCGGGCTACGTCGGCGTGCGGAGCGGCATGTCCGGCAACGTGCTCCTGGCCTTCTCCGGGTCGCGGTGAGCCCGGGAGCCGGATGCTACGATAAGCGGCACGGATGAGTGGACTGCTGAACGATGTGCGGTTCGCGCTGCGCCTGATCCGCGGCGCACCCGGATTCACCCTCATCGCCCTCCTCACCCTGGCGTTGGGAATCGGCGTCAATTCCGCCATGTTCAGCTTCGTCGATGGCGTCCTGCTGCGGCCCCTTCCCTACCCCCACGGCGAAGAGTTGGTCGAGCTTCATGAAACGGCTCCCAGCGGCGCCCCTGCGTCGGTTTCCACGCTCAACTTCCTGGACTGGAAATCGCAGAACACGGTTTTCGCCGGGATGGCCGCGCAAAGCGGCGCCGCCTTCACCCTGACCGGCGCCGACGAACCCGTCCAACTCCAGGGAGGCCGCGTCACCTTTCCGTTCCTGGATATTTTCGGCCTAAGACCCGCGCTCGGCCGCACCTTCCTGCCGGAAGAAGATCAGCCGGGCCAGGACCAGGTGGTGATCCTCAGCCACCGCGTGTGGGAGGCCCGCTTCGGATCCGACCGCAACCTGATCGGCCGCAAGCTGACCCTCGACGGCAGTCCGTATACCGTGGTCGGCGTGCTTCCGGAAGGCGGCCCCTTCGATAAAGGGTTCCAGGATGTCTGGATGCCCCTCGCCTTCGAAGCCCGGGACCAGACGCGGAACTCCCGCTGGCTGCGCGTCTGGGCCCGGTTGAAGCCGGGCGTTTCGGCGGAGCAGGCGCGCGGGCAAATGAACTCGGTGGCATCCCGGATCCAGCGGGACTTTCCGGATTCCAACAAGGGGTGGGGCGTGGCCATCGAACGCCTCGTGGACAACGTCACCACTCACACACTGCGGCGGTCGCTGCTGATCCTGCTGGGGGCGGTGGCGGCAGTGTTGTTGATTGCTTGCGCCAATCTGGCCAATCTTCTGCTCGCCCGCGGCGCCGGGCGCGAACGGGAGTTGGCCATCCGCGCGGCCATGGGAGCCGGCCGCTGGCGTCTGGTCGGCCAGCTTCTGGTGGAGAGCGTCTTGCTCGCCGGGCTCGGCGGCCTTCTCGGCGTGTGGATTGCCTATGGACTGATCGCGGCGCTGAAAGCCTGGATGCCGCCGCTGATTCTGCCGCCTGAGGCCGTGGTGCACCTGGACGTCCGGGTTTTGTTGTACACGGCCGGCATTGTGGTCCTGACCGGCGTCTTGTTCGGCATCGGCCCAGCGCTCCAGTCCGTGCGCGGAGACCTGGCCGGCTCGCTCAAAGCCGTCGGCCGCAGCCTGACCGCCGGTCCCGGCCGCCGGCGGATGCGCGACCTGTTCGTCATCACCGAAGTCGCCTTGGCCTTCGTTCTGCTCTCGGGCGCCAGCCTGCTGATCCGCAGTTTTTACGATCTGCTGCAAGTGGATCCCGGCATCGAGACCACCAACGTGCTCACGATGTCGCTGCCGATGGCGCCGGAACGCTATTCGGATGGCCCGCAAATCGCCAGTTATCTGAGCCAAGTGCGGGAGAAGATCGCCGCCGTTCCCGGCGTGCGCGATGTGGCTACCACGTCGGTGCTTCCGTTCATGGGATGGGGATGGGAGATGCCGTTCCAGATTGAAGGCCGACTGGTGGATCGCGCCAGCCGCCCCAGCGGCTTCTTCAAAATTGTCAGCCCTTCCTACTTCCATACGTTGGGCATGAGGCTCCGCCAGGGCCGAGGGCTGGCCGAGACCGATACGGCCCCCACTCCCCTGGTCACGGTGCTCAACCAGACCATGGCACAGCGCTACTTCCGCGGCGAAAACCCCGTGGGACGGCGCATCTTCCTTCCCCAGATCGTCTCCGGACGCCGCCGCGGGCCGGACGCAGCCTGGGTAGTGGTGGGTGTAGTAGCGGACGAAAAGGTCAAAAGTCTCCGCGACTCCAGCCCCGGCGTCTATGTTTCATACCGGCAGAGTCCCGCGCTGGGCGTCTCGCTCGTGGTACGCGGTGCTCTCGACCCGAACCACCTGACGCGCTCCATCGAAGCCGCGGTGCGGGACTTGAATCCCAGCCAGCCGCTCGCCGACATTCGCACGCTCGACGAAATCAAGGCGCTCTCTCTGGGCAGCAATCGCCTGCGCACGCTGCTGCTGGCCCTCTTCGCCGGCCTGGCGTTGTTGTTGGCCGCAATCGGAATCTATGGCGTGCTCTCCTACGCGGTGACACAGCGCACCCAGGAGATGGGCATCCGGGCCGCACTCGGCGCCACGCGCTGGGACCAACTCCGCCTCGTCCTGACCAGCGGCTTTTTTGTGGCGGGCACCGGCATCGCCGTCGGCGTATTCGGATCGCTGGCCGTCACGAGCGTCATGTCCAGCTTGTTGTATGGTGTCAACCCCCGCGACCCGTGGACCTTGCTCGTCGTGGGATCCGTGCTGGCGTTCGTGGCAGCCCTCGCCTGCTACCTGCCCGCGCGGCGCGCAGCCCGCGTCGATCCGGTGGTGGCGTTGCGCCACGAGTAACCAGGCCGGCGCTACCATGGGGGCGTGGAGCCTTCCCGCGCCTGGGTTCGCTTTTACGCCGAGCTGAACGATCACCTGCCGCCGGACCGGCAGTATCAGTCTCTCGAAAAGACGTTCTTCGTGCCGGGCGCCGTGAAGGACCTGATTGAGAGCTTCGGCGTGCCGCACTCGGAAGTCGAGCTGATCGCCATCAACGGTCAGTCGGCCGGCTTCGAGCATTTGGTTCAGAACGGCGACCGCGTGGCCGTCTATCCGGTCTTCGAAGCCATCGATGTCCGTGACGAACTGCGCGTGCGGCCGCATCCGCTCCGCGAATCGAAATTCGTGCTTGACGTCCACCTGGGTAGGCTCGCCGCCTATTTGCGGATGCTCGGATTCGACGCCGCCTATTCCAACTCCGCCAGGGACCCCGATCTGGTCCGCATTTCCTCCGCCGAGCGCCGCATCCTGCTCACGCGCGACCGCAGCCTGCTCATGCACGCGGCGGTCACGCACGGGTATTGGCTGAGGCAGACCGACAGCCGCCTCCAGGCTGCCGAAATCGTGCGCCTGTTCGACCTGGCGCGCTCCATCCGCTCGTTCACGCGATGCATGGCCTGCAATACCCTCCTGCGACCGGCAAATCGGGTGGAAGTGCTGGTCCGGATCCCGCCCCGCGCGGCGGAACTCTTTGATGAATTCCTGCAATGCCCCGGCTGCGGCCGGGTTTACTGGAAGGGCTCGCACTACCGCCGCATGCGGCGCTGGATCGATGAGCTGGCCGCGGCATAGGGCTCCCGCCTTGTGCGGCGCAGGCGGCAGGCAGGCTCCACCGGCCGGAGTCCCTTGCTACAATTCGACCATGCAAGGCAAACCGAATGTCATCGCCGCCCTGAACGAGGCGCTCAAGGAAGAATTGACGGCGATCAGTCAATACTTCCTGCACGGCGAAATGTGTGAGAACTGGCACTATGACAAACTGGGCGGCTTCATCAAAAAGCAATCCATCGATGAGATGAAACACGCCGAGATGCTCATCGAGCGCATCCTCTTTCTCGACAGCACGCCGAACATGACCGAGTTGATGCATTTGAACATCGGCCAAAACGTGAAAGAACAGCTGGAGAGCGATTTGAAACTGGAGATCGCCGCGGTCGGCCAGTACAATCGGGCCATCGCCCTGTCGCGCGACGAAGGCGACAACGCCTCGCGCGAGCTCTTCGAGCGTCTCCTGAAGGACGAGGAGAAGCACGCCGACTGGCTGGAAGCGCAGCTGCACCAGATCAAAGAGATCGGTTACGAGCGCTACCTGAGCCAGCAGATCCGGGAAGAAGAATAAGGATCCGGGTTCCGGCTCGGATTCCTTCGACGCAATCAGCCTCCTTTGAAGAGCCCATGCCTGCACCCACACAGACCGTTTACGAGACGGAGCCCGGTGCGCCGCATCCGCTGGGTGCGACGTGCGGCCCGGACAGCGTCAACTTCTCCCTGTTTTCCGGCAACGCCACCGGCGTGGAACTCCTGCTGTTCGCCGCTCACAATGCGCCACTTCCATCGCAGACAATTCGCCTGGATCCGTTCGTCAATAAGACCTTTCACTTCTGGCATGTGCTCGTGCGCGGGTTGCCCGCCGGCACGCACTACGCCTACCGCGTGGACGGGCCGTTCGATCCCGCCTCCGGGCAACGTTTCAACGCCAACAAGGTCCTGATCGATCCCTACGCGCGCGGCAACACCAACGAGCTCTGGAACCGCTCCTCGGCCTGTGGGCCGGACGACAACGTCGCCACTTCCATGCGGTCCGTGGTCATTGACACCTCCGGCTATGATTGGGAAGGCGACCAGCCCCTCCGCCGCCCCATGCAGGACACCGTCATCTACGAGATGCACGCGCGGGGCTTCACGCAGTCGCCGACTTCGGGCGTCAAGGCGCCCGGCACTTTTGCCGGCATCATCGAGAAGATCCCCTACCTGGTGGACCTCGGTGTAACCGCGATCGAGCTGCTGCCGGTCTTCGATTTCGACGAGACGGACGTGCTGCGCGTGGTGGGCGGCCAACCGGTCACCAATTACTGGGGCTACAGCACCATGGGGTTTTTCGCCCCGCAGTCCAACTACTGCGTCTCTCCCGAGCAAGGCCGCCACCTCACCGAATTCCGTGACATGGTGAAGGCCCTGCACCGGGCCGGCATTGAAGTGATCCTCGACGTGGTGTTCAATCATACCGATGAAGGCAATCATCTGGGTCCGGTCTTCTCGTTCAAGGGCATCGACAACCGCACCTACTATTTCCTGGTGCCGTGGGATCTGCAGTACTACATGGATTTCTCCGGCACCGGCAACACGTTCAACTGCAATCATCCCATCGCCCAGAAACTGATTCTGGAGTGCCTGCACTACTGGGTGCGGGAGGCTCACGTGGACGGATTCCGTTTCGACGAGGGATCGATCCTGACCCGCGGCGAAGACGGAATGCCGTCGGCGCACCCGCCGGTGGTGTGGCAGATCGAGCTCGATGAAGACCTGGCGGATACGAAGGTGATCGCCGAGGCCTGGGACGCCGCGGGCCTCTACCAGATCGGCCACTTTCCCGGAGACCGCTGGGCCGAGTGGAACGGCCGCTTCCGCGACGACATCCGCCGTTTCGTCAAAGGCGATCCCGGCGTGATCGGCGTGGTGGCCTCGCGTCTGGCGGGCAGTTCCGATCTCTTTCAGGCCCAAGGTGAACTGCCCATCAACAGCATCAACTTCGTGACCTGCCATGACGGCTTCACGCTCAACGACCTGGTTTCTTACAACACCAAGCACAACGAGGCCAATGGCGAAGGCGGCCGCGACGGCGTCAACGACAACCTCAGCTGGAATTGCGGGGTGGAGGGCGACACCGCCGATGCCGCGGTTGAGGCGCTGCGCAGCCGCCAGGTCCGCAACTTCGCCGTGCTGCTGTTGCTCGCCCGCGGCGTCCCCATGTTCGTGGCCGGCGACGAGGTGCGCCGCACCCAGCGCAGCAACAACAACGCCTATTGCCAGGACAACGAGGTCAGCTGGTTCAACTGGCGTCTGGTGGAGAGCAACCGCGCTCTGCTCCGCTTCTGGAAGGGATTGATCGCGTTTCGCAAGCGCCATGCCGCGCTGCATAGCGGCGCCTTCTTTACCGGGGCGGCGAACGAACGCGGCGTGCCGGACGTGAGCTGGCACGGGACCGCGCTCAACCTGCCCAACTGGGACGACCCGGAGGCGCGCGTGCTGGCCTTCACGCTCGGCGGCGCGAAGGGCGACCCGGACCTCCACGTGATGTTGAACATGTATTGGGACAAGTCGGATTTCGAGCTGCCGGTCGTACCCGGCCGCCGGTGGGCCAAGGCCATCGACACATTCCAGCCTTCTCCCCAGGACATTGCGGACCCGGGGAACGAACCGCCTGTCCCGGGCAAGACCTGCACCGTGCAAGGCCGCAGCGTGGTTGTGTTGGTCAACCAGCCTGCCCGGCCCTAAGGCCGCCTCCGCGGCGTCAGGAAATAGGATCCGACGCCCGCCCCCATGATCATCAGCCCGACCGTCAGCGCGCTGACCCTGCCCATTTGCTCGTGACGGTTGACGATGGCCGCGATGACCAACAGCGCCGCGGGGCCGGCGCCGAGCAATGCGGCGCCGGCCAGTCCGCCGGGGACGAGAAACGGCCGGTTGAGTTTCGGCTCCCGGACCCGCAGCACCGCCAGCGCGATGAATTCCAGAATCAGGCTGACGCCATAGAGAAGAATGTCGAGCATGAGCAAGCGGTCGAAGCTCAACTGCAGAGCCGCGATCCACGCCGCGCCGCACGCCAGCAGCGCGACCCACGGCACGCCGTTCGCCAGCTTGCGGGCGAAAACTCGGGGCGCGTACCCCTCTTCCGCCATCGCCAGCGGCAGGCGGGATAGAGACAGCGTGAGCGAGTTGAACATTCCGAACGAACTGACCATGGCGGCGCCCAACAACGCGATGCCAAGGGATGGCCCCGCTAGTTCAGATGCGATCGCCACCCAACTTCCGGTGGCCCAGTCGGCGACTGGAACCCCCGCTCTCCAGGCTGCCGCGATGGGGATCAGGTACGACAGCATCGTGACCGCGAGCGCCAGCACCATGACCCGCGGATAGGTCTTTTGCGGATTCTCCACTTCGCCGGCAACGGTCGACGCATTGTCCCACCCCATGTAGTTCCACATGGCCACCAGAATCCCTGCCAGCCAGTCCGGGTGCGCCAACGGTTGAGCGGCGGCCCCGCCATGTGTCGTATGACCGGTCAACGCGGCCCCCACGACGACGACGAAGGGGCTCATCAACAGAACCCCGAGCACCACCGACCCCTCGCCAACGGCGCGGGCGCCGAACAGATTCCACACCACACACGCCAGCACGAAGGCGACCCCGATCAGAAATCCCCGGCCTCCCTCGGTGGCCGACGGCGCCACGCGGCCCAGGTACGCCACAAACAGCGTCGGATAGACGGCCATGTCGAAGACGCTGGCCATCAAAGACAGCCAGGCTTCCTGGAATCCCCAGAACGGGCCGAGCGCGCGCCGGACCCAGACGTAGAAGCCGCCTTCGTCCGGGATGGCCGCGGCAAGTTCACCCACCATCAACCCCACCGGCAGGCTCCAGATCAGCGGGAGAATCACCAGGATCGCCAGGGCCAGCGCGTAGCCGCAATCCTGCACGAGTTCCTCGGTGCCGTAAGGGCCGCCGGAAACCATGAGGTAGGTGGCCGCCGCCAATTGCAGCAGGGTTAGTTTACCGCGGGAATTCGGCGCCATGGCGGGCATCGGCTGCGCTGGATGGGGAAATCTCCCTGAGTATAGCCGACCCGAGGGGAGCGCCCACCGGCGCCCGGCTCTCAGGACAATGCGCCGGTTCCCTTTTTGGAACGAAAGTGCTTCCAGGCTTCGTTGAACGTGGGCACGAGCGACAGGAAGATGATGAGCAGCACCGCCGCGTCGAAGTGCCGGCGCACAAACGGGATGCTCCCCAGCTCGTAGCCCAGCATCGTCAGCACCAAAACCCAGCCCGTGCTGCCGAATACGCTGAAGGAAAGAAAACGGCGGTAGGGCATCTGCGACACGCCGGCCATGAACGGCGCGAAGGTCCGGATGACTGGCACGAAGCGCGCGAAGATGATGGTCTTGCCGCCGTAGCGCTCGTAGAAGTGCTTGGTCCGCGTTACGTATTCCTGTTTGAAGAAGACCGAGTCCGCGCGGCTGAAGATGCGGGGGCCGGTGTGACGGCCGAGAAAGAAGCCCGTGGAGTCGCCCACCAGGGCCGCTACCATGAGAGCAGCGTTGATCAGAACAATGTTCAGCTCGCCCGCCCCCGCCACGACGCCCACGGTGAACAGCAGCGAATCGCCGGGCAGAAAAAAGCCGAGAAGGAGCCCGGTTTCCGCGAAGACCACTCCGGATAAGGCCGAGTAACCCAGCCACCCCGAAAGCAGCGTGCTCAACAGCTCGATCAACCGCTCTGGGTTGGTGAGCGCCCGTAGAAACTCCAGGATGCCGGGAATCATCCCTTGTTGGACACGAAGTCCGCCACTAACCGCTGGATCACGTCCTGGTGAATTTTGATTTTTCCTTCTTGGGTCAGCCGGTCCCGCAATCCGGCCTCAAACAGAACCGCGCGGTCGCGAGCTTTTTGGGTCTTGATTTCGTCGCGAAGGCTGTTTCGCTCCGCCGCTAACTGCGTCACATCCACGGGCACGTTCTGGACCACCTTGCCGACCACTGTTCCATCGGCAGCCGTAAACGGCCCGAACAGGGTGCCGTCGGGCCGTCCAAACACGTCCACCATGAAACTCAACGAGCCCAGGCCTTCAACCGTGCTGGTGGGGCCCACCGCATTGGCGGTCTTGGCTTCCTTGCCCATCGATTTAGCAGCTTTCACCAGGTCGCCGCCCATCGCTTTGGCTTTGTCCAGGAGTTCCTGTGCGTGCTTCTGCAGCGTCCGCTGGGTTCGGATTTGCACTACCGAGTCCCGGACCTTGCTCTCTACCTCTTCAAACGTGGCGGGCCGCGGAGGAATCACATCCGTCAGAATCGCCACCGCGATTTTGTCGCCGGGCAATGCCACTGGTTGCGATACCTCGCCCTTTTTCAGAGTTGCGATCGATTGGTCGAAATCCGTGCTCGCGCCGACTCCCGGAATAGGATTCCCGGCTTCCAGGCCGTCAGCGCGCACCAGTTGCATGTTGAACTCCGCCGCCACCTTCTCCGGGTGGGTGGAATCCTTCTGCAACTCCGTTTGCGTCTTGTCGGCAATCTGCTGCATAAGCTCGCTCGCCCGCTGCTTCCTCCACTGAGCCGTCAGTTCATCCTTGACTTCCTCGAAGGGACGAAGCCGGGCCTGTTCGTGCTTCTCCACCTGAATGATGTGGTACCCGATCGAAGACTTCACCAGGTCGCTGACCTGGCCCGGTTTCAGCGAGAAGGCCGCCTGTTCGAATTCCGGTACCATCTGGCCGCGCGTGACACCTTTATACTCGCCGCCGTTCTGCGACGAACCGGGGTCTTCCGAATATTTCTTCGCCATGTCCGCGAAGTTCGCTCCCGCCCTCAGCTGTTTCAGGACGTCTTCGGCGCGGGCCTTGATCTTCGGCTCGTCGGCCGCTGTGTGGTCAGTCGTCTTGAAGAGAATATGGCGCACGTCAACGCGCTCCGGCGTACGATACGCGTCCTTACCTTGCTCGTACATGGTCCTGACTTGCGCTTCCGTCGGATTCACGGTCTGTGCCACCTTGGCTTGTTCTCCGATCAGGATGATGAGGTTCTTCTTTTCGGGCGTCTGGAAGGAAGCTTTATTGATCGTGTAGTATTGCTGCAAATCGGCGGCCGATGGCTGAATCTCACTTTTGTAACTCTCGCCGGTCAGCTTCACCCACTCGATGTTGATCTTCTGGTTCTTCTTCCGGTAGGCCTGCTCGATTTCGGCCTGGGAAACCACGGTGCCTTCCACTGCGATACTGCGCAACCGCGTGATCAAGATCTGCCGCCGCAAATCGGCTTCAAACTCGGGGATGGTCAGGTTCTGCTGTGCCAGCATCGCCGCATAGGTGTCTTTACCGACGAAATTGCCCTGCGGAAACAGGGCGGGAATGGACTGCCGGATGGCATCGCTGACTTGGGCGTCCGTCACTTCGAACCCCAGCCGCTGCGCCTCATACGCCAGCGCCCGCTCCGTGATCAAGTCTTGGATCATTTGCGGGATGTAGTTCGGGAGCAGTTCCGGAGGCAATTGGCGGCTCGTCAGGTTTTGCTGGATCAGCCTCTGCACGTCCGTCAGCGGAATCTCTTCCTTGCCTACCTGGGCCACAATTTGCCCCGTGCCGCCGCTCGACGACCCGGTGTCGTACGTGGGAATCAGGTAGGTCAACATGGACAACGCCACCAGCAACAGCAGCGCCCCCAAAAGGATGCGGACCGCTTTGTCCCGGCTGCGAAACAGATCAAACATTTCGAGAAAACTCCTGTCGTTGAAAGGGGTAACGTCCAGTATATCGCGACCCTGGCGGAGGCTGCTTCGCCGGGATCCTGGCAGACCCAGGCTGGCCGGCGAAGAAATCGGCGCCGCGCCTGAAAGGACGCAGCCCTTGGCGGCATTCCCCGGGGTGAGGAGGTCTATGAGCCGTATCTTGCTCCCATTCCTGCTGGCGGCCGCGATGCATGCCGGCGACAACCCCGTGGCCCACGGGCTCAATCAATTTGGCATCGAATGTTATCGGGACCTGGCTCCGGGTGGGGGCAACCTCATCCTGTCGCCCTTCAGCATCTCCAGCGCTCTTTCCCTGGCGTTCAGCGGCGCTCGCGGGCATACGGCCACGGAGATAGCGGCGGTCCTGCATCAGCCCTATCCGGACGCCGGGTATCCGGCCGCGTTTACCGCTCTTGCCCGGCAACTCGCGCTGCGGGCCAATGGCGGCGGCAACAACTTGCTGAATGCCAACGCCCTTTGGGTGCAAAGCGGGTTCCACCTGGAACCAGACTTCCTTCGCACCGCGGAGAACGTTTACGGCGCCCCTCTCAAACAACTCGACTTCGCTGAAAACACTGAGAGCGCTCGCGCCACCATCAATTCCTGGACCGACCAGCGCACCAAGGGCAAGATCCACCAACTGTTCGGGCCTGGTTCGCTGGACCGTACCGCGCGCGTGGTTCTGACCAGCGCCGTCTATTTTTACGGGAAGTGGGAACGGCCTTTCCGTGAGGCGGAAACGCGTCCGGCGCCGTTTAAGCTGGACGGGCGCGGAACGGTGGAGACTCAGTTCATGCACCAGACCGCCTCGTACGGCTACGCCGAAACGCCCACCGCGCAGATTCTGGAAATGCGGTACGCGGGTACCGGCTTGGCCTGGGACGTGGTTCTGCCGAAAACGGAGGACGGGCTGTCCGATGTGGAGAAATCGCTGGGCCCCGACGATCTGGCGGCCTGGCTGGGCAGCTTAGAGAAACGGACGGTCGAGGTGTCGTTCCCCAAGTTTCGCGCGGAATCCGGCTTCTCGCTTCGCGAGATGTTGTCGCGCATGGGAATGGCCGGCGCCTTCAGTGGGTCGGCCGATTTCTCCGGCATGGATGGCCGGCGCGATCTGGCTCTCTCGGATGTGGTGCACAAAGCCTTCGTGGATGTTTCCGAGGAGGGCACCGAAGCGGCTGCGGCCACCGGCGCAACCGCGGTCCTGGTCAGCGCCGTGATTGCGCCAACGCGCACCGTGTTTCGCGCGGATCACCCCTTTCTCTTTGTAATCCGCGATCCCGAAAGCGGCCTGATCCTCTTTGCCGGCCGGCTGGTCAATCCTCGGCCGTAGCCGGCGGCTACGAGTGCAAGGGGTAGCCGCGGATCAGATGGAACGCGCGCGGCCAGCGCGTCTTGGTGAAGAAATGCGTCACCATATCCACGACGTGATCGAATCCGATGTTGGGATTGGAGAGATCCTCGGTCGAGGCTTCGTACGACCAGTAGATCAGGAACGGGGTCCCGATGATGTTCTCGCGCGGGATCAATCCGATATACCGGCTGTCGTTTGAGTCCTCGCGGTTGTCGCCCATGGCGAACAGGAAGCCCGGCGGAACCACCAGTTCTCCATTCACCACGTACTGGGCCAGCATATCGGCGGCGCGCGGATTCAGGCCCCCGGGAGGGTCCGCCGACGGGAAGTTGTCGCGGTACGGATCCATCCGTGGATCGATGTGGAGTGCGTAGGGCTCGCTCACCATCTTGCCGTTCAGCACGAGCTGTTTGTTGACCAGCCGGATGTGGTCGCCGGGAATGCCGATCGCCCGCTTCACCAGGGTGAGCGGCTCCACCGGAGACTGGAACACGATGATATCGCCGCGCCGCACGTCCCGATACGGCAACAGATGGCTGGACCCCGAGGGAGCGTACACCAGCCGGTCCACCAGCAGATGGTCCCCGATCAGCAGCGAATTCTGCATGGAGGGGCTGGGAATGACATAAGCCTGCAACAGAGTGCTCCAGCCAAACAGGAGTAGTACGAGCGTGACCACCCAGTCGGCCACAAAGCCACGGCGCACGTTTCGCAGATCCGCAAACCGGGTCGAGAAACGGCGAAACGCGCTGATGTCGGTGGATTCCATATTTTGATTGTAGTCCGCTCCCGGCGGACCACGCCCGCGACACGGCACCGAAAACCGCGCTGGCGCATCACTCGGATCCGCGCGGTGCGGGCGGCGAGCCGCTGAAGATCCAGTCGTATAACACCGGCAACTGGAAGAGAGTCAGCAGAGTCGAGCTGAATAAGCCTCCGATTACGACGGTCGCCAGGGGGCGTTGTACTTCGGCGCCGGTGGAGGTCGCTAACGCCATCGGGATAAACCCGAAACTCGCCACACAGGCGGTAATCAGGACAGGGCGGAGGCGGCGGCGCGCTCCGGCGAGCACCGCCTCGCGCAAGCCGAGTCCCGTGCTCCGCACCTGATCGATCGAACTGACTAAAACCACGCCGTTCAACATCGCCACCCCAAACAGCGCGATAAAGCCGATGGACGCCGACAGGTTGAGATTCATGCCGCGTAACCAGAGCGCGGCGATCCCGCCCACAAGCGCCAGCGGAATATTTCCGACGACCAGAAGCGCCAGCCGGACCGAGCCGAACGTCAGGTACAGCAGGACGAAGATCAAGGCCAGCACCAAGGGAACGATGAGCATCAGGCGTCGCGTGGCGCGCTGCTGATTCTCGAACTGGCCGCCGTATTCGATGAAGTAGCCGGTCGGCAGGGTAACCTCACGGTCGATGCGCGAGCGCACTTCGGCGACGAAGCCGCCGAGGTCGCGGCCTCGCACATTGGACATGACCACGATGCGGCGCTGCCCCTGTTCACGGTTGATCAGTTCGGGGCCGCGGCGGACCTCGACTCGCGCCACCTCCTCCAAGGCCACCTGCTCACCGCCCGGAGCGCGCAGCACGATCTTGCGCATGGCGTCGGGGTCACTGCGGTAGCGCTCGGGAAACCGCAGCGCGACGCCGTACCGCTTCTGCCCGTCGATAACCTCGGAGATCAAGTCTCCCGAGCCGGCGGCCGCCATCGCTTCTTCCACGTCGGTGACGTTGAGGCCATACCGGGCCAAAGCGGCCCGGTCCACCTGGATCGCAAGATCGGCCACACCCGAGGTGACCTCCGCCTGCGCCTCGGCCGCGCCGCGGACTTTGGAAACGGCCCGCAACACCTGATGGCCGATCGCGCCCAAGGTCCGGAAATCGTCGCCAAACACTTTGATGGCGAGGTCGGACTTGACGCCGGACACGGTTTCATCGATGCGCATGGCCATGGGCTGCGTGAAGCTGTAAGCCACGCCCGGAATCTGATCGAGCGCCCGAGCCACCGCCTGAATCAGTTCCTCCTTGCTGTGAAAACGCGTCCAGGTTTCCATTGGCCGCAGCAACAGGTAGGTGTCGCCCTCATTGATGCCCATGGCCTCGGTAGCGAAGTCAGGCCGTCCGATCTTGATCACGACGTCGGCAATTTTCGGAAACTCGCGCAGACGCCGTTCGATCACTTTGCTGATTTCGACCGACTCGGTCAGAGAAACGCCGGGAAGTTTGCGCGTTTCGACCAAAATCGATCCTTCATCCAGCCGTGGCATGAACTCGGTTCCGATAAACCACAGGGAGACGATCGCCGCCGCCATCACGAGTAGCGCCAGGCTGGCGGTCACCATCCGGTGGCGCATGGACCATCCCAGAACTCCGGTGTACGCGCGGCCCAGCCGGGCTACCCAACCGCTATCGGGATCGCCACCATATGCCCGCGGCACGTGGCGGGCAAAGCCGAAGGAGGCGAGCACCGGCACGAGGGTGAGAGCCAGGATTAAGGAACCCGCCAGCGCCAGGCACACGGTGATTGCCATGGGACGGAACATGCGTCCTTCTAGGCCCTGCAGAAAGAGAATGGGAACGTAAACGGCGATGATGATGGTCACCGCGAAAGTCATGGGGCGCGCCACTTCATGGGCGGCCCGGCGCACCGATTCCAGCACGCTCTCGGTCTCACGCCGTTCTTCCAGCCGATGCACGGAGTTCTCCATCATCACCACCGCGCCATCCACGATCATTCCGAAGTCGATGGCTCCGAGGCTCATCAGGTTGGCGCTGATGCCAAACAGCCGCATTCCGAGGAAGCTGATCAGCATCGAAAAAGGAATGATGGCCGCGGTAATCAGGGCCGCGCGGAAATTGCCGAGGAACAGCAGAAGCACCAGGGTCACCAGCAGGAAACCTTCGAATAGGTTCTTCTCGACGGTGTGAATGGTGCCGTCAATGACGAAGGATTGGTCATAGAAGGGGACGATCCGGACGCCGGGCGGCAAGCGCAACGCGGCGATCCGCTCCTTGACCCGCTCGATGAGGTTCTTTCCGTTCTCGCCCTTTAGCATGATGACCATGCCGGAGACGGTTTCCCCTCTCCGCAGCGTGGCCCCTTCCGGCGGCGCCGCGCCTACCCGGATTTCGGCGACGTCGCGCAGAAGCACGGAGGTGCCTCCTTTCGCGGCAATCACGATGTTGCCGAAGTCGGCCGTATCGAGAGCCCGTCCCGCGCCAAGCAGCGTGTATTGTTCGGCCGCGTGCTCGATGTAGCCGCCGCCGAAGTTGGTGTTATTCGCCGCCACCCGCGCGGAAACGTCGTGGAGCGTCAGCCCGTATTGATCCAGGAGAGCCGGATCCACCACCACCTGGTATTGCCGAGTCTCGCCGCCCCAAGCGTTGATTTCGCTCACGCCGGAGAGCGTCCGCAGTTGCGGTTTGATTACCCACTCGTGCAAGTCTTTAAGGTCGATCGGATTCATCGGGCCGGAAAGCGTGTATTGGTAGAGCTCGCCGAAAGCCGTCGCGGGCAGACCCAGTACAGGCTGAATGCCGCGGGGCAGCGAAGCGGATAGCTGCTGTAGTCGCTCGCTCACCAACTGGCGCGCGAAGTACATTGCGACCGAATCGTCGAACACCACGGTCACCATGGAAAGGCCCAGCTTCGACAGCGACCGCACCTCTTCCTTGTTGGGCAGCCCGAGCAAAGCGCGTTCGATGGGATAGGTGACGATCTGCTCGACTTCGGTGGGCGGCATCGACGGCGCCTCGGTGACGACCACGACCTGGTTGTTGGTCAGGTCCGGAAACGCTTCGACCGGAATCGTATAGAGCGCGTAGCCGCCGGCGCCCAGCAGGACCAGGATGCCGGCCAGCACTAGCCAGCGGTACTGCAGCGTGACATCGATGATTCGGTTGAGCATGGCGGCCTACTCCGCCTCCAGTGTCGATTTCAGGAGCTGCGATTTCAAAACGAAGCTACCGCGTACCACCACGGCCTCGCCGGCGCGCAGACCTTCAAGGATGGGCGTTTCGCCGTCGGCGGTCTCCCCGGCGCGCACCGGGCGCACCGTAAACCGGTCCGGCGCAGTGCGGACGAACACCACGGCTTGACCGCCCACGTCCTGTAGGGCGGCGGCAGGAACTACGACCACAGGCCGGCCGCGCCCAATGGGGATTTCGGCGTTGGCCAACATCTCCGGTCGCAGCCGGTTCTCGCTGTTATTGAGCTCGATCCGGACCTGCATGACCCGGGTGGTGGGATCGAGTTCCTGCCCGAGGTTGGCGATTCTCCCCGTCCAGCGGCGGCTCGGTCCACCGGGCAGCGTAACGGCGGCGGTCTGGCCCAGCCGCAGCCTTCCCAAGTCCTCCTGCCGGACTGACGCCAGCATCCAGACTCGGGAGAGATCGGCAATCACGAACGTCACGCTCGAGAGCTCTACGCTCTTGCCGGGCGTGACGTTCTTTTCGATGATGTATCCGTCGCCCGGCGCCAGAATCGGAACGTCATCCTCGATATCGTCGCGCCGGTTCGGAGCCGGCTCCGCCGGAACGCGAAGATCGTCCTCCAATAGATCCCGCAGGCGCTCTACCTCGATGCGCGCCTTCTGGATGGTGGCTTGCGACGTCACCAGATCCTGTTCGGCAAGTTCTACCTGCTGTACCGAGCCGGCCTTCAAATCGAGCATCCGCCGGGCGCGGTCGCGATTCCGTTCCGCTTGCCGGGCGGCTGCCTGGACCCTCTCCAGTTCCGTGACCGCGGCGCGGTAAAGCGCTCGGGAATCGCGGACCTCGTCAGCGTGGTAGCGCGCTAGAATGTCTCCTTTTCGGACGGAATCGCCCAATCCCTTATAGACCGCGACCACCGAACCCTGCGTGCGGACCCCGACCTTCCAGGTGCGTTCATCGGCCAGGGCGATGTGGCCTTTCGTCCTCAGCACGTCGGGTTCTTGCGAAGCGACGGCCGGTCGGGTCTCGATGGCCATATCCATCTGTTGGGACGCGGAAAGCACCACCTCCTCCTTGTTCGCAGCAACCTGCGGTGAAGCCGCGGCCCCCGTGGAGACAGCGGCGGGCTGCCGGTTGCCGCACGATGCCAGAACCAGGCCGGCCAGGATTCCCGCGATTGTCCGTTTCATTGGGCCACCCCCTCGGCGGCTTCGAGTCTCGCGATGCTCTGCCGGTACTCCACCAGCCCCCGCGTCCGCGCGAGTTCCGCCTCCAAGCGGACGCGCTCCGCGTCAAGCAGCCGGAGCAGATCTGTGCCCCCTTCCGCATAGGCGGCCGCGGCGATCTTTGAAATCTCCGCGGCGTGCTGGCGAAGCGGTTCCAGCGTGTTCACGACCTCATCGTGCCGGAACTGGTACTCTTGCAGCGCCGCGTAGTAATCCGCTCGCACGTCGGCCTCGGCCGCCGCGAGCAGTTGCTGCTGCCGGCGCACGTCGGCGTCCGCGGCCGCGCGATTGCCCTGGTTCTCGTCTGTGAGCGGCAGCGTGATCCGCACCGATGCCAGGGCCGTGTTCACGCCCGTCAGCATATCGGGCAGTTGCGTTCGTTTGTATCCGTAGGTAATGTTCAGGTCGGGGCGCGCCTGGACCTGCTGCAGACGGGCATTGGCTTCCGCCTCACGCAGCGCGGCTCGCGCGACTTGAACGTCCGCACGCTCAGCCAGCACACGGTCGAGCGGCGCCGGACTGATCGCGGCGATCGGCTCTAGCGGCTCCGTCAGCGTGACGTCTTGAAAGCTCGTCCGGCCCATTTCTTTCAGCAGTTCCAGGCGCGCCTGACTTGCATTAAATGCCGCCAGATCGGCCGAGACCTTGAGCCGCTCGCTTTCGAGCCGCACGCGGAGGTAATCCTGCTCTGCGATGGCCCCCGCGCCAAGCTGCGCGGAGTGATACTCGACAATCTTCTGAAAGTTCTCCTCGGTAGTGCGCAGCACATCGCGCGTGGCCTGCGCGCCGAGCGCGGTCCAATAAGCCAGCTTCACGTTCCGCACCACCTGGTAGCGCGACAGTTGAAACTGCGCGCGGGCGCGCGAGATACCCTCGTCTGCTAGCGCGATCCGCTGCCGGCGTTTCCCCAACACGTCAAGCGGCTGGTTGATGAGCGCTAGCGTATCCACATCCCGGGTGTAGGACTGGCGGGGCCGCAGATTCTCGTTCTGAAACTGAAACTCCGGGTTGGGAATGGCCGCGGCCTGTTTTCGTAGCCCTTGCGCCGCCCCAATCCGCTCCGCGTCCGCCCGGAGCGATGACCGGGACTGCAGCGCCTGGCTGATGGCATCGCTCAGAGCGAGCGAGGTTTGTGCCCTGCACCGCAGGGGCGGGCCGATCGCAAGAAGGGCCAATGCGGGCAGCAGGTGGAGTCTTACTTTCGGGTTTCGGGTTTCTCTCGTCACGATTTCCCTCGGAAGTGCAGAATCGTTCGCCGCCAGAATTCAATGGCGGCGTGGCACAGACACACTACAGGCTAAGGGGGTAGGGAAATCAGGCAGGCGGAGCCCGGGGAATAGGTAACCGGCGGCCGGGCGGATCGTGGGCGCGTTCCTCAATGGTGGCCGGGATTCCCACGACGGTTTTCGGCGCGAACAAGATCCCCGAAGCCGGCTTCGGGATGGCGGGCGCCACTCCCGTCGGGAGCACGATCGTGAAGGTGTCGAGCGCCCAGACCGTAGGCCCGTCGTCATCGGTGAACGCACGGCCCCGCACCGGAATAGTGGTGTGCGGAGAAAAGTGCGAGTGGACGACCGCGGAATGACCGTGCCCCTCCTCGCCCTGCTCCGTCTCGTGCACGTGCTGGGCGGGAGCCAGCAGAAAGGCTTGGAACAGCGCGAGACAAAGCTGGAGCGCAAGTACCGGCCGCATTCCCGTCCATTATACCGATGCCCGGATTCGAAGACAGACCGCCGGCCCAGTCGGCGGTATACTGAAGGTTTCCAATACATCCTGTGGAAGACTTCATTCGGATTCGCGGCGCGCGCGTCCATAACCTGAAAAACATTTCGCTTTCCATTCCCCATAACCAGCTGACCGTGATTACGGGCGTCTCGGGATCGGGGAAGTCGTCCCTCGCCTTCGACACCATCTATGCGGAAGGCCAGCGGCGTTATGTGGAATCGCTCTCCGCCTACGCACGCCAGTTTCTGGAGCGGATGGAGAAGCCCGACGTCGATGAGATTGACGGCATCGCGCCGGCCGTCGCCATCCGCCAGAAGAATACGAGCCGCAACCCGCGCTCGACCGTGGCGACATCCACCGAATGCTTCGATTTCCTGCGGCTGTTGTACGCGCGAGTCGGGCAGACCTTTTGCCCGACGTGTGGCACTCGCGTGCGGAAGGACACCGTCGATGAAGTAGCCTCGCGCCTGCTGGCGCTGCCGGCGGGCTCACGCTGGTACGCTCTGTTTCCCTGCGGTGAGCACGACGGCGCCCAGGCCCTCCGCGATCATCTCTTCGAACTGCGCAAGAAGGGCTTCAACCGCTTGTTCCAGGGCGGAAAGCTATTTGAGTTCTCGACGCCCGAATCGCTGCTGGAAATCGATTTTTCGAAACCGGTCTTCATGCTGGTCGACCGCCTGGCGATCGGGCCCGACCTGCATCAGCGGCTGGTCGACACCGTCGAGATCTGCTATCGCGAAGCCGGCGAAGTTCTCTTCGAACCCGCCGGCGGCGGAGAGCAATTGCGCTTCAATGAGAAGTTCCAGTGCAAGACCTGCCTGCTGGAATTCGGCACGCCCGAGCCCATTCTGTTCAGCTTCAACTCGCCGGTCGGGGCTTGCCCGCGCTGCCAGGGTTTTGGAAACACCATCGATTTCGACATGAATCGCGTGGTCCCCGATGCCGGCTTGTCGCTCGATGACGGCGCGGTCGAGCCGTGGACCAAACCGAAGTACCGCTCCTGGCTGGCCAATTTCCGCAAGTCGGCCGGCAAGAAGGTTCGCTTCGGCGTCCCCTACTGCGACCTGAAAGACGCTGAGCGTGAGCTGGTGGGAGACTTCATCCGCCGCTTCTTCGACCACCTGGAGTCAAAAAAATACAGAGTGCACGTGCGCGTCTTCATGAGCCGTTACCGCGGCTACGCGCTCTGCCCCGAGTGCCGAGGCGCCCGTCTTCGCAAAGAGGCGCTATACGTCCGCGTGGGCGGCAAGAACCTGGCCGAGGTGGTGCGGATGAACATCGCCGAAGCCCAGCAGTTCTTCGACAGCCTGGAGCTGACGCCGGAGGAAACCGCCATCGCCGACAAGATCCTGGTGGAGATCCGGCAGCGCCTGAAATTCCTCTACGACGTGGGGCTCGACTATCTGACGCTCGACCGGCTGTCGGCCACCCTTTCCGGCGGCGAAGCCCAGCGCATCCAACTGGCCACCTGCCTGGGGTCACGCCTGGTGGGCGCCTGTTACGTACTCGACGAGCCCTCCATCGGCCTGCATACGCGCGACACCGGACGTCTGATCCGGATTCTGGAAGAATTGTGCGGCCTGGGCAACACCATCATCGTGGTGGAGCACGATCCGGACGTCATGCAGGCGGCCGACCACATTGTCGACCTCGGCCCGGGCGCCGGCGAGCACGGCGGCAGCATCGTGTTCGAAGGCCCCCTCCGCAAGCTGATGGCCAACGGAAATGCCTCGCTTACCGCGCGCTATCTGAGCGGTGTCGCGCGCGTGTTCAAACCGCGCGCGCGGCGACTGGTCCATCCCAAGAAGCTGTTGAAGTTCTTCGGCGCGCGCCTGCACAACCTGAAGAACCTCGACGTCGAAATCCCGCTCGAGATGATGGTCGCGATCACCGGCGTTTCCGGGTCGGGCAAGTCCACCCTGGTGCATGACGTCATTTACCGGTCCCTGGAAGCGCTCCACAAATCGAGGGAAACGGACAACGAGCCGCTGTTCGACGAGGGCGTCGAAGGGCTCGACGCCGCCCCGCGCCTGGCCTGCCGCAGGGTAGAGGGAGCCGAACGCATCGCCAGCACGGTCATGATCGATCAATCCCCCATCGGGCGGACCCCCCGCTCCAACCCCGTGACCTACATCAAGGCCTTCGACATCATCCGCAGCCTGTTCGCTTCGACGCGTGACTCCGAGAAGCGCGGGTATACCGCCGGCCACTTTTCGTTCAACATCCCCGGAGGCCGCTGCGAAGTCTGCCAGGGCGACGGCACGGTCACGGTGGAGATGCAGTTCTTGGCCGACGTCGAGCTGATCTGCGACGAGTGCAAGGGTACACGCTATAAGAGCGGGATTCTCGAGATTCGTTACAATAGCCTCAACATCCACGAAGTCTTGCAACTCACCGTGCGCGAGGCCATGGAGTTCTTCCACGCTACACCGCGCCTGGTTCACCGGTTGAAGGTTTTGGACGACGTCGGTCTGGGCTATCTGCGGCTCGGCCAATCGGCCACCACTCTTTCCGGAGGCGAAGCGCAGCGCGTCAAACTCGCCGCGCATCTGGCGCTGGCGAGCTGCGAGCGCACGCTGTTCATCTTCGACGAGCCCACCACCGGCCTCCACTTCGATGACATCGCCAAACTGCTGGCGGCCCTGCAGCGTCTCATCGAGAACGGCGGAAGCCTCATCATCATCGAGCACAATCTGGACGTAATCCGCGCCGCCGACTGGGTGATCGACCTTGGTCCTGAGGGCGGATACCGCGGCGGCGAAATCGTGGTGGCGGGAACGCCGGAACAGGTGGCGGCTGCCGGGCAATCGCACACCGGCCGTTATCTGGGCAAGTTGGTCTGATTCGGACAACCTGTAAGCCTTCGCCCGGCCTTCGTCCGTCAATATCCAAATCAGGATAAAAAGGTCTTGATTTTAGGAACGTCCGGTGGTACGCTTCCCCCGGAAAGCAAGCGGCATGGGAGTGGAAGAATCTCATTCGTGCGCCTCTCCCCCAGCCCAGTCAGGCGAGCGCCCGGCTCGGTCGAGGCCGGGCCTCTGCCAGTAAGTACTGATACTGGCCCCCGTTTCAACAACAGCGAAGGGCTGAGTCAAGCACTTTCCGGACCGGTTCAGCCGGCTGGTAGCTGAACCGATCCACGGTTCCCTACCGGCACAATTGGAGAAGGAGTCTGCAATGCCCAGTACTCGAAGAGCTTTGTGCGTCGGCATCAATCACTTCAAGAACTATCCGAGCGCGACGCTACAGGGCTGCGTCCCCGATGCCAACAACATGTCATCGTTGTTGCAGAAACTGCTCGGCTTCACGAGCAGCGACATCACTCTGCTGACGGACGCCCAGGCGACCAAGATCAGCATCATCACCAACCTCAAGAGCATGGTGGATGCCGCCAAAGCGGGCAAGATCTCGTACCTGGTGTTCAGCCTGTCCAGTCACGGCACGCAGGTGCCCGATCTGAACGGCGATGAAACCACGGACCGCGCCGACGAGGCGTTTTGTCCAACGGACCTCGCACAAGCGGGCAACCAGTGGGATCGCAATCACATCATTGTGGATGACGAGTTTCGGGATCTTTTCATCCAGTTGCCTCCCAACGTCCTGCTGGAAGTCTACCTGGATACCTGCCATAGCGGCACCGGGCTGAAAGCCATCGATATGCTGCTCGACCGCAAGCCCCGCTACCTGCCCCCGCCTTCCCTGGAAGCCTTCCAGCAAGTGGATGGGAAGAGGCCCCGCGGGCTGGTGCGCGGATTCCTGGAGAAGGGAATCGTGCACCACATCCTGTGGGCCGCGTGCCGGTCCGATCAGACCAGCGCCGATGCCAACATCGGCGGCAGTTGGCATGGTGCGTTCACCTACTACTTCTGCAAGGTGATGCTCGATACCAAGAACACGCTGTCGCGCGCTGAAGTGTTAAAGCGCGTAAATACCTATCTCGCCGCCGGCCACTACACTCAGATCGCTCAATTGGAGGTCGAGGCCACCATGCGGGCCCTGAGGCTGCCGGAGTTGGAAGCCGCGTTCGCACACTAGCTTTCGTGGGGCAGGCGATTCGTCTGCCCCATCCCACGGTCCCGGTTTGTCGCAAAACCCGCGCGGTGCCAGAATGAAGAGGGGGTGGTATGCGACCGATCCTGCTTCTGGCCTTGGCGGCTCCTCTCTGCGCGGCGCCGCTGGGCATCGTCCGGGCGGTCATCTCCGATAGCGACGGTGGCGCCGCCTTGCCGGCGAGCTTCGAGCACGTCCCGGGAGAGACCCTGTTCTTCTTCTGCCGCGTTGCCGGCTACCAGAAGACCGCCGACGAAAAGATCCACTTCACCTACTTGATTGAAGCCTTCGACCCCAAAGGCGTGCCCATCATGGAGCCGTTCCGCCAGAACATTGCCGACGAGGTGACGCCGCAAGACAAGGATTGGATGCCGAAAATCCAGACCGAGGTCATGGTCCCGCCCCTCGCCGCATCGGGGATGTATGCGATCAAGGTCCAGGTGGAAGACCTGGTGGGAAAGACCAAGGCGGCGCTGTCCCTGCCGTTCGAAGTGCGCGGCCGCGACGTGGCCCCGAGCGATACCCTGGTGGTGCGCAACTTCCATTTCTTCCGCGGGGAGGACGATTTCCAGCCGCTCGAAAAAACCGTGTACCGTTCTGGCGACTCCGTATGGGCCCGGTTCGACATCATCGGCTTCAAATACGGCCCGATGAATAAGATCGACGTCAGCTACGTGACCTCGGTGATCGCGCCGTCGGGAAGGGTCTTGTGGACGCAGCCGGAGCCGGCCGTCGAGCAATCCGATTCGTTCTACCCGAAGCGCTATGTGCCTGCGTCCATGGGGATCACGCTGCAAAAGAACATGGCCCCCGGAACGTATACGATCACCGTGCAGGCGAAAGACGCGGTCGGCAATCAGATTTTCGAAACCAACGCAACATTCAACGTGGAGTAATTCCGGTGGCGTGAGGCTCCCCCGCCTTGGGCGGCCGCGAAGCGGCCCGGTTGGGCCTACGACACCAGCGCCTGAGTCACCCGCGAAGCCAGCTGGTCGAAAGTGAGAATCTCGTAGAGCGACGGGTCGGACATGATGCGCGCCACCAGCGCCGTGTGCATGGCGTGCCCGGCGCGCTCGGCGATCACATGGCCGAGCAGCGGCCGCCCCAGCAGCGCCAGATCGCCAATCAGGTCCAGCGCTTTGTGGCGGCAGCATTCATCGGCGGCCCGCAGGCCGCCCGGATTCAGCACTCCGTCCCGCGTGAAGCACACCGCATTGTCCAGCGTCGCGCCGCGGATCAGCCCCATGTTGCGCATCTGGTCCAGCTCGTACTCAAAACCAAAGGTGCGGGCGGGCGCGATCTCGGAAGCATAGCGCTCCGGCGTCACTTCGAGTTCGAGCGATTGGCGCCCCACCATCGGATGAGGAAAATCGATCTCGCAGGTCAAACGGAAGCTCTCCGCCGGCAGAATGCTGATGCGCTTGCCGCGGTCCTCCACCGAAACCGGACGGCGGATCCGCAGATACCGCCGCTTGCGCCGGTACTGCCGCGTGCCGGCTCTCTCAATCAGTTCCACGAAGGGCTGCCCGCTGCCGTCGAGAATCGGCACCTCCAGGTTATCGATCTCCACATACGCGTTGTCGATTCCCATGGAATAGAACACGCTCAACAAATGTTCCGTCGTAGACAGCAGCACGCCCTGACGCATCAGACTGGTGGCGTAGCTCACACGCGCCACGTGCCGCCAACTGGCGGGGATGGGGAAGTTGTCCAGATCGGTGCGGAGGAAGACGATTCCTGTGGAAACCGGGGCTGGAAGGATTCGAATGTGAACCGGCACCCCGCTGTGGAGCCCGACCCCGCTCGCCTCCACCGCCCGCTGCACCGTATTCTCAAATTTCAAGGGCTGTCTCCGGCATGGTCGACTTGTTACAGCAAGTCAGAATCCCAAGTACAATTCTCTGATTCTAAACTATTTCGATAAATGGTGATGTGGCTCGTTTAGGACACTTTGTACTCGGACTGTCGCGGAATCGCTGCGGTCTGCGGAACCGGGGTTGTATCATGGGCCGAGTGCCCCACAAGCGACTTTTCTTGATTGACACCTTCGGGTTCGTTTTCCGCGCCTACCATGCCCGCGCCCGCAGCGGCGCGCCGCCCATGCGCACCAGCACCGGGATGTCCACCGAGGCAGTCTATATTTTCAACAACATGCTGCGCAAGCTGGCCAAACAGTACCAGCCGGAGTACGTTGCCGCCATCTTTGAGAGCAGCGAGCCCACGCACCGCGTCCAGGAGTTCGCCGAGTACAAGGCCAACCGCGCGGAGATGCCGCCCGATCTGGCGGAGCAGATTCCCTGGGTGCGGCGCGTGCTCGAAGCCATGCAGATTCCGGTGCTGGAGTATCCCGGTTTCGAGGCCGACGACGTGATCGGCACCTTGGCCCGGCGCGCGGAGCGCGAGGGCGTGGACGTCGTCATCGTCTCCAGCGACAAGGACATGATGCAGCTCGTCAGCAACCGGGTGTCCATGCTCAATCCGGCCAAAGACGACGAGTGGTACGACCCGGAGAAAGTCAAAGCGTTTCTGGGGGTGCGGCCGGAGCAGGTGGCCGATCTGCTGGCGCTGAAGGGAGACGCCATCGACAACATTCCCGGGGCGCCGGGCATCGGGGAAAAAGGCGCCACCGATCTGATCGAGCGCTTCGGCTCGGTGGAGGCGGCGCTCGAGCGCGCGACTGAAGTCGAACGCAAGATGTATCGCGAGAGCCTCCAGAACAACGTCGAGCGGATTCGGATGAGCAAGCGGCTGGCCACCATCGCCACGGAAGTGCCGGTCGAATTTTCGGTAGAGGCGGTCAAAGCGCAGCCGGCGGATGACGCCCTGCTGAAGGCGCTGTACAAGGAACTGGAGTTTCATAGCCTGCTCAAGGAACTGGGGCCGGGCGAAGACACACGGCCGCGCGACTACCGCGTCATCGGCGGCCCGGAGGAACTGCGCCAGTGGCTGGCTGCCGCCCGGGATCCGGTGGCGGTGGCCATCGCCAAATCCGCCGAAGGGGAATTCGCGCTCGACACCGTGGGGCTGGCGATGCGCCCCGGAGAAGCCCGCGCCGTCACCACTGAGAATCTGGCTTCCCTCAAGCCCTGGCTCGAAGACGCCGCTGCGCCCAAGGTGGTCTGCGACGCCAAGGCCGCTATGTTGGAGCTGGAGCGGCTGGGCATCGCCGCGCGCGGTTTCGGGCACGACATCATGCTGTACGCCTTCCTGCTCGATGCCGACCCTTCCGGCTGCGGCCTCGAAGAGCAGGCCAGGCGGCGGCTGGATCTCAAGCTCGGCTCGTCGCCCGAGCAGCACGCCGACATCACCCTGGAGATCTGGCGGCAGTTGGCGCGGGCGGTGGAAGCGCGCGGCTTCTCCAAACTCTACGCCGAGATCGATCTGCCCCTCACCGGCGTACTGGCGCGCATGGAACGCGCGGGCGTCCGCATTGACCGCACCGAACTCGGCCGCCTCTCGCAAATGATGGAAGGCCAGATCGCGGCGCTCACTTCCGAGATCCATGAGCTGGCCGGCAAGACCTTCAACATCAGCTCGCCGCAGCAACTGGGACGCATCCTGTTCGAAGATCTCGGCCTGCCGGCCCCGGTCAAGTACGGCAAAGGCAAGACCATCTCCACCGCGGCCGACGTGTTGGAGGAACTGGCGCCCGATCACGCCATCGTGCGCAAGGTGCTCGAGTACCGGCAGCTCACCAAGTTGAAAGGCACGTACGTGGATGCCCTGCCCGAGCTGATCGATCCGCGAACCGGACGGCTGCACACCAGCTTCAACCAGACCGGCGCGGCCACCGGGCGGCTGTCGTCGTCGAATCCCAACCTGCAGAACATTCCGGTCCGCACCGAACTGGGCCGCGAAATCCGCGCGGCCTTCATCCCCCGCGACGGCTGGAAGCTGCTGACCGCCGACTATTCACAGATCGAGCTGCGCCTGCTGGCCCACTTCTCGGAAGATCCGCTGCTGGTGGAATCGTTCCGGCAAGGGGAAGACATTCACACCCGCACGGCATCGGAGGTGCTGGGCGTGCCGCCGATGATGATCACGCCCGAAGCGCGGCGCGACGCCAAAGCCGTCAACTTCGGCATCGTGTACGGCATCAGCGCGTTCGGCCTGGCGGCGCAGTTGGGCATCTCGCGCGGCGAGGCGGAGAAGTACATCAAGAACTACTTCACGCGCTATGCCGGAGTGCGCCGCTTCATCGACGCCACCATCGAAGAGGTGCGGCGCACCGGCGTCACCCGGACGCTGTGCGGGCGCGAGCGGCCCATCCCCGACATCAACAGCCGCAACACCAACGCGCGCGGATTCGCCGAACGCACCGCCGTGAACTCGCCGCTGCAGGGCACCGCGGCCGACCTGATCAAGCTGGCGATGATTCGCATCGACGCCGCACTCGAGAGCGGTGGCCACCGGACCGTCATGCTGCTGCAGGTGCACGACGAGCTGGTGTTCGAGTGTCCTCCCGAGGAAGTCGAAGCCGTCTGCAAGCTAGTGAAGCGCGGAATGGAAGGCGTGGCCGACCTGAAGGCGCCGCTAGTCGTAGACATCGGCGTCGGCGCCAACTGGCGCGACGCGAAGTAGAGGCGCAAAGAACGCCCCAGCACCGACCTGAGTGACGCAGCGCAAACTGCAACGCAGAAGGCCCGCCTGCGGAGAATGCAACAACTGCCGCCTGGGGAACTCCGAGCACATCCAGCAAGAGCGCGAGAGCGTCAGCTTGGTCTTCCGGGCTGCGACCGGTTTCGATGGGCGTTCTCAAATAGCCCGGGCGAGAGACGGCAATGAACCGAAACTGAGGATCGTTCAGAGGACGCGCAATCCACAGTCCCTGATCGTACCCACCCGGCCTGCCGTGAATCACGAGCACCGCGGGACCTGTTCCCGTGACTGCGTACTCCACGGCTCCGCGAGCCGTCTCGGCCACGAGACTTCCGGCATTCAGTCGGGCCAGAGTGGCTTCTTTCCAAGCCCTGAAACCCATATCCATAGCCTCCATTTTAGAGATACACCTCTCGAAATATGGAAACAAGAGCTAGCCGTGGAGTAGGAATCACTTCCACAAGCAATTCACACGAACGAGAAACGCCAACCCGCTGAACTGTCTTGCCCGACACTCCTCGGTGAAAAGCGTCATAGAAAGTATCCAAACGATCCGGTCGAGCCGCCAGCTATCCGAACGGCTCCCGTGGTGACCGAAATCTGCGCCGCCCGAAGTAGACGTACGGTGAGGCCAACGAGCGCGTCGCGTGATGTAATGGCGGGATGAGGGGCTACTGGATTCTGGCGGCCGCCGCCCTCGCCGGCGCGCAAGACCTGCCGCGCGGGCAAGTCATTCCCGAGGTCCAGTGCGCCGCCGATGCCTCGCAGAGTTACGCGCTCTACGTGCCTTCGAATTATCGCAGAGACCGGACATGGAGCCTCATTCTGGCGTTCGATCCGGGGGCGCGCGGGCGCGTGCCGGTGGAGCGGTTTCAAGAGGCCGCCGAACGCTACGGCTATCTCGTGGCCGGCTCCAATCACTCCCGCAACGGTTCTTGGAATGCGAGTTTCGCGGCGGCCGACGCCATGACGCAGGACGTGTTCAGCCGCTTCGCGATCGATCCCAAACGCGTCTATGCGGCTGGTTTTTCGGGAGGAGCCCGCGTGGCCATGGCGCTGGGCTCCGGCCGAATGGCGGGGGTGATTGCCGCCAGCGCCGGATTCCCCGATGCCCAGCCGCGAGAGTCCGTGCCGTTCGCGGTATTCGGGACGGCGGGCGCCGATGACTTCAACTATTCAGAGATGCGTGAGGTTGACCGGCGCCTGACCAGCCCCCATCGCACCGTGATCTTCGAAGGCGGGCACGGGTGGCCGCCTGCGGGTCTGGCGGCGAGGCGGTGGATTGGCTGGAGCTGCAAGCCATGCGGTCGGGCCTACTTCCTCGCGATGAGGCGGTGTTGGATCGAGTCTTCTCCGCCCGCCAGGCCCGTCTCGCCGCGGCTTCGAGCCGCCTGGAGGAGTCTCGCGAACTCGCTTCCCTGGTGGCCGATTTTCAAGGGCTCCGTGACGTGACCGCATTTGCGGCGCGCGCCCAGCAGCTCCCGCACGACAAGGCCGTGAAACAGGCAGCCAAGCAGGAGCGCGCCGAGGAGGAGAGCTAAACCCGGCTGCGGAGCGAGTTGGACGGGCTGGTCGCGGGACTCAACGGCGACGTGCTCGCACGCAGCGCCAGCCTGGCGCAGTTGCGGTCGCGGCTGGGGGACTTGGCCAGCCAGGCCCGCGCCGCCGCGGATTCGAGCCAGCGCCGGTTGGCACGCCGCCTGTTGGGTGGAGTGATCGTCGCCTCCCGTGACATCCCGGACCCGGAGTACCGGAAGCTGCTGGAGAAAGTGCGTCCCGCCGTTTTCCCCTAGCTGGGGCATGTCGCGATGCCGGAACGCGAGTCCTTCTGCCTCCGTGGTGGGCACGCGACGGATGCGGATTCCGCGCGCCGCGCTCGAACCTCCGCGGAGTCGGTATCCTAAGTCCATGCGGATCGCCGTTCTTGCCGATATTCACGGGAACCTCCGGGCACTGGAGGCGGTGCGCGCCGACCTCCGCGATCGCTCGCCCGACGTCGTGGTCAATCTGGGCGATACGGTGTCCGGGCCGCTGCAGGCCGCAGCCACCGCCGACCTGCTGATGAGCCAGCCGTTTGTTCACATCCGCGGAAACCATGACCGGCAGTTGCTCAATCGCCCGCTCGCCGCCATGGGCCCGTCCGATCGAGCCGCCCGCGAACACCTCACCAGCCGGCATCTGGAATGGCTGGCCCGGCTTCCTGCGACCCATCGGCTCGATGACGAGATCCTCCTCTGTCACGGCTCTCCAGGCGACGATCTGGAATACCTGCTGGAGGAGGTCGACGGGGACCGGGTGCGACTGGCCGCGGCAGAGCCGATCCGCACGCACCTCGGAACCGTGAACGCCTCGCTGGTGCTGTGCGGACACACGCACATCCCGCGCTCCGTGCGGCTTCCGGACGGCGTGTGCATCGTGAACCCGGGAAGCGTCGGGCTGCCGGCCTACGATGACACCCGGCCTTGGCTGCATTACGTCGAGACCGGAAGCCCGCAAGCCCGGTACGCGGTGGTCGATCGGAGTCCGGGAACCGTGCGGGTGGAGTTCATCGCCCTCGACTATGACTGGGAATCAGCCTCCCGGGAAGCGGCGCAAGCCAACCGCCCCGACTGGGCCCATGCGCTCGCGACCGGGTACGCACTCAGGGCTTCCCAGGCCAGCGCGGCGGAAGCTCGCCCCTGACGCTCCCACTCGTTCGTACGAATGTCTACAATGGTCCCACCATGTCCAGGTTTCTCAGGCAACGTTTGAACCGCCGGCAGGCTCTCCACGTGTTGGGAATCAGCGCCGCGGGCGCAGCGCTCCAGAGCCGCGCATTCGCGCAGGGGCCCGCCTTTCCCAAAGGCGCGATCATCCGGACGATCCTCAAGGACTACGCGCCGGCGGAGTTGGCGGGCGGCGCCACCCTGTTCCACGAGCACATGCAACTCGGGCCGGACTTCAATGCGCGGTTCACCGCCGCGACGGCCGCGGCGCGTGCCGCCAACGGACTGCCGCCGATTCCCACGCGAGGCGGCGCCGGTCGCGCCGGAGCCCCTCCCGGCCCGGATATCATGCACAATGCGGACCTGATGGCCGCGGAAGTCACCAAGGCCGCGCGCGACGGCAACATCGCCTGCATCGTCGACGCGGGACACGCCGAGATGGGCCGCGACATCCACTTCCTGCGCCGGGTGGCGATGAAGTCGGGGGTCCCGATCGTCGCGGGCGCCGGCTTCTACTCGCAGCCGTTCTATCCCAAGGAAATCTCGACCATGAGCGAAGATCAGATTTTTCGCGCGCTGCTGAAGCAGGTGGACGACGACGTCGCCGGCGTGTTTGGCGAGATTGGATCGTGGGACGAGATCACCGCCGACGAGAGGAAAGTGTTTCGCGCCGTGGGCCGGACGCATGTCGCGACCAACCTCCCGATCTTCACCCACACCGGGATTCCCGGAAAGTCGGCGCTCGAGCAGCTCGACATTTTCGAAGATGCCGGCGTCAAACCCGATCGCGTCGTCATCGGGCACCTGGGGAATCTGGTGGACCCCAATGTCTCCGTTCACAAGCAGATCTGCCGGCGCGGTGCGTTTGTCGGTTTCGACCGGCAGGGTGGCTTCAACGATGCGCCGCAGGTGCCGATGGTCATGGCGCTCATCGAAGCCGGTTTCGCCGATCACTTGATGTTTTCAGCCGATGCGTCGAGCGGCTATGCCAAGACCGTGACCGTCTTTCTCCCGAAGCTGAAGGCGGCGGGCGCGACCGACGACGTTCTGCACCATATCATGGTCGACAACCCGCGCCGGTTCCTCGCGTTCGTTCCGAAACGGCCCCGCAAGAAAGTGAAAGGCTGAGCTCCCGCGCAGACGCCTGCGCACCCGGCTGGAATTCCCGCCGCCGGCCCCAGATGCTATCCTCGGGGAAGGCATGGGATCCTGGCTCCCATGACCCACTAGGGGCCCCCGCGGCGGCATGAAACTCCGAAGAACCCATCTCGTGGCGTTGGCCTGCTTCCTCGGGCTGGGCGTGGCCTCCGCGTTTCAACGCCCGTTCCGCCAGTACCCGGGTGTGGAGTATGAAGACTTCCCCCTGCCGCCCGACTGGAACCAGAAGGCCGAGTGGACCTTCGCGCGGCTCATGTATCCGCCCAAACCGAACTACGGCTTCTTTGCCAATCCCAATTGGACGGCCGGCGAGTCCAACTGGACCATCGACTACCCGCGGTCGGACCGCCACGCAGCCATGGCCATCCGGCGGCTGACCCGCGTCGATGCGCGCTCGGTCGAGCAGCCGGTCAATCTCGATGAAGGCGATCAGTACGATTGGCCCTGGCTCTACGGCGTCGAAGTGGGGCATTGGCAGCTCACCGACGCCCAGGTGCGGGCCTTGCGCGAATTCCTCCTGCGCGGCGGCTTCTTCATGACCGACGACTTCCATGGCACCGACGAGTGGGACGTCTTCGTGGCCAGCATGAGCAAGGTCTTTCCGGACCGCCCGATCGTGGAAATCCCGAACGCCGACGCCATCTTTCACACGGTCTACGATCTGGACGACCGCTACCAGGTGCCCGGCGCGCAGTACCTCTACTCCGGCCGCATCTATGAAAAAGACGGCAGAGTGCCGCATTGGCGCGGCATCTACGACGACAAAGGCCGCATCATGGTAGCCATGTGCTTCAACATGGACCTCGGCGACTCCTGGGAGCACGCCGACAATCCCCAATACCCCGAACGCTTCTCAGCCCTCGGCATGCGCATCGTCATCGACTACACCATGTACGCCATGACGCACTGAGCTGAGTTCTCTCGCATTTCTCTTGACACGCATCCGGCATTTGTCTACAATGTAGACATCGTGGCTGAGGTTCTCGGAACTTTCGAACAAGCCGTGCTGCTGGCGCTGGCGCGTCCGGGCACGGAACTGGGGAAGGAAGCCTACGGCCGCGCCATCTTGAAAGAGGTGGGGCTTCGGCTCGACCGCCCGGTCGCGGCCGGCGCGGTCTATGCGACACTCGACCGGTTGGAAGAGAAAGGGCTGATTTCCTCCCGCGTAGGTCCGGGAACCGAAGTGCGGAGCGGCCGCCCGCGGCGCTTCTATGCCATCGAACCGGCAGGCGTTCGCGCGCTGAACGAGGCCAAAGCGGCGGTCGAGCGCATGTGGGCCGGCGTCCGCTGGCCGCTGAAAGGGCCGGCATGAGCGGTCGGTCGCCCCTTCCCGATCCCCCACGATGGGTGGAAGCCACGCTGCGCGCACTCTTGGCGCCGCGTGACCGCGACACCATTACCGGCGATTTGTTGGAGGAGTACCGCGAGGTCGCGGTCCCCGCTTTGGGAACTTACGGCGCGGGGCGGTGGTATCTGCGCCAGGCACTGAGCCTCCTGACGGCAACCCGAGTCCGCGAGTTCGTCGCCCGATCGTTACGGAGGGACCGAATGGTTCAGCATCCCCGGGTGGCGTCGATGTTGTGGGCAACTGCCGCGGCGGTTACTCTGTCCGGGGTCGTTCTCTTGCTAATGAGCAGTCATTTCGGACCGCCGCGTTTACCGTTGGGCCCGGCGTTCCTGATCCTAGCTCTGCTGGCCTTATCCGCTGCGACCGCCGTGCGCTCGGCCGCCGATATCCGCTTCTGGCGCGCAGGCCTCTTATGGGGAGGTCTGTTTGCCGCGGCCATGGTCATTCGCATGGCGGTCGATTCGCTCGTACCGGCCGACGTCGAAGACTTCGTCCTGGCCCGAGGCCGCAGCGGTTTTTCGGAGTTTGATTACCCGAGGAGATGGCTCCTCGGAGTCGCGCTGGTCGTGATCTTCCTCGGAGCGGGATTTGGCGGCGCGAGGCGCACCCGGCAAGTGCGTACTGGAACCCTGACCGCAATGGTCGCGAGTGTAATCGGATTCCTGCTGACCGTCGCCGCGGCGGCTCTACGCTCGGTCCTCGTCGGAAGCGGCCCTCCGTCGTCCATCGACCCTCCGCTCATGGGCGTGGTCGTAGTGCTCGGTCTCGGTACCGTATTCGGCGCCATCGGTGCCATGTTCGGGCGGGGGCTCAGCGGCTTGACGCGGAAGCAGGCCGCGGCGCCTTAACCGAAAAAGAAAGAGAAAGCGAGAGACGGTATGAAACCTGAATCTGCACGCTCCCGGTGTGCCCGGAAACCCTTCCTGGCCTCCTTATTGGTTGTCAGCGCTGTCGCCCTAGCCGCCTGCACGGATACGGACGCTCTGAAGAACCTGGTCCAACTCAAAGAGCTCTCTCCCGACGCCGCCGTGTCCGTGGCCGGGTTGCCGTTTGACGCAGGAGTGCCCCTCACCATCCGGGGAAGGGTGACCACGTTGCTGTTTGCCAAGCCGGGGGCCAGCGGCGCCATGGTGGTCCACACCACTGCCGGACCCGGCAAATACGTGTTCTCGACCGCCCCAACCCCAGACCTCGCCCGGCAAGGGTTCAGCCGGTTTACACTGAAACCGGGCGAAGCCGTCATCGTGACCGGCGTGTTGGCCGAACACGGGCAGCAGATCGAGGGCCTCGCCGCGGCACGCGCCGACACCATTGCGACCGCGGACGGCCGCCGCGTCTTCGATCGAACCGCCCTGCCCGCCGGACGCCATTAGACCAAGAACGCCGCCGGCTACCGCGCCGCCAGCGAATACGTCACGCTCTCCCGCAGCCACTCGGCGTTGCTCCGGACGTCCTCGGTCAGCCGCTCGCACAGCCGCCGGCGCTCCTCGAACAACCGGTAGCCGCCACGCGGACGAAGATACCCGCGGGAGTGGGGCTCGCGCGCGAACAGCGCTGCTTCCCCTTCTTCGGCCGCCAACCGCTCATAGCGACGGCGATTGTCCAGCAGCGCCTTCACTAGAAACGGCATCACCATCGAGTAATCCGCCTGCATCGATTCGGTGGTCTGCAGATAGGTGTCCTTGTCCACCTTGCCCCAGGTCACCGCCTCGGCCGGCGGGCAGGACGACAGCGAGCCGTCCGTCACCGGCGCCGTCACAATCTGTACGTCGAATTGGTAGCCGCGCACATCCGGCAATCCCAGCACCTGCCCCAGCGCCGGTTCGGGCTGCAGGTTGTAATTCTTCGGCACCCCGCCGCCCAGGATCACGGTTCCGATGGCGTGCGCCGGATGCTCAAACAAACCCCACCGGTGATACGCGCAGGCCTCGAACACTTCCGCGTGCAGATCCAGATCGAATCCGTATTCCGGAATCAGGCCCGCCTCGCGCATGGCCCAAAGCTTCATGGAGTTCAAGAAAACGCTGCCGTCGCCCGGCGCTCCCACGAAGATCGGGATGGCCAACCGGTGGCAGGTCGACAACAGTCCGGTATCGACCCCGTTCCGTGCTTCCTGCGCGCCATAGTATTTCCCCAGCAGGAACCGCAGCTCCGTGCCGGTCATCTTCTTCTGGAACTCAGGCCGCGTCAGCACCGCGCTCACGAAACGATCCTGGTCGAGCAGCACCCCTTCGTCGAACGCCATATCGGTCACCCGGATGGTGCCCTCGTCGCGCAGCGCCGCGTCATCGCTCGCGATGGAAACCTCGTGGATCGGCCCCGATTGGTACGCGTCCAGGCTGCGGTGGCCGTCGTGATAGCAGACCGCGTCGGTGGTGCTGAGATAAGCCACCCATCCGGTTTCGAGCAGCGGAAGCAGCCACGTCTGGTGCTGTCCGGACACCGTAACCGGGCCCGAAATCGCCAGCGTCAGCGGGCAGCCCATCCCCACCGCGCGGTCCAGAATCTGATAGATTCGGCGCAGATAGGCCCCGCCAAAAGCCGGCAGGCAGTGGGTGAACAGGTCATGCAGGGTGTCGCATTCGTCCACACGGCGCACGCGCACAGTCCGCCTGTGATCGTGTTTTCCAGCAGATTGACTCGGCATCTCTATCTGACGATAACAGAGTGCCGAACGTGTTAACTTTGAAGCTCGGGAATGAATATACTGTTTATCGGTGATATCTTCGCTTCACCGGGGCGCCGCATTGTCGCCGATCACCTGCAGGACATTGTTGAATCCAACGCCATTGCTCTGTCTATCGCCAACGCGGAGAACGCTGCCGGCGGCTTCGGCATCACCCCTTCGATTGCCGAAGAGCTCTTCTCCCTGGGGCTGGACGTGTTGACCTCCGGTAACCATATTTGGGACAAGCGCGACATCTACGATTACCTTGCCCGCCAGCCGCGTCTGCTGCGCCCCGCCAACTATCCGGATGCCCCCGGCGCCGGCTCCATCGTGACCCGCGCCCGCAATGGCGTCGAGTGCGCTGTCATGAATCTGCAGGGCCGCACCTACATGCCGGCCACCGACTGCCCCTTTCGCAAAGCCGACCAGATGCTCGATGAGCTGGACCCGGCCGTCAAAGTCCGTTTCGTCGATTTCCACGCCGAAGTCACCAGTGAAAAGATAGCCATGGGCTGGTACCTCGATGGCCGCGTCTCCGCCGTCGTCGGCACCCACACCCACGTCCCCACCGCCGATACCCGCATCCTTCCCGGCGGCACCGCCTATCAGACCGATTGCGGCATGACCGGTCCCTATCATTCCGTCATCGGAGTGGAAACCGAGATCGTAATCCATCGCTTCCTCACCGGGCTCCCCGTCCGCATGGAGGCCTCGAAACAGGCGCCGGAACTCCACGCCGTCATTGTCGACGTGGACGAAGCCACCGGCCGGGCGCGCGCGATCCGCCGCCACGCCATCAACGGAGATTAACGGATGGACCCTTCCAGCCCGGTCGTGGATGTCACCGCATTTGTCATCCAGGAAATCGGTGCGTTGCTGTTCGGAATGGTCTTCTACTTCCTCTACCGGCAATCGCGCGTCGTCTACTTCGGGCTGTGGGGGGTGGCCTGGGTGCTGCGGTTGCTGGCCGCCATCTTCGGCTTCGAATTGCTCCGCACCAACCATGCGGGTTGGCTCGCCCCTTACGCCACGTTCGAATTCGCTTTCGCCATCGTGCTGGTAGCCGCGGCCCGCGCCGGCTTCGCCTCCGGCGTCAAGGACTGGCGCACCGTCCTGCGGCTCATCCCCATCCTCCCCATCTTTGTCGCGCTCGTCTACGCCCTGGCCGTGACCTTCTCGCGCCTGGAAGCCTATCACGCCTCCCATGCCCTGGTCCTGTGCTTCGTCTACTTCTATAACTTCCTCATGCTGCGCAAGAACGTCGGCTTCGGCGCGCGCGTCTTCCGCTTCTCCCTGTTCCTGCTGGCCGCTGCGTTTCTGGAACACGCCATCATCTTGATGTATCTGTACAACGCCGGCGCCGCGCCCGCCTGGGCCCGCTACCTGCACCATGAGACGTATTACGATTTCACCCTGCACTGCGTGCTCGCCTTCGCCGCCATGGCCATGTGGAGCGAGAGCCAGATCGATCGCATCCGCGATCTGACCGGCGAACTCGACCACCTCCGCCGCGAGGTCCAGAACAGCCTCGACCTCGACCGCCTCACCGGCCTCTTCAATCAGGCCGCCCTGGCCGCCCGCGTCGAGGGCCCCGCCGACTTTGAGGGCGTCGTCACCGTCTGCGATATGGACAATTTCAAGGACATCAACGACCGCTACGGCCATCTGGTGGGAGACGAAATCCTGCGCAACATTGGCAACCTGCTGCGCAGCTCCATCCGCCACGAGGACGAAGCGTTCCGCTGGGGCGGAGACGAGTTCGTGATCCTGTTCCGCAACCAGCACTCCAGCGTGGCCGCCAAGCGCATGACCGAAATCGAAGCCCGCCTGCACGATTTCCGCGTCCGCGGCTTCGGCGTGCTGCCCATCTCCTTCAGTTGGGGCACCGCCGAAGCCCAGGGCCGCACGCTGCGCGAGGCCCTCGACGAGGCCGACCGCTGCATGTACGTCCTCAAGCGTTCGCGCTCTGCCGGCGAGCAATCCTCCGCCCGCTGACCGCTGCTACACTGAAGATTGCCCTCACCCCACTCCAACCGGCTGCGCGTTTGCGCCGTCAGCTTCCTCAACACCACCCCCCTGGTCTGGGGCATGCTGCACGGTCCGCAGCGCGGACTGTTCGATCTGGATTTTCAGATTCCCGCCGCCTGCGCCGACCAGGTGGCCTCCGGGGCTGCCGACATCGGCATCATCCCGTCCTTCGAGCTGACCCGCCAGAATCTGGAGATCATCCCGGGCGCCGGTATCGCCTGCCACGGCCCCGTCCGCAGCATCCTGCTGATCTCCGCCCGGCCGGCTCCGGAAATTCGCCGATTAGCCGTGGATTCCAGCTCCCGGACCTCGGTACAGCTGGCCCGCGTCCTGCTCGCCCGCCGCTTCGGCGCCGAGCCCGAATTGATACCGCACTCGCCCGACCTCGACGCCATGCTGCGCGTTGCCGACGCCGCCCTCATCATCGGCGACCCGGCCCTGCGCATCGAGCCCGCCCTCCTCCCGTACCATGTCTATGACCTGGGCCACGAGTGGGTCGAAATGACCGGCCTGCCCTTCGTCTTCGCCGTCTGGGCCGGCCCCTCCGGCGTCATCACCCCGGACGTGGTGGAGGCCTTTCAGCAGTCCTGCCGCTATGGCCGTGAGCGCATCGAGGAGATCGTCGCCGCCGAATCCGCGCGCCGCGAAATCGCCCCCGCTCTCGTTCGCGAGTACCTGACCCGCCATATCGTGCATGAACTCGGCCCCCGCGATGCCCAGGGCATGGCCCTGTTCCTCAGCTACGCCCGCCAGGCCGCCCAATCCGCGTAAGCCCCAGCTTTGGGTATACTAAAGGAATCGTCATGTATTATCTTGTCTTGGCTGTGCACATTGTCGTCTGTTTCTTCCTCATCATTGTCATACTGCTGCAAAGCGGCAAGGCGGCGGATCTGGCGGGAGCGTTTGGTGGAATGGGCTCACAGACCGCGTTCGGCCCGCGCGGCTCGGCCACCTTGCTCTCGAAAGCCACCACGATTTCGGCTGTGATTTTCATGGTCACCTCGATGACGCTTTCCATCATGGCAACTCGGAGTGCCGGTCTGGGCGCTTCGGTGTTGGAGGAGAACTCCAAGTCCGCTCCGGCGAAGAGCGCTCCGGCGCCCGCACCCGCTCCGGCACAGACGGCTCCAGCGATTCCGGGCGGCAAAACGGTACCGTTGGTGATCCCCCCGAATCCGAACAGCGCTCCGGCGCAATCGAGCACGCCGGCCTCGGCTCCTGCCGCGCCGGTCAAGAAGTAACGCCCCAGGTTTGCGGAGGTGGCGGAATTGGCAGACGCACTAGCTTGAGGTGCTAGCGGGAGCAATCTCGTGGGGGTTCAAGTCCCCCTCTCCGCACCATTCTAAAATCAGTTGCTTGCGAGGCCACCCGGTTCTGGGTGGCCTTTTCCATTTTGATCGACTGTAACTGATTTTGGAACCATGGGCTTTTTCGCAGTCAGATAATTCTGGCGCGGAAATCAGCATCGCTGCATAACTCCCACACGGCTGGAGGGTGGTGAAGCCACAAGTCAATTCCATTTGCTATCCTGATCAGGCAGAACGGGAACGCGAGATCCGGAGGACACCACACATGCCCCGCGTCGCATACCTGAAACGGCTCTACGCGCTCGCCGGCGCGTCCTGGTTTGCCTTCTGGGCGATCAAACTGCTGACTGCGCCCAGCGCGGATCGGAATCCGAATCCCCTCGGCCTCGTCTACTGCCTGCTCCTCTTCGCAGGACTTCCGTCCCTCGGCTACGTTCTGCTGTTCATCATTCTTCCTTGGACCGGAAGAAGGCTACGGCGGTCTTAAGCCCGCGCCATATCACGGGCGCAGATCAGGCCATCCCCATCCGCCGCCTCCGGCCACGACACACCGTCCCCCACCACACCCCCCACTACTAACGAAAGGGAACATCGCGGAGATCGGAAACCCGCCGGATAATGTCAGGTATATGCCTGAAAAGGTCATCAGCACCATCGACAGTCGCCCGGACCTCGCGGTTGCCACCCCGCCGGATCTGCACACTGACAGCGTCACCATCCCGGTGAAGCTCTGCAACCTGCCGCCGCTCAATTCGATCGCCAACCAGGTGCTGTCCATGTCGGCGGACGAGGATGTCGACCTGCAGCGACTGGCCTCCATTGTCGAAGCCGACCCGGCCTTCGCCGCCGAAGTCCTGCTGCTCGCCAACTCTTCCTTGTTCGGCTTTCCCTCCCGCATGCACGTGCTGCGTCATGCCGTCGCCGTCTTGGGTCTGGATCGAATCAAGGCCGTCGCCGTCACCGTCGCCATGCGCGCCTTCCTCAGCGGTGGGGGCCCCCTGGTTCGCCAGATTTGGCGTCACAGCGCGGCCTGCGCCATAATCGCCGAAGAAATTTCCCCCATCTTCGATATCTCCGGCGACCGCGCCTACACCTCGGCCATCATGCACGATATCGGCCGCCTCGGCTTGCTCAAGTCCTACCCGCGCGAGATGACGCCGCCGCTCAGCGCCGAATATGCCGACCCCACCGCGGTGCTCGTGGCCGAGCGCGCGGCCATTAACGTCGACCACGGAACGGCCGGCGCCTGGCTCGTGAAGACCTGGGCCTTTCCGCCCACCTTTGTCGAGATCTGCGAGCATCACCACGACCCGCTCCATCCGCACGACTCGGCCTTACTTCAGGTCATCAAGCTCTCTTGCCGAATGGCCGACTCCCTGGGATTTTCGGCCGTTCGCTACAAGACCTCGGCCAGCTACCGCGATCTGCTGCCTGCCCGGGAGACTCATGCCAAACCCGAAGAGTTCCCCAGTGAAGAAAACCTGCGCGCCAACGTGGAAACCCGGCTGGCCGTGTTTGAGCAATAGGTTCGACGGCCATCAGGGCCACCGGTCAACTGGCTGTGAAGAAATTGAATTCCAAGGCGGATTACACCGAATGCCCTCGGTGCGGTGCCTGGTCGTCCGAAGACCGCTGCCCGCAATGCGGAACCCACAAAGAGAGCGCGGACCAAAAGCCCAGAGACGAAGATCTTGATCCCAAGAAGCCTTGACGTCCGCGCCCCATCCGCCGCTGCCCGGCGTCAGGTCACGCGGCTTTTTTGGTGCCGGAGGAAAACGCCCCCGAGTACTTGACCCAGAGCCGGACCTCGTACGGCTCCGGCCGTTCACTTTGCATCGCAAACCCTCGGCACACCACCAGCAGCGCGCCCATCAGCAGGATTGAAGCGAAACCGGTTGCGGCAATCAGGTAGATCATAACGCTCATCGACTCCCACCGTCTCTAGAGCACGGCCTTCGCCGAACCGGAACCCATTATTTTTCAATAGATTGGTACGTTTTTCGGCAGCTCCCAGCAGACAATTTGGCACTTCGTCCGGTGCCCGTGTGACAAGTTCGGCGGCTTATTCCACCCCCAGACGCCACCCCAGCACATCCGGCGCCAGCCACGACACCGGCTTGCCGAACCACTTCGATCCAGCCTGGCCCGCCGGCGCGCCCCCCAATACAAACGCGCACGGCGTCTCGCCGAACCGCCGCAGACGCTCGGCCAGCCACGATTGCGGCCCCGCGGGAGCGGCCAGAATCACCGGCGTGCCCGCAAACCAGGCCAGCTTCGCTCCGAAGCCCGCGTCGTCTTGCCGTTGCGGCGCGGCCAACCCGTACGCCTGTTGATACTGCGCAATCGCCGCGTCCAGATCCTTCACCGCCAGCACCACCCGGACAATCCCGCTGAATGCCGTTGTCGTCGGCTTGCCGCTCGGATACGCGCGCCGTTCGCGCGGCGTGAAATCGTGAATCAGGAATGGAAAAAAGTTGCCGTTGCCCCGCCCCACCTGCGCGGTCTCCCATTCCAACTGAACGCCATCCGGCCGCCGCCGTCCGCTCTTCATCACCGCCGTGACCGACACTCCGGCCGCGCGCAGCCGCGACGCTTCCGCCGTTAGATCGGCAGGCCGAACCGCCCACCCGCACGGACCTCCATCGCCCTCCAGACACCCATGCCACTGGTTGGCCGCCACCGCCGCCGGATCGGCCTGCGGTTGGATGGCGATCAACTCCAGGTACGATCCATCCGGAAAGCTGGCGAGCGCCATCTCGGTCGCATGGTTGGCGTGCGGGCCGCCGTACTCATCCACCAGCCCGGCGGCTTCGAAGGCGCGTCGCATTGCGCCCAAATCCCGGCCCGCCACCGTCACGTGATCCACTTGGAGTTCCGCGGCCATCAGAGGCATTCCCACCAGCAGCGCAACCAAAACAAAACGGTGCATGCAGTTCGTCTTCTGCACCAGTGTAATCCCTTCCCGGCCGATCGTGGGGCGGCCTTTCGTCGGCGATGAAATCCTTCGACGGCTGCCCGCGCGCCGCATGCCTGGGCGCGATCCTGGCACTTCTTGCTGTTATCGGAAACCCAGCTCGGACACAAGCTCTCCCATCCGGACTTCTGGCATGGGCTGATGTTCTACACGACGGGCGAACTGGTTCGGCGACAAGTGCCCGAGCTGGTTCCCTACGCCATCAAGTATGGAATGTGGGAAACCAATTGGCCGAACTTCCTGCCGGTCCTGGAAGAGGACTGGAAGCCGTTCCTCGACGGCCACGGGACCTTTCGCGGCTCGATGGACCGCGTCGTGGCGGACTCAAACTAAGCCCGGGGCGCAGGCCCTTCGCCTGCCATCGGCCCCTCCCGCAGCAACCCGCCTACTGGCAGCCCTTGACGCCCTTGGTCAGGCAGATGGAAGACGTCGGCGGCGGTGGGATTTTCAGGCCCTTGTCCGTCATCAGCTTCACCAGCAGTTTTTCCGCTTCGGGGTGCGCGATCGCCGATTGCACGCCCACGCGGACCAGGCCGCGCGACCAATCCAATGGAATCCACGTCATTCCCTTCATCGCCCCGCTGATGGTGTCGCGGCTCCCGAAATCGTGCGCCTCCAGGTTGGCGCCGTGATCCACCAGCAACTGGATCACGTCCGTCCTTCCTTTGTGCGCCGCGCCGTGCAGCGCCGTGCGCCCCTGATCGTCCTGAACGTTGGGATCGACCCCCAGGTCCAGGCACATCTTCACAGCCTCCAGGCTATCAGCCGGCGACCACTCGAACGTGACGCCTTCCACCCAGCCGATTCCCGAGGCTACCGCCAGCGCCGTGTCCTTGTGCGCCGTCGCGATCTTCGGGTCGGCTCCGTGAGCCAGCAGCAGCTTCATCAAGGCCAAGTCCCCCGATTGAGCCGCCCGCAGGAACGGGGTCGCGCCGTCTTCGAACAACCATTGCATCGTGAAGTTGGTTCGCGTCTCAGTGGTGTCGCCCTTGCATTCCTTGTCCGTCGATGCCGCCCCGCAAATGCGCGCGTTGACGTTGGCGCCTTTGTCGATCAGCAGCTTGATGAACTCCAGATGGTCCATGTCCGGCGCGCGCACCGGATAGTCGCCGCTCTCGATGTTGCGGTTGTCCGTCGCCAGGTACATCGGCGTCCATCCGCCTTTGTTGGCCAAGTTGGGGTTGGCCCCGTGATCGAGCAGGTACGCGCCCACCTTGTAGTGCCGGTTCTGGGTCGCGGTCAGCAGCGGACTCCACCCGTAATTCGTCACCTGGTTGACGTTGGCGCCCGCTTCCACCAGCATCCGCACGCATTCCAGGCAGCCCTCGCGCGCGGCGTACACCATCGGCGTCAAGCCGCCGCCGTCTTTGATCTGCGGCCCCCGGAAGAACGCCGCGAAGTCATCCACATCCGCCGCTGCTCCCGCGGCTCCGCCTGCGGCGCCCCCGCGTCCGCCTCGCCCGCCCGCGCCCCGGCGGGCCCGTCCTGCTCCAAAATTCAGCGCGCCGCTTTGCTCCGAGTTCAACCGCTGCTGCACGCTCGGCGCGATGTTCAGCCGCGAATTCCGCGTGTCCGCGCCCGTGCTCGCGCTGATATCCGCCCCCGCGGCAATCAGCAGTTTGACGGCGTCGGCGTGATCCTGCTCCGCGGCCCACATCAAAGCCGTGGTCCCGCGCAGAGTCTCTTTCGCATTGACATCGGCTTTATGATCCAGCAGCGCCTTGATGGCCGCGACATTGCCGTTGCGCGATGCCATCATCAGGGCCGTCTCGCCGTTCGGTTGGTGTTCGTTCGGATCCGCGCCGGCTTTCAGCAGTTTCTCGATCATCGCCGCGCTGCCATTTTCGGATGCCAGCGAGAGCGGGGTGGCGCCGTCATGGTTGGCCGCCTTCACGTTGGCCCCCGCGGCAATCAGCGTGTCCGCCAATTCCAGGTTGTCCCGATACGCCGCCCATTCGATCGCCGTGGCCCCGTCCGGCTGCGCCGCGTTCACGTCCGCCTTCTGCCGGAGCAGCGAACGCACCGCCGTCGTATCCCCGTTCATGGCCGCGTCAGCCACTGGGCTTCCGCCGGCGCCATAGGCGCTCAGCGATAACGCCAATCCTGCCGCACCGGCTACGACTGCATCTCTCAAGCGCATCGTTCGCTCACTCCTTCTCGGCCGCCTCCCGCTTCCGGCGCAGCCCCTCGCGTCCGTTCTTCGATTCCTGCCGCTTACACCAGACCCGTCAGGTATCCCGTGCTGTCGCCCAGGCTCTCCTGGTGGATTCCGTACAAATTGATGATGCTCAACAGCAGGTTGCCGGTCGTAATCGTCTTGGTCGGAAACGCCAGGTGCCGTCCGCCCTTCAGTTGCCCCGACGCCCCGCCTACCAGAATGTGCGGCACGTCGTAATGCAAATGCTGGTTGGAATCGCCCATGTTGGTTCCATACAGCACCAGCGAGTGGTCCAACAGCGTGCCGTCCCCATCCGGTGTCTTCTGCAATTTATCGATGTAGTACGCCAGACACTTCACGTGATACTGGTTCAGCTTCGAGTACTGCGCGATGCGCTCCGGGTTTTCCGCGTGGTGCGACCCGCCGTGAAAGCTCAGGCTCGGAACATCGCTCGCCGGATACGCCCGGCCCGTCAGATCGCGTGCGAACAGCAGTGAAGAAACGCGCGTGATGTCGGCCTTGAACGCCAGCACCTGCAGGTCGAATTGCAGTTTGAGGTGTTCGTCGAACAACTCCGGAATACCGGTCGGAACCACCACCCCTTCCATCGAAACATTGCCCGTGGCCTTCTTGGCGATATCCAGCCGGCGCTCCAGTTCGCGGATGTCCTCGGTGTACTCGTCCAGCTTCGCCCGGTCGTCCGCCGGCAGGTCCTTCTTGAACCGCGCCAGGCTCTGCGTGACCGAATCGAGGATGCTCCGGTCCTGTTCGCGGCGCGCCGCGCGCTCTTCCGGCGTGCGCGCTTGTACATCCCCGAACAGGCGTTCGAACACAACCTGCGGGTTCAGTTCCATGGGCAGAGGCTGCTCAGGAGTGGCCCACGAGATCGAATTGGTGTAGGCGCAACTGTAGCCCTCGCCGCAGTTGCTGGAATTGGCGCCCGGATCCTCGATCGCCAGTTGCAGCGAGGGCAGCAGCGTCTCCTGCCCGATCTTCTGCGCGATCAATTGATCGATGGTGGTGCCGTCCTGAATGTCCGCGCCCGTCGTCTTCTTCGGCTTGTCGGCACACATGAACGCCGCCGCCACCCAGTGGTCCGCCCCGGTCACGCCCGGAGGCGGCTCAGCCGACTTCGACCACATCCCGCTCAGAATCACCGTATGGTCCTTGTACGGCTCCAGCGGTTTCATGATGAACGGAAAGTTCCCCTCCTCCAGCACTGGTTTTTCCGGGATCCAATAGCCCGGCGCCATCCCGTGCGGAACAAAGATCCCCGTGAAGCGCGTCTTCGGAACCGCCGCCGTCTTTCGCAGGGGTGTTTGTGCCGGCACCATCGAATCCAGTAACGGCAACGCCAGGGCGACCCCGGCGCCGCGCAAGACGGTTCGGCGTGAGATGTGCTTCTTAGTAATAAACATGAGTCCCTCCCAGGGGTTCTGGTACTGATTCCGGTTTGCCGCGTCCGGCTCTAACGGGAGGCACGCAGCGTATGTTGTTGAGCATTCCCACTGACTTCAATCTTCTGATTCATCTGAAAGGGTTCGCTCTTCACCACGCCCAGCACCAGCGAGGAAAACCGGTAGTTGTTCTTCGCGGCGTCGCGCACGATCGAGCGGATCAGGGGCATGTCGTAGTATTCCGTGCCGCGGCCGAGGGCGTAGATCATCAGCTTCTCCGTCACCAGCCGGACAAATTGAGGCGAATAGCGGAGCAGCGCGGTGCGCAGCCCCACTACCCCGTTCATCTTGGTGCCGTCCACCAGTTGGCCGCTGGCATCGATGGGGTTTCCTCGATCCACCGTGCGCCAGTGCCCGACGGCGTCGAAGTTCTCCAGCGAAAACCCAATCGGGTCCATGATCTTGTGGCAGCTCGCGCAGGGCTCAACGCTGCGGTGCATCTCCATCTGCTGGCGCATGCTCGGCTGCGCCGCACCGTGAACGTCGCTCGCGGTCTCCTTCAACTGCGGAACGATTGGCGGCGGATTGGGTGGGCTCACCCCGAGAAACATCTGCATGATGGTCTTGCCGCGCACCGTGGGGGAGGTGCGGTTCACATAAGCCGTCACGGTCTCCACACTGGCTTTCCCCAAAAGGCCGCGGCGCATGTCGAAAGCCGGCGGCAGTTCCACCCGCCGGAAGTTGCTGCCGTAAATGTTCGGGATCCCATAGTGCTGCGCCAGACGCCCGTTGAGAAACGTGTAGTTGCCGTCCAGCAGATCCAGTACGCTCCGGTCCTCGTGCACAATGCTCTCGACAAACATCTCGGTCTCTTTGCGCATCGCCTGCCGCAGATTGTCGTCGAAATCCGGAAACTCCGAAGTCGTCGGTTCTTGCGTCTGTAAGCCGCGCAATTGCAGCCACTGCCCGGCAAAATTACTCACCAGTTGATTCGAGCGCGCGTCCGACAGCATCCGCCGGACCTGTTGATCCAGCACCGCCGGTTCATGCAGCTTATTCTGGCTCGCCAGTGTCAGCAACTGGTCGTCCGGAATGCTGCTCCACAGGAAGAACGACAATCGCGAAGCCAGTTCTAGATCCGAGATCCGATACGGCTGCCCCGCCTTGGCGTTCGCCGGCTCCGTCTCCCGCCGGAAGATGAACTCCGGGTCCACCAGAATCCGCCGCAACGCCATCTCCACGCCGCTGTCGAAGTTTCCGTTGTTCCGGCCCTGCTGATAGAAGCCCATCAGCATCCCGGTGTCCTGGTTGGTCACCGGCCGCCGGAATGCCCGCCGCGCCAGCGTGTCGACAATCTGCTTCGCGCAGGCCGTTTCCTCCGCCGCGCCGGCTGGGTGGCACACATAAATCCGCTTCCGGCTCTGCGAATCGCTCGCGCCCTTCGCGTTGGTCGGCCCGTCAATCGAGATCTTGCCCACATGCGGGAAAAACTTGAATCCCGGAAGTCCGCCCGTCTCGATCGTGCTGCGCAGGAAGTGCTGGTCCAGGTCGTTCCCCGGTGCGTAGTTGGTTGCCAGGAAGGTGACCACCACCTTGTGCGCTCCGGCCTTGGCCGGGAACTTGAAGTTGAACGTGCCGTCCTCGCGCGTCCGCTCCTTGTCCCAGTCGAACAACTTCAACCGCTGGCCGTCCATCAGGAATTCCAGCTTCTCGCCCGTAATCTCGCCGAACGGGCTGGTGTCGCCCATGTTCCCCTTGCTGATGGGTGTGATCTTAATGGCGTAGTCGCCATCCGCCGGGAAGTCGTAGGTCGCCAGTAGGCCGCCCCGGGTTCCGAACGGCATCCCTTCAATGTGATAGTCCTGCGACGTGTCCCCCGCTACCCGGAACACCTGCTGCACTGGAGACGTGATGTCGCCGATCGCCAAACGGCTGATCTTTCCCGCCGCCGACGTGTACCCCTCCAACAGCGCCGGGGACAGCGACAACCCCGCCGCCACGTTGTCAAAACCGCGCGTGGAATCGTCCGGCGGCATGTACTTGCTGGCATCGATATTCAGCGCCAGCAGGTCGTGAATCGCGTTGGTGTATTCCGCCCGGTTGAGGCGATGCAGACCCGGCGGCGGCAGGTTCGTCACCGCGTGGCGGTCCAGCTCGTTTTCCAGCCACTCGATCATGCCTTCGAAGGCAGCCCGGTCCGGCCGTGCCTCTCCCGCCGGCGGCATCATGCCCGCCCGCAATTTCCGCACTACCTTCTCCCAGTTTTCCGCATCTTTTTCCACATGCGCCGGGTCCAGCTTGTCCAGGTGCATCCCGCCGGAAGCCGCAGGCCCTGCGTGGCAATCAACGCAGTACTGGTCGAAAAGCTGGCTCTCCGCAGCCGCGGAAGCCACCGGCGTGACAGCCGTTTTTTGCGGTGTGGCAGTCTGCGCGGAAGCCGCCCAACCCACGAGCAGTATCCCCACGAATCCAATAACTGGTAATGTTTTCTTCATTATAGAGTATTCCGCGTCACAGACTTCACCGTCTCGAGCGCCGGGCCATTCGGGTACTGGCAGTCTAATTAAAGACGTTCACAGGCCTGGCGAAGGTAACCGCTTGGACCGCACTGGAGCCGTTAAATCGACACCCCAAGTGCAGATCAACACCTGCGGAACCCGCGGCTGGATGCCGGTACATTGCGTTATCTCCAGGCTAATATACTCGGGGGCCGAAATGCTACCTGCAGACTCTGTAGTTACCGGCCCCGCCCGATAGCCATTTTGAGGGGGGGCGTTATCCTCCGTACTCCAAACCCGGGTACAGGGCCTTCAGGGAAAGGGCGAACAAAGGGGAAAAGATCGTGCCAAACACCTGCCACGCCACCAGCAGTCCAATGTAGCTGACGCCTCGGATCGAGTGTTCGAGGTCCAGCAGCCGCCCGGCCCGTTCCTCCGAGACGAGTAACCCCAATACCCCGAAACCATCCAGCGGCGGCACCGGAAGCAGGTTGAACGTCCCCAGCAGCAGGTTGAGCGAAAACAGCAGGCTCAGGAAGGTCGCCGCCCCGCTCGCCAGCCCCGGCTTCACTGCGTCCACTACCTGCATAAAGCTGGTGGCGTCGGGGTACTGAAAGGCGCCGGTCCAGATCCCCACATGGATCAGAATTCCAGCCAGAATCGCCAGCGCGAAGTTCGCCGCCGGCCCCCCCAGCGACATCCAGGCCGCCCGCCGCGGGTGCTGCCGGGCCCACACCGGGTCGTAGGGCGCGCTCGCCCAGCCCATCATCCATCCCCCCAACGCGTACGAGAGCAGCGGAAAGATCACCATCCCAAACGGCTCCCGCCGGATGTGCGGAGTGGGATCGAGCGACACTTGGCCGCCATGAAATGCCGTCAGGTCGCCGCCCAGCTTCGCCGCCAGCGCGTGCGCCGCCTCATGACACGTGGTCGATAGCAGAAAAACCACGTACCAGACCACTCCCGCAATCACGAAATCCGTGTTCATGCCGCCCCAAGTATACCCTCCGGGCCCGCCCATCGAAACGCGGGGAGCCAAACCTAAGGCCGCGGCCTGATCACGCAGGGCCGACAGATCGTGTGTTCCTCAAAGCGGACATGTTGACGAGTTAACGACACGGGCCTGCTGGACACGAGCTTGGTAGACTGAATGGAATACCTATGCCGCTTTCCGCCGGCGACAAACTGGGCCCCTACGAAATTGTGGCACCTCTCGGCAAGGGCGGCATGGGCGAGGTCTATCGGGCTCGCGATTCGCGCCTCGGCCGCGATGTCGCCATCAAGGTCTCGGTCGAGCGCTTCACCGAGCGCTTCGAGCGCGAGGCCCGCGCCATCGCCGCCCTCAACCACCCCAACATTTGCACGCTCTTCGATGTCGGCCCCGACCATCTGGTCATGGAACTGGTCGAAGGACCGACTCTGGCCGAGCGCATCAAGGAAGGGCCCATTCCCGTGGACGAAGCCCTCCGCCTTGCGCACCAGATCGCCGAAGCCCTCGAAGCCGCCCACGAAAAAGGCATCGTCCATCGCGACCTGAAGCCCGCCAACATCAAGATCAAGCCCGACGGCCTGGTCAAAGTGCTGGATTTCGGGTTGGCCAAAGCCATGGAGGCGCGCGACTCCGGGGCCCCCGACCTCACCGCCTCCCCCACCCTCACCCTGGAAGCCACCCGCGCCGGCATGATCCTCGGCACCGCCGGCTACATGAGTCCCGAGCAGGCTCGCGGCAAGCCCGTCGACCGGCGCGCCGATATCTGGGCCTTCGGCGTGGTCCTCTATGAGATGCTCGCCGGCAAAGCCACTTTCGAAGGAGAGACCGTTTCCGACACGCTGGCCGCCGTCCTCCGCGCCGACATCGATTGGTCGCAGCTTCCTGCCAAAACGCCGCCCCGCCTCCGCCGCCTCTTGAACCGCTGTCTCGAGCGCGATCCCAAGCGCCGCCTCCGCGACATCGGCGATGCCTGGATCGAAATGGACGCCCCCGACGAGCAGGCTGCCGACGCCCCTGTTTCCACGTCCCGCCCCGCTCGCTGGTTGCCCTGGATCGCCGCCGCTGGCATCGCTGCCGCCGGCGTGGGCTGGGGCCTGTTTCACACGCCGCCCGCGCCGCCTCGCCAGGTCCTTCGCTGGTCCTACACCGAACCTACTTACTTCGGCTTGGTGGCGCTGTCCCGCGATGGATCCCGACTCGTCTACACCGAGCTCACCGGCGCCACCACGCGCCTGGTGTTGCGAATGACCGATGACTCGGAGCCCAAACCCATCGCCGGCACCGAAGACGCCATCTATCCCTTTCTCTCGCCCGACGGCCAGTGGTGCGCCTTCTTCACCCAGGATGGCAGGCTCAAGAAAGTCCCCGTCACCGGAGGCTCCCCTCTCGTCCTGGTCGATTCCTCCGCCAATGGCCCCGGCGATTGGGGAGAAGACGGCACCATTGTCTACACGCGGCGGCAAGGCCTCGCCCGGGTCCCGGCTGCCGGCGGTATGCCTCAGTCTCTCACTACCGTGAACCCTGCCAAAGGCGAGACCAGCCATCGCGCCCCTCGATTCCTGCCCGGAGGCCGGAGTCTTCTCTATACCATCTCCTCTGGCGCCTCCAATCAAATCGTCGCCCGTGATCTAAAGTCCGGCGTCGATCGCGTCGTCGTCACCAATGGCATCGACGGAGATTACGTTCCCACCGGGCACCTCGTCTACTTGCGCGGCAACACCCTCTTCGGCGTGCCCTTCGATCCCCGCCGTCTCGCCGTCACCGGCCCGGAGTCCGTTGTGGTTCAGGGAATCTCCACGGCCTTCAACGCCGGCGGCGATTATACGTTCTCCAATTCCGGTCTGCTGGCTTACATGAGCGGTACGGGCCAGTCCGGCACCACCATCCTCGCCTGGGCCGACCGCAAGGGTTCCGTCGAACCGATCTCCGAACCCAAAGGCTGGGGCACCGGCCACCTCTCCCCAGACGGCCTGCGCGTCGCCAATTCCATCGGCGTGAACGGCCCTAGCGATATCTGGGTCTTTGACACCGTCCGCCGCACCGCAAACCGCCTGACCTCCGACGGAACTGGCCACGACCCCATCTGGTCTCCCGACGGCCGCCGCCTCGCCTTCAGCGGCACCCTCGGAGGAAAGATCGGAATCTATACCATGCCGGCCGACGGGAGCGGCAAACCGGAACTGCTGCTCGCGACCGACTCGCCCGCCACCCCCACCTCTTGGTCTCCCGACGGAAAAAGCCTGGTCTTCGTCCACGCCGGCCCGGATCATAAATCCCATCTCTGGAGGGTGGCTCTGCCGGACGGCAAACCTGTCTTGCTCCATGACACTCCGTTCGCGGAATCCGATGGCCAGATCTCTCCCGACGGCCGCTGGTTGGCGTACGTCTCCAACGAATCGGGACCCAATGAGGTCTATGCCCAGCCCTTTCCTGGACCCGGCGGGAAGATCCGCGTTTCCACCCAGGGCGGCGACCGGCCCCGCTGGGCGCGCTCCGGGCGCGAGCTGTACTATTGGGGCGGGATGAACCTGGGCATGATGCAGATTAGTGTGGAGACCGCACCCGCATTTCACCTGGGCTTGCCCGAGGAACTCTTCAAATCGGTCGTCGGCACCACGTTCGGTGTGGCTCCCGATGGCAAGCGCTTCCTCGTCGAAACTATCCCGGGCATCCAGGGCGGTCAGCACATGGAAGTCGTGGTCAACTGGTTCGACGAACTGCGGCAACGTGCCCCCGTTTCCAAATGAGCGAGATCGACCTCACTTTCGACGGCGACCTGCAAGAGGTTGAACGCCTGGCCACCGAGGTCGAGTGGTATTGCCAGGAGAACGGGCTCGATAGCGAGGTCGAGTTCGATCTGAACCTGGCTCTGGAAGAGTTGTTCGTCAATGCCCTGCGGCACGGGGGGTGCCAAGGCATCAAAGACGCCGTGCGCGTCCGCCTCGTGCGCCAGAAGGATGGCGTCCGCGCGGAGTTCTCCGACTGCGGGCCGGAGTTTGATCCCGCGACCGCGCCCCAGCCCGACCTGGAAGGGCCGCTGGCGGGCCGGCCGATCGGCGGCCTGGGCCTGCATCTGGTGCGCCACACCATGAGCGGCCTCGAGTACCGCCGCGCCGACGGACGGAATTACGTGACCATGTGGAGGCCGATTTGATCCAGTTAACACACGAAATGCGCTCGGGTTGGTGCGTCGTGGTGGCGCGCGGGCGCGCTGACTCCGCCGCTGCCGATGAGCTCGAAGCCGCGCTGCGCTCCGCCGTCGAGCAGAGTCCCAAAGTCGCCGCCGATTTGGGGGCTGTCGATTACATCTCCAGCGCCGGCCTCCGCGCCATCCTGCAAGGAGCCCGCGCTGCCCAGGAATGCCGCGGCGAGTTCGTCGTGTGCCGCTTGACGGCGGGCGTCAAACGGGTTTTCGAGATGAGCGGCATGCGCCACATTCTGCGAATCGAGGAGGAACTGCCATGCTGACCATGCTCGAAGAAGTCGTCCTGCTCGCCGTCGACGAGAAGACCGGCACCCTCCGCTCCACGCGCGAATTCGGGACCGCCTACGCCCTCGTGGGCGCCGTCTTCTTCGACCTGGCATTGGCGCGCAAAATCGACACCGACACCGAACAGATCCAGATCCTCGATGCTAGTCCCACCGGCAACCCGACGCTGGACCGCGTCCTCACGGAAATGCGCGGCCGGCCCGAGGTCAAGACCGTTCGCAACTGGATCGAGGCCCTCTTCCAGTCCAAGGACGATCTGGAGGGTCAGGCGCTGGCTTCGCTGATCGAACGCGGCATCTTGCTGCACGAAAAAACCAAGCGCCTGTGGATCATCGACGTCGAGCGGTTTCCGCTGGTCAACAACCAGCCCCAGGAGCACGTCAAGCTGCGCCTCACCCGCGCCATTCTGGGAGACGGAATCCCCGAGACCCGCGACATCATGCTCGTGAGCCTCGCCGAGCCCTGCGGCCTGCTCGGCTTCTTTCTCACCGACATGCAGCGCGCCGTGCGCGGAGAGCGCATCCGCATGCTCTGTCACCTCGAGACCATCAGCCGCAAGGTAGCCGAAGCCATCGCCGCTCTGGACGCCAGCCTCCGCCAGGGCGGCTCCACCAGCAACGCAGCCCAATCGCTGCGGTGACGGCGAACGCGTTAGTGGGCCTTCAATTCGTCACGGAAGACGACTCCGCCCTTCATGACGAATTTAACCCGCTCCATTTCGGTGATGTCGGCCAGCGGATCTCCCGACACCGCCACCAGATCGGCGAACTTTCCCTTTTCGACGCTGCCGACTTGTTGGCCGAGGTCGAAGTTCAACCCCTCGGCGGCGTTGCTGGTCGCCATCCGCAGGGCCTGCGCCGGCGTCATCCCCCATTTCACGTAATACGCAAACTGGAACGCCTGCACGCCGTGTCCCACCGTGTACGCGCCGCTGCCGAAGACTTCTTCGATACCCGCCGCTACCAGCCTCTTGAAGCTCGCCTCCGTCAGTTTGAAGCGCGTGGTGCGGCCGCCGCTGGCCTTGAGATCCCGTTCCTCCAGCTCGCCCTTCAAATCCCACAAAGTCTGGATCACTGGGCGCGGCTTGCCGTCCGCCTGCGGCTGCTTCAGCAGCCGGATCGTCTCATCGTCGAGCCCCTCCGCGCCCGTCACCCCCACGATCACGTGCATCGGCAGGTCCACCCCCGCCGCCAGGCAGTTGCGGAGCCCCTCTCCTCCGTAGGCATGGCACGCCACTTTCAATCCCCTACGGTGCGCCTCGTCGACGATCGCCTGGTTCTCTTCGAGCGTCAGCGACGGCACGTTGATCATCTTCCCGTCCGGCGTGAAGGCGCCCGCGCCTTGCGTCGGGTATCCGCCGCCTTCGTAATCCTCGGTTTCGTAGACTTTGATCCAATCCACGCCGTAGTGCGAGCGCTCACGGACCGCCGCGCGCGCCAGCCACGGCGAATTGATGTTGCCGGAATTCTGAAAATTATTGCTGCCCGGACCCAGCCCGAACGGCACCACCACTGAGGGCGCCGCATAGTATGTCGCGCCGCGCGGATTGAGTTGCGGCCCCGCCACCTGCAGCCGCGGCCCCGCCACCAGGCCCTTGTTGATGGCATCCCGCAGCTCCACGGTGGCATAGCTGAAGCCCGACCCCATGTCCTGCAGGGTCGTAAACCCGGCGTGCAGATCGGCCAGCGCGTAGTTCAACCCGGTCAGCGCCGCGCGCCCATCGTTAACCTGCTGGTCCTGGATCAGGTGCACATGGCGGTCGATCAATCCCGGAAGCACCGTGGCCCGGCTCAGGTCGATCACCCGCGCGCCCGCTGGAATCGTCACCCGGTTGGCCGGCCCCACTTCCGCGATCCGGTCGCCCTGAATCACGATCACCTGATTCGTCAGATAGGCCCCGGTCTTAGGATCGAACAGCCGCCCCGCTCGCACCGCCACACCCGCGGCCGGCGGAGCCTGCATCTCGATCCGCGAGCCGTCGAACGGCCCCGCCTGCGGCCGCGCGCTCTGCGCCGCTAGCGGCAGCGCAAGGATCAGACACGCGAACCCCGACCCGCATCTCCATGGCATGGCGTGAAACAGTATATACCCGAAGGTGCGCCCCGACGCGCCGGGACTCGAGGAGGTGCGGAGTGGCGGCTACCGCGGCTGGCGCACAACGCGGCGGCGTCCCTGCCACGCGATACCGGCCAGCGCCAGGCTCCACAGGATGCCTGAATTGCCTTCGGGCACCGAGTCGGCGAACGACAGATCGTCCAGCGCGAAGTCGTTGCCTCCCCGGTCCAGGTTGAGATCGATGATCGACAGCGTGGCCGTTGAGTTCCCTCCCGAAGACCAGCTTCCGAAGAATTGCTGCCACTGCCCCGGCGTCGTCGATGCCGTAAACGTGCCCCCCACCTGTGTGCCGTTGATGAGAAATTCCATCTGAGCCGGACTGCTCGGATAATCCGACGCGATCCACGCGGAGAAAGTGTAATTCGTGCTCGCCTGGATGCCCAACGTCTCCGACCATACGACCACATTCGCCGTCGGCGCGCCATTCACAATCAACATGTTGCCGGAGCCGGTGGTGTGGTCGCCAAAACCCGTCCACAAATAATGGCACAGGTTCGGGTTGGTCCCCACCGTGTACGAGCCCTCCGGCCAGCACGACGTGTTCGGAGCGGGCGATACATAACTGTAGCCCGTCGTGAAGCCGGAAGTCCCTCCGGAAAAATCTCCATTGGTGATGAGATTGGCCGAAGCCGCCGACGCGCACAGCAGCACGCCCCCCGTCAGGCTCATCACGGTTCGCAGTATTCCACCCTGGAACATATGTCCTCCTGTCCCCTTGCACGAGGATATCGTTGCCTCACGCGCGAAACCAGAGTACTGCGCCACCGATTCCATGGATTTGTCCTGGTACCAAGGGTCAACCGGGATCCGGGAGCAGAGCGCCCGCACTCGGCTTCCGGCGCTGCTATCCTTGCGGTTTGGTGGATCACACAAAGCTGCTCTTGCGCGTGTTCGCGCAGCCCGGCGCGGCCATGAGCGCCATCCTCGACCGCGGCAGCCTGCTCTATGCCAGCGTGGCCGTGCTGGCCGTCTCGTTTCTGCTCGCCAGGGCCGCGTTCGCCATCAGCTTCTACACTCCGCTGCTGGTGCTAGCCGTGGTCTATGTCCCCGGCGCCGTGGTGTTGAGCAAGCTGCTGGCCGGCTTGGGCGGAGGCCTGGGCGCGGTCTTCCAGCGCGACTATTCTCCTTTGCTGACTTGCTCGGCCATGGCCTGGGCCGCCGCTAACCTGCCGCTGGTGGTGGCGGCGTGGTTTCTGCCCGAGTCCCTCCTGATCTATGCGGCCGGCGTCGCCTACGCGTACTTCGCCGTGCTGATGTTCTTCGCCGTGCGCACGGTCTTCGGCACCGAGAACCGCGCCGCCGTGGCGGTGGTCGGCCTCTCCTGGATTCCGCTGGTGGCGGCCGTGTTTCTGTGGGGACCGCTCCGCTTCCTGCTGGGCTGGATCGCCTCTCCCTTCTTCCTCTTCTTCGCGTATTACTATCTCGGCAGCGAGATCGGCAACCTCGGAGCAGGCCTGCGCGGCCGCCAGAACTTTCACCGCATGCTGCAGGCCGCGGCCGTGAACCCGCACGATGGCGAGGCGCAGTATCAGCTCGGCCTCATCTACCAGCAGCGCCGCCAGTTCACCGAGGCCATCCAGCGCTTTCAGAACGCCGTGGCCATCGACCCGAAGGAAACCGACGCGCACTTCCAACTCGGCCGCATCGCCCGCTCGCAGGGCCGGCTCCCAGACGCGCTGGCGGAGTTTCAAACCGTCCTCGACCAGGATGAGCGGCACAGCCAAAGCGAGATCCTCCGCGAGCTTGGCGCCCTGTACATCGCCGTCCGCCAATACGAGGACGCCCGCGCAATGCTGGCCGATTACGCCGACCGGCGGCCGTACGATCCCGAAGGACTCTACTACTACGGCCAGGCGATGGAAGGATTAGGCCGGACGGCCGAAGCCCGCGAGCTGTTCGAGCGGGCCGTGGAAGCCGACCGCACCGCGCCTCGCTACCGCCGCCGCGTCACCGCCTCGTGGAGCCGCCTCGCCCAAAAAGGCCTGGCCCGCGTGGCCGCGTGACGACTTCAGCCCGGGACGTGCCTCTCCTCCATCTTTCGGCCAGCAGGAAGACGGGAGCTGGACGTGTTTCGGTGAGCCGCGCGCTCAGCGCCGCACTTTCCAGCCGCCGATGGGCTGCACAATCGAGCAGCTCGGTTTACCGTCTTTGCCAGTGCCCGCAAAGCGCGCTTCCAGAACCACGGACGGTTCGATCTGGTCGTAGGTGATCCCGTCCAATGGAATCTCCAAGCGGCGATGCCAAACGGAGTCTGCCTGGCCCGCATAGGTGCCGATATCGATGTATACCATTTGCTGATCGGGCGGACCTTGTATATACGGTCCCAAGAAGGTGGACATCGCCCCGGCACGGCTTGCCGTGAACTTCACCGGGAACTCGAAAGTCTGGTCGTCTCCTACGGATCGTTGCTTCTGGACGATCTCGGATTGGGCGCCGCTGCCTTTTTGCAGGCCATAATCGACTCCCTTCGGAGGTCTGTCCAAAACAATACGCAGCGTCAGTTCCGGTTCTAACACCATCGAACGGTTCCAGGATAACCCAACCCCGCGCGGCGCAGGCGGTGGAAGCGGAATCGGTTTGTGTCGTCTGCCCACGGCAGCGCGCGAGCCAAGGAGCCTTAGGCTACTGGCGCGTAAAAGCTCAGGGCGTTGTCGCTCTGTTTGACGGTACGGGTACGGCGCAGCGGGCCGTACGCCTCCTTGAGCGAGAAATGAACCGAATGCTGCACCACGACCAGCGGCGGCGGGGCTTCGGAGAGGGCATCGAGGGCGGCGGCGTACTCGAGTTCGTGGTCGTAGGGCGGGTCGAGAAAAACCAGATCGGCGCGGTATTGCGGCAGCGCGACCAGCGCGCGGCCGGGAACCACGGTCGCCCGCGGCTCAATCTGCAGGGCGGCCAGGTTCTCGCGCAGCACCACGAGCGCGGCGCGGTTGCGTTCCAGGAAGTACGCGTGGCGGGCGCCGCGGCTGAGCGCTTCGATCCCCACCGCGCCCGTGCCGGCATAGGCATCGAGAAACGTCGCGCCTTCGACGCGCGGCCCCAGGATGTCAAACAGGGTCTCGCGGAGGCGGTCCGGCGTCGGGCGCGTGGCCAGGCCCGGGACTCCTTTGATTGGGCGCGAGCGGAACTCTCCGGCAATCACCCGCATCAGCCCACCGTCACCAGTCCGTAGCGGCGCTGCCAGTGGTCACGAATGTAGGCGACGGCCCGAGTCAGATCGTCACGCGCCGGCGGACGCTCGACGAAGTCCACGGCCTCGCGGCGGGCCATCTCTAGGATTTCGGTGTCGCGGAGAATGTTGGCCACCCTCAGCGACGGCAGACCGGATTGCTTGGTGCCGAAGAATTCGCCCGGGCCGCGGAGCTTCAAATCCATCTCCGAGATATAGAAGCCGTCCGTCGATTCCACCAGCGTGCGGATGCGCTCGCGCGCCGTGTCGTTCATCTTCTCGGTGACCAGGATGCAGTAGCTCTGGGCGGCGCCGCGCCCGACGCGGCCGCGCAGTTGGTGCAACTGCGCCAGCCCGAAACGTTCGGCCTGCTCCACCAGCATCACAGTGGCGTTGGGCACGTCGACGCCGACTTCGATCACGGTGGTCGAGACCATGATCTTGATCCGCCCTTCCTTGAAGCGCTGCATCACCGCTTCCTTCTCTTCCCCGCTGAGGCGGCCGTGCATCAAGCCCACCGGAATATCCGGAAAGACTTCGCGCGAGAGGTGCTCGTACATCTTCTCGGCGGCCTTCATGGCCTGGGCTTCCGACTCCTCGATGACGGGATAGACCACGTACGCCTGTCGGCCTTCGTCGACCTGGCGCTTGAGGAAGCTGTAGACCTGCTCGACGCGGTCGGCGGTGGCGTGCTTGGTGAGGATGGGTTTTCTCCCGGGAGGCATTTCGTCGATCACGGAGACATCGAGATCACCATACAGCGTCATGGCCAGGGTTCGGGGGATGGGAGTGGCAGTCATCACCAGCACGTCGGGCGTGAGCCCCTTCTCGACCAGCCGTAGCCGCTGCAGGACGCCGAAACGGTGCTGCTCATCGATGATGGCGAGGCCGAGCTTCTTGAATTCGACGTCTTTTTCGAGCAGGGCGTGGGTGCCAATCACCACGTGCACCAGGCCTTCGGCCACCAGCTTCTTGAGCTGGACTTTTTCGCGGCTGGTGAAGGAGCCGGTGAGCAGCATCACGACGTAGCCGAGCTTGGAGAGGATCTGCTTGAAGTAGTAGGCGTGCTGCGCGGCGAGGATTTCGGTGGGGGCGAGAACCGAGACCTGATAGCCGTTCTCGATGGCGATGACCGCGGCCTCGGCCGCCACGATGGTCTTGCCGCTGCCGACATCGCCCTGCAGGAGGCGGTGCATGGGGCGCGGCGCTTTCATGTCGTCGGCGATCTGCTGGATGACGCGCTTCTGCGCGCCGGTGGGCTTGAAAGGCAGCATGGCCTTGACCTTCTCGCGGACCCGGTCGTCGATCTCGAAGGCGATGCCGGGCAGCAGCTTCGCACTGCTGCGCTTCAGCGCGATGCCGCACTCCAGCCAGAAGAACTCTTCGAAGATCAGCCGGACCTGTTCGGGAGTGCGGAAGGCGTTCAGCAGACGGAGGTCGCCGTCCGGCGGCGGGAAGTGCGTGTGGCGCGTCGCCGTCCAGCGGTCGGGCAGCTTGAGGCGCTGGCGGATGTGCGGAGGCAGAGGATCGTCGAGCGGGTCTATCGATTGTAGGATGCGGTGGGTCAGGGTGCGGAGCAGGCGCGTGGTCACCTTGGAGACGGCCTCGTAGATGGGGACGATGCGGCCGGTGTGGAGAGCGCCTTCGCCGTCTTCGTCGTCCCCGGAGAGGATCTCGAACTCGGGATGCAGCATGGTCATCTCGCCGGAGTAGCTGTCGAACTCCACCTTTCCGAAGAGCGCGACTTTCATGCCCTCGGCCAGAACGCTGGCGAGGTAGCCTCCGTGAAACCACTTGCCCAGCAGGATGGCGCGCGAAGCGTCGACAAAGCGGGCCTCGAACAGGCCCAGGCTGCGGCGCTTGAAGCCGGCGACCTTGGCCGAAAGCACGTCGGCGATGACCGTGGCCATCTCGCCGGGCGCGAGTTGGGCAATGGTCTTGAGGTTGCTGCGGTCTTCGTAACGGAAGGGAACGTAGGCCAGCAGATCTTCGACCATGGTCAGGCCCTTGGCCTCGAGCATGGCGGCGCGGGCCGGGCCGATGCCTTTGACGTAGGTGAGGGGAGTGGAAAGATCCATTCGGGCCGGCGCTTCCTGCTTCTTTTCCTCAGTCTACACGTTACACTGTAGGATACTCATGTCCAAGCTGATGGAGGGCAAGCTGGCCCTCGTATTGGGGATTGCCAACAAGTGGAGCCTGGCGTACGCCATTGCGCAGGCGTTTTCCCGCGAAGGCGCGACACTGGCCCTGACCTATCTCGGTGAGAAGCAGCGGGAAACCATCGGGGAGCTGGCCGCGGGATGGGACGTGGCGGGCGTGTTCCCCTGCGACGTGACCAAAGAAGACCAAGTGGCGGCGCTGACGGAATCGCTGCGCGGCCTGGGCCGGCCGCTCGACGCGGTGGTGCATAGCCTGGCGTTCGCCAACCGGGAAGATCTGTCGCGGCCGTTCGTGGAAACCAGCAAGGCCGGATTCCTGTTGGCCCAGGAGGTCAGCTCGTATTCGTTGGTGGCCGTGGCGCGAGCGACCGCGCCGTTGATGATGCGCGGCGGCTCGTTCAGCACCCTGACGTACGTCGGCTCGACGCGAGTGCTTCCCAACTACAACGTGATGGGCGTGGCCAAGGCCTCGCTCGAAGCCGCGGTGCGGTACCTGGCGAGCGACCTGGGTCCGCAGGGGATCCGGGTAAACGCCATTTCGTCAGGGCCGGTGAAGACGGTGTCGGCGCGGGGTGTCAAAGACTTTTCGACCATCCTGGAGGAGACGCCCAAGCGTGCGCCGCTGCGGCGCAACACGGACCCGGCGGAGGTGGCCGATGCGGCGGTGTTTCTGGCCAGCGATCTGGGGCGCGGCGTGACCGCCAACATTTTGTTTGTGGATTCAGGCATGCAGGCGATGGGACTCTAGCTCATATGAAAGTCGAAGTGGTCCTGACGGAAGCGGATATCGCGCAGGAATTCGCGGAGGCGATGCAAGCCCGCGATCTACCGGAGAAGTTCTTCTTCTGGTCCCCGCGCTCCGCGATGGGGTGGAAAACGCTGACCTCGGAACCGGATTTGTACGGCGGCCTGGGAGAGACGTGGAAGGCGATTGCGGCCGGCGCGGGCGCGCTGGCGCAACACTTCGGCGGGCGCGTGCCGGTGATCAGCTTTGGAGCCGGAGACGGGGAGCGGGACCGCTTGTTGATGACGGCGTTGCAGAGGGCCGGCTGCGAGTGCCAATACTTCCCGGTGGACTCGAGCCAGCCGATGCTGGAGATCGCCTGCGCCGGCGCCGACGATGAAGATTTCGAGACTACCGGCATTAAGGCGGACATCTCGAGCCCGGTCCACCTGGTCTATTGCGCCGACGCTGCGGAGCCGCCGCGGCTGTTCATCATGTCGGGGAACACCATCAGCTCCTTCGACCCGCTGGCGGAAATCCGGTACCTGGCCCAGGGCCTGCGCGGCGGCGACCGCCTGATTGTGGACGGCGAGCTGTACGACGAACACAAGACCATGGCGCGACGCGACAACGCGGCGGCGCGGAAATTCATCTTCACCATGCTGAGCGGCGTGGGCATTGAAAGCGACGACGGCGAGATCCGGTTCAACCATAAGCGCGACGAACGGCACGAGGGGCTGCACCTCATCACCCGCTCGTTCCGTGCGGCGCGAGACCTATCGGCCACGGTCGGCGGCGAAGAAGTTTCGCTGGAGCGCGGCGAGCGCATCGGCCTGAACTTCCAGTACACGTACACGCCGGAATCGTTCCGCTGGCTGGTGGGCGAGCAGGGCGGGCTGGAGATTCTGGAAGAATACATCAGTCCCGACGGGCGGTTTCTGACCGCCATCTGCAAAAAGTAGCGCGGCCGTGCGCCCGGTTTTGCTCAGCGGTGTTTCAGTCGTCGCTGCATTCTGGGGCCGACGCCAACTTGGCCGCGTTCTCGCGCGCCGGGGGGATGCGCGCCCGGCATTCTGGCCCGCGGGGGTTTCCTTAGCTGCCCGCCAGGGTATTGGCGGAAGTGAGAACGCTATTGGCCGTGCCCCAGATGCCGGCGGTGACGTTGCCGGCCTGGACGAACAAACCGGCTGCCACCAACGCAACAAATGCCAGCAGCAGCGTGTATTCGATCAAATCCTGGCCTTCTTCGTCCTTCCCAATCTGCTTCCAAAAAGAAACATCGTGTGACTCCCTTTCCCGGTAGGCCGACCCTTGCGGTCGGTCGGCCTTCCAGTTTCCAGCTTGCCGATTCACACGGCTGGACAACAAGTCCCGTACTGTGGGCCGAAACGGGGCTTTCGTACTAGGAGACCGCTCAGGAAACCGGTACAGTGCCGAGTGAGTGCCCGGTTGGGCGGCGAGCCGTTTTTGAGGATTTCGAATTCGGAACTGGCCGTTCGCTCGCTAGATAACGTTACTTACTTCGGAGCGGCCAGCCGGATTGAGGCGGGACGCCCAAGCGTCAGCAAATCACTGCCCACCGCGACCGCCCCGGCCCATGGCGACTCGGTCCTCAGTTCACCGCTTCTTTCACGAGCGCGCTGATTCTTGCCTCTTCGGCGGCGGTCAGCTCTTTGAGCGCGAAGGCCACCGGCCACACATTGCCGTCGTCGAGGTTCGCCTCGTAGCTGAAGCCGAGCGTCGCGTACCTCGTCTTGAACTTCTGGGCACTCTGGAAGAAGCAGACGACCTTGCCCTCCTTGGCATACGCGGTCGTTCCGTACCAGGTTTTCGGCGAGAGGGAGGCACTGACTGTACTTGGGGCGGACCGGGAGAGCAACACCATTTTCGAGACAGCGCGGCTTCGGAACGGGCGCGTGCCTCGCGGTTCTGTCGCGAGCGACTCGGGCGCCGGCACGAGTGCCGACGCGGCACGCTGAAGCTGGCGCCTCGTTTGGTCTAGGCCGCGTTGATGAACGAAATGACTGTTCCCTAGACGCCGAAGGCTTGGCCGCGGCGCTCGCGGCTGAAATAGGAGGCAATGGCGGCGAGGATCAAGACCGTCGCGGCTGTGGAGGCCATGGCGACGGAATAGCTGGTGCGGCTGGCGAAGATGGCTTCGATGTAGGCCACCGTTCCAGCGATCAGAACGCCGCATTGGTAGCCGAATCCCGGCAGGAACCCGCGCACCGAATCGGGCGACAGCTCGGAGAGGTGCGCGGGGATCACTCCCCACGCGCCCTGCACCATGAACTGCATCAGAAAGGCGCCGACGACCAGCAGGCGCATGGAGGGCGCGAATGCCCATAGCGGGATCACCACGAGGGCCATCAATAAGGCCGAGATCATGGCGCGACGGCGGCCCATGCGGTCCGAAAGCAGGCCAAACAGCGTCCCGCCGATGATGGCGCCGATGGACGAAATGCCGGTCATCACCGCGACGGTTCTCGCCGAGAAGTTCCACTGCCGCTTCAAGAACGTCGGATACATATCTTGCGTACCGTGCGAGACGAAATTGAAGCAGGTCATCAGCACCACCATAAACGCGAGCACCTTCCAGTGCGAGACGATGGCCCGGAACAGATGACTCCAGCTTTCGCTGCGCGTCCTCTCCCACACTTCCGATTCCTTCACCCGGTACCAGACGAACACCGCCACCAGCGCGGGCAGACCACCCAGGAAGAACAGGGGACGCCAGCCGATCCGGTCGAACAGGAAGAAATAGGCGACGCCGGCGAGAAGGTTGCCGGCCGCGTAACCTTGCTGCAGGACGCCGGAAAGCAGCCCGCGAATTCGCGGCGGCACTTTTTCCATCGCCAGCGATGCGCCCACGCCCCATTGGCCCCCCATGCCGATTCCGAACAAGGCGCGGAGCAACATGAATGTCACGTAGTTGGGGGCCAATCCCGAGAGCACCTCCACGACGGAATAGAAGACCAGGTTCATCATCAGGGGCAAGCGGCGGCCGTAACGGTCGGCCAGCAACCCGAAGAGGAATGCTCCGATCGGCCTGAATGCCAGAGTCAGCGTGAGAGAAAGGGCCATGGCCGCGTCGGACACATGAAAGTCATGCCCGATGGCGGTGAGGCAATAGACGACCAGAAAATAATCGAAAGCATCCAGGGTCCAGCCAAGAAAGCCCGCCATCACTGCAGCGCCGTGGCCGGTGGCGGCGGGAATCGACTGGGATCGCGTCGCGCTCATAAAGATAGGGGCGCTCCGCGCCCGGCACAAGGCTGGAGCCTTAGGCCACTATTTGCCGTAGCTGACGTGCCAGATGGACATGGAACCGTCGTCGGTAACGTACATGGAACCGTCCGTGGCGATGGCGACGCCCACCGGAGTGCCCCACTTCTTGCCATCGGGCAGGACAAAACCGGTCAGGAAATCTTCGTAAATTCCACTGGACTTGCCTTTCTCCAGGGGCACGCGGACCACTTCGCTGCCGGAACGCGTGGCGCGATTCCAGGAGCCGTGCTCGGCCGCAAACAGATCGCCTTCGTATTCCTTCGGAAACTGCTTGCCTTCGTAGAAGGTGAGGCCGAGCGAAGCGCTGTGCGGCTGGATGAGGATATCGGGCACGATGGCCTTGCCCACCAGGTCCGCCGGGGGATTCATCTTGCGCGGATCCGGATTGTTGCCGATGTAGAAATACGGCCAGCCGTAGAAGCCGCCTTCCTTGACGGACGTGATGTAGTCGGGAACGAGGTTATCGCCGAGTTCATCGCGCTCGTTCACCGAGCACCAGACTTCGCCAGTGGCGGAATTGACGCCGAGGCCCACCGGATTGCGAATGCCGGAGGCATAGATCTTCACGAATTTGCCTTCGGGGGTGAACTCGAGGATGTTGGCGCGCATCTGGTTGTTGCCGTTGGCGTCGATGTTGTCGTTGGACCCGACGCCGACGAACATGCTTTTGCGGTCTTTGGAGAACACAATATCGCGCGTCCAATGATTGCCGTTGGGCTTGAGATCGGGAACGATGGTCTCGCCGGGGCCGCTGGCCTTCAAATCGCCGTTCTTATAGGGATAGCGCACGACCGAACCGGTATTGCCCACATAGACCCACTGCGGGTTGGGCCCCGGAGGATAGAAGTTGACGCCGAAGGGGCGCGTCATGCCGCCGGCAAAGACGGAGACCTCGACGGGCTTGCCGTCCTTGTTGCCGCGGAAAATCTTGATGTCCCCATTGGCGCCGACGGGGCCGCCGAAGCCGCCTCCGGAGGCGGGGTAGCTCTCGGCCACGAACAGATCGCCGTTGGGCGCGGTGCGAATCTGACGCGGGGTGCTGAGGCCGGTAGCGTAGAGTTCCACCTTGAATCCGGGCGGCGCAATGGGCATGACGCCTTCGGGACGCGGGACCACAGCGCCGAAGTTGGCGCTCGACTTGGTGGCGAACGGCTTGGGAAGCTGGTCGACCGTAATCTTATGAAATGTGCCGGGCTTGAGCGACTGCGCGTCGGCAAACGTCTGCAAATCTTTGGGATCGATCTTGACCCCGGCGGCGTGCAGGAGCCAGCCCGCGGTCAGAACGAATAGCCCTGCGGCCATGGTCCAGCGAAGCTTATTCATGAGGATTCCTCCAGAGCAGAACCAGGGTGATTGTATCACGCCGGAGTTTGCGGACCGTGACCAGCCGGCAACGAAAACCAATCACCTGCCAGGCGCTCCATCGCCACGCAACTACAAGCCGGAGGTGGTGCAGCTGAAGTTCTCGGCCATGTCGATGCTGCCGGTGCCGCGATAACGGGCCACAGCAGGATAAGCGCAGATGGGGCGGGTGCGCGTGGTTTTGCCGGCTTCGACATGGGCGCCTTCCAGCATGGTGGGGGCGATGCCCTTTTCCACCCAGTTCACGGCGGCCGTCAACCAATCCACATTGCCGCACCCCGGACCGCCGCCGCAGTGGAACATGCCGGGCACCAGAAAGAGGCGGTAGAAGTCGCGGGTTTCCGCCTGGCCCATGGTCTTCTCAGCGGCCTCGTAATAGTTGATCGACATCTTGGCAGTCACGCCCGGGTCGGAATATCCGTGATAGTGGATGATCTTGCCGCCGCGCATTTTGACGGCAGTGAGATCGGGGATCGTGGCATCGATGCGCAGCGAGATGGAAGCCAGGCGGGCGATATCCGTATCGAAGTTGAAGGAATGGTAGTCCCAGGTGGGGCCGGGGGCGGGATCGAAGGCCATGAACTTCATGAAGGTGTCGGCTAAGCGGAAGTTGCCGGGCGCTCCGTCGCCGGCGCCGGCCGGGATCCCGGGAAACAGTTGCTTGCCCTTGGAATCCCGCGGGCCGTCATAGACTTTTTTGAGCGCGGCAATTTGCGGCGCGGTAAAGCAGGAGGCGCCGTCGGAGGAACCTGCGCACACTGCAAGGTCACGAACGGGATCGAAATCGCAAGCCGCCGGATTCTCGATCAAACCGTCCACCAAACCATCGAGGCCATCGCATTTCTGGTAGACGGCCTGGGTCAGCAGTTCGGATTTCTGCGGCGAGATTTCGCCCGGGCCGGGTCCGGCGGCGCGGTAATTCCAGACGGCTTTCATCTGGAGGCCGCTGAGATACAGCACCGGCGCGCCCACCACGTAGCCATCGAAATCCTCGGGGTAGCGCTGGGCCTCCATCAAACCCTGGCGGCCGCCGGTGGAACAACCGACCCAGTAGGAGTATCTGGGATCGCTGTCGTAGTAGGCGCGGATGAGTTTCTTGGCCAGGAGGGCGGTTTCATGGACGGCGAGGTAGCCGTGGTCGATGATCTTGCGCGCCGCGTTGGGATTATTCGGCCCGGGGTAGGCAAAGATCGCGCCGGGCTCCTTCTGGGCGTCGTGACCGGTGTCGGTGGAAGCGGCCGCATAGCCGTCGCGAACGGCCGTGTCCATGGCCGCGAGGCTGAGGACGCCGGCCCACCCTCCGTTGCCGACCATTTCGAAGCGGGCGTTCCAAAAGGTCGGAAGTTTCACCGCGAAGTGATTCTCCGGCCAGATGACGCCGCGCACCTCGCAATACTCACGCAATTTGTCGGTGGCCGGGACGATGGCGGCGGAATCGATTTTGACGTCGGTGCCGAAGGAGGCGTGCGCGAGATCTTCGCATTTCTTGGGGGGCGCGGCGAGGAGAACGCCGGAAACGAGCAAGCAAGAGAGAGCGGCCTTTCTCATAGCTCCTTATCTTATGCCAATCGGCCGCGGGCCGCTAACGGCGGCTGCGTAACTTGGAGAGCAGGCGCAGCATTTCCAGGTAGAGCCAAATGAGCGTGACCATCAGACCGAAGCCCGCATACCACTCCATGTATTTGGGGGCTCCCTGCGCGACGCCTTGTTCGATGAAATTGAAGTCGAGGATCAGATTGAGGGCGGCAATCACGACGACAACCAGGCTGAACAAGATGCCGATCGGGCCGCTGCCGTAGATTGCCGGGATCTGCACGCCGAAAAAGCCGAGCAGCATGCTGACCAGGTATACCAGGAAGATGCCGCCGGTAGCGGCGACGATCCCCAGCATGAACCGCCGCGTGGGCTGGATCAGCCCGGAGCGGTAGGCCAGCAGCAGGCACAGGCAGGTGCCAAACGTCAGGCCGACGGATTCGATGGCAATGCCCGGGAAGCGAAGCTCGAGGGTGGCGGAAAGGCCGCCGAGGAAGAGGCCTTCGAGCAAGGCGTAAGCGGGGGCGGTGAGGGCCGACCACTCTTTCTTAAAGACGGTCACCAGGGCCATGATGAATCCCCCGAAGGCGCCCACGAGGATATACAGGCCGACGGAGGCCGGATCTTCGGTGGTAAAGAAGCGGCTCCAGGTCCAGAACGCCGTCGCCAGCACACACAGGAGGAGAATGCCGGTTCGATGGATGGTCCCGTTGATGGTCATGGCTTCGCCATACGCGAGCCGCGCCGAATCTCCGGTGAACGTGCCGGCGTTGAACGCGGGATTGGAAGAGCGCATGCCTTGGAGCTTCATTATCTTTATTGTACGGGGGCCCGGATGGAACCAGACGGGTTGTCTTTCGGCAACGGAGCGGGTGGAACAGGACCTCGCTTGCCGGAGCGAACGAGGCAAGCGCCCTCTGCCACCGGCATCCGGTCGGCGTTAAGATAGATCGGGTATGAGGCGCAGACTGCTGACGCTGGTTTTGGCACTGGCCGCCATGGCCCTGGGCCAGAAATACGACGGTCCGCGGCCCCCCCAGGCGGACGTGCCCTATTTGAAGCACGCCGATACCCTGGTGGCGACGGAAGTCTCGGAAGCCAAAGAGCAATCGAGGAAGGACGACATCCTGTACGTGGTCGCGGGCGCCAGTTCGTCCGCGCGGACACCACTCGCTTCGCCGATTTTCCTGTTCCAGGCCGACAAGCTCGTGCCCGAGAAGTTGCAGCTGTTCAAGCTGGAATCGAAGAACGGGAGCCGCGAGATCCTGTTCTCTCATAAGAAGAAGCAGACGGCGAGCCCGATCCGGATGGAAGTCACCAAATTGAGCTCGGATAACCTGTATCGGCTGGAGGTGGAGGAAACCCTGGACAAGGGGGAATATTCGCTGACGCCGGACGGGTCCAACCAGGTATTTTGCTTTCAGGTGTACTAGCCACGCCGGGCGATGGCTTGTGTTATCCTATCTAGGTACCAAAACGAGATTAAGAGAAGACAAGGAGTATGATCCTTTAGAATGGCACTGGCGACAGACACTAAGCGGCAGGTTCTTTCCACGAATCAGCGCCACAAAACCGACACCGGGTCGCCAGAAGTACAGATTGCCCTGCTCAGCCAGCGGTTGACGATGCTGCAGGAGCATTTCCAGGCGCACAAAAAAGACAACGGCTCCCGCAAGGGGCTGTTGACCCTGGTTGCGAAGCGTCGACGGCTTCTGACGTACTTGCGCGATACGGACCCAGAGCGTTACAAGGTGGTTCTGCAACGGCTCGGTATTCGCCGCTAGTCCATTCATCGGAAGCGATCCGCATGTTACGGATTGTTCCGAATTCACTCCCAAACCGGTCCCTGCGCGCGAGAAAGGCCGCGGGGCTGTCGTTCCATTTATCCTGTCAACTCCCATCTCACACGGCCCCGTTATGGGAGCCGATCCCTGCCTGGCCAGAGTGGCCGAGGCTGGAGGTTTAGAAAGAAATGTCTCACATCGTAGAAGTTGACCTGGGCGGCCGCAAGATCACGATCGAAACGGGCAAGATGGCCAAACAGGCGAACGGCGCGGTCGTCGTTCGATCCGGGGACTCGGTAGTCCTCGTGAGCGCGTGTATGGCCGATGAGGCCAAGCCGGGAGCGGGATTTTTTCCGCTGACCGTGGATTATCGCGAATACACTTACGCCGCCGGAAAGATTCCGGGCGGTTTCATTAAGCGCGAGGGCCGGATGTCGGAGAAAGAGACCCTCACCTGCCGCCTGATCGATCGACCGGTCCGGCCGCTGTTTCCGGAAGGGTTTCGCTACGAAACACAGATCATCGCGCTGGTGCTATCAGCCGATCCCGAACAGGACCCGAATTCGCTGGCGATCGCCGGGGCCGGCGCGGCGCTGGCGATTTCGGATATTCCGTTTCCGTACGTGCTGTCGGGCGTGCGCGTCGGCATGAAGGACGGCCAGTACATCGCCAACCCCACCTACACGGAGGGGCGCGAATCGAAACTGAACATCGTGGTGGCGGGCACCGAAGAGGGCATCGTGATGGTGGAGGCCGGCGCGCAGCAGGTCTCCGAAGCCGAGGTGCTGGGCGCCATCGAGTTCGGGCACGACTGCTGCAAGAAGATCGCAGCCGCAGTCCGCGAACTGGTGAAACTCGCCGGCAAGCCCAAGCGGGTCTACACCCCGCCGGCGCTGGACCAGGCGCTGTATGACCAGATTGCGAAAGCGGTGCGCGTGGAACTGACCGACGCGCTGAATACGCAGAAGCACGACAAGATCGAAAGCTACGCGCTCGTGGATGCGCTGAAGAAGAAGGTGAAGGAAGCGCAGCCGGAAGACAAGCAGGACGAGGCCGGCAAGTGCTATGAAGCGCTGCTGGAGCGCATTTTCCGCGACGAGATGCTGAAGAACCACCGGCGTCCGGACGGCCGCAAGTTCGACGAAGTGCGGAAGATCACGATCGAAACCGGGGTGCTGCCGAGGGTTCACGGGTCGGCGCTGTTCACCCGCGGCGAAACGCAGGCGCTGGTGACGGTGACGCTGGGCACCAAGGACGATGAGCAGCGCATCGAGCTGCTGGAGCCGGGCGAGGCCACCAAGCGCTTCATGCTGCACTACAACTTCCCGCCGTTCAGCGTGGGGGAGACCGGCTTCATGCGCGGCCCGGGGCGGCGCGAAATCGGACACGGCGCGCTGGCGGAACGCTCGCTGACGGCGATGATTCCCGGCGAAGACGTGTTCCCGTACACCATGCGGGTGGTCAGCGACATTCTCGAATCGAACGGTTCGAGTTCGCAGGCCAGCGTCTGCGGCGCTTCTCTGGCGCTGATGGATGCGGGCGCGCCGTTGACGGCGCACGTGGGCGGAATCGCCATGGGGCTGGTGTTGGAGGGCAAGGACTACGCGGTCCTGACCGACATCGCGGGCGCCGAGGATCATTACGGCGACATGGATTTCAAGGTCGCGGGCACGCGCCAGGGCATCACGGGCATGCAGATGGACATCAAGGTGCCTAGCGTGACCATGAGCATTCTCAAGGAAGCGTTGGAACAGGCGAGGCGCGGGCGGCTGCACATTCTCGACAAGATGTACGAGGCAGTGCCGCAAGCCAAGGCCAACATCTCGCAATACGCGCCCCGCATTTACACGCTGCACATTCCGACCGACAAAATACGCGACGTGATTGGACCAGGAGGCAAGGTGATCCGCGGGATCATCGAGCAGACCGGGGTGAAGATCGACGTGGAAGACGACGGCACGGTGCATGTGGCGTCGGCGGACGAAGCGTCGGCCAACAAGGCCATCCAGATCATAACCGACATCACGGCCACGGCCGAGGTGGGCAAGACGTATCTGGGAAAGGTGGTGCGGCTGGTGGACTTTGGCGCGTTCGTCGAGATCTTTCCGGGCACCGACGGTCTGCTGCACATCAGCGAGATCGCCGAGAACCGCATCCGCGACGTGCGCGATGAGTTGAAGGAGGGCGACCAGATCCTGGTGAAGGTGCTGGCGCTCGAAGGCAACAAAATCAAGCTCAGCCGCAAGGCGGTGCTCAAAGAGCAGCGCGAGAAGCTGAAGCCAACGCCGGCCCAATAACCGAGCGGGGCAGGTCTTTCAACCTGCCCCGCCTTTTCGCCCTTACCGCCGGTACTTCGGGTGGTTCCGGAGCGATTTGTGAATCGTCTTCCAGCGTTTCCTTTCGGCGATCCGCGCGTGCGGGTCCTGTTCAACCATCTGGTGCCGCAACTCCCGCTTCAACTTCTGGTAGCTTTGCCAGCGTGACTGCTCGACGACGCCGCTCTCCAGCGCTTCCCGAACAGCGCAGGCAGGCTCTTCGCTGTGTGTGCAATCGGCAAACCGGCAGCGCCGCGCGAGTTCCGCAATATCGTCGAACGTGTCATCAAGCGCTCCCTCGCTGGCCCACAATTGCAGTTCCCGCATTCCGGGCGTATCGATGATCGCACCGCCTCCCGGCATCGGGATCAGCATCCGGCTGGTTGTGGTGTGCCGGCCGCGCGAATCCGCGACGCGGACTGGACCGGTGGCCTGCCGCTCCTGGCCGAGCAGGCCGTTGGCGATGGTCGATTTACCGGCGCCCGACGATCCGAACAGAGCGATGGTGCGGCCGCGCACCAAAGGCGCGACAAGACTCACGCTTTCGATCGCGCTGAGGACCACCATGCCTGCGCCCCGGGCGATCCGAGCCGCGGCCTCGCGGCACTCCGGAACGGAATGGCAGACGTCGGCTTTGTTGAGCACGATGACCGGTTCTGCTCCGCTCTCGCGCGCCAGAACCAGATACCGTTCGAGACGGCGCAGGTTGAAATCGCCATCCAGCCCGCAGACGATCACCGCAAGGTCGATGTTGGCCGCCGCCACCTGCTCAGCCCCAGCCCTGCCGGCGGCGCGCCGCGAGAACTGCGTGCGCCTCGGCAGCACGTCCTGAATCAGCGCCAACGTCGAATCCACGGGCCGGGCCACCACCCAGTCACCGACGGCGGGCAAGGCGCTGTCCCAGCGGATTCTTCCCGTCGGCGTTGCCTCGCACTCCGCCGCCTCTAGCAGGATCCGGTACTGTTCATGAGAGGTAAACGAGACCCGGCCGAGCTCCGTTCCTACCGTTGCGCGCGACCGAAAGAGTTCGCGGATCCGCGAGTCCGCGCCGATTTCTTCGAGAAACATTTCTGTTCGCTCCAAAAGACACACGTCACCGTCGGTGTGGAGTGAGTCGTCTTCGAAGGCGCAACTCGCGCCTTTAGCGAACAGTCATAGGCGATTCAATTCCTGTATAGCACATGAGCCCGGCGGCGCGCCGGTTCATGGCAAACTAGAAAGCTATGAGCTCTCTAACTGAATCCGTCACCTTGTCCGTGAGCGACGGCACGTCGATGCATGCCTATGTCGCCCGCCCGGCAGGCCAGCCCCGCGGCGGCCTGCTGGTGTTTCAGGAAGCCTTCGGCGTCAATGCCCACATTCGCGATGTGGCGGAACGATTTGCCGGCCAAGGCTATCTGGCGATCGCGCCCGAACTGTTTCATCGGACGGCACCGGGCTTCGATTGCCTCTACACCGATTTTCCATCCGCCCTGCCGCAAATGCAGGCGCTGACCGATGCCGGCCTGGCCGCCGACATTCGCGCCGCGTTCGATTGGGTGCAGAGCGGCGCCAAGGGCCTACCGACCGCGGCCATCGGCTATTGCATGGGCGGCCGCACGGCCTGCCTGGCGGCGTTGACGGTGCCGCTGGCCTGCGCGGTTTCCTATTATGGCGGCGGAATCGCGCCCAGCCCCATGTTCCCGGACCTCATCGGCCGGCTCAAGGACGCCAAGGCTCCGGTGATGTTTTTCTGGGGTGGCAAAGATGGGCACATCGGACCGGACGCCGTCAGCGCGGTGGAGAACGCCATGCGCGCGGCCGGGAAACCATACGTGAACGTGGTGTTTTCGGAAGCCGACCACGGCTTCTTCTGCGACGCGCGCGCCAGCTACAACGCTGCGGCGGCCGCGCAAGCCTGGCCGCTGACGCTGGCCTTCCTGGAAACGCACGTGACGGCGGCCTCGCGCAAAGCAGGGGCGTAGGGCCCGCGAGCTACGGCAGCGCCTCGCCGAAACGGATATCCGACTTCGAGCTGAAAAGCTTCCGAATTCCCTGACCTTCGTCGAATAACGCCAGGATGGCGGCGCCCGGGGCCGAGGATTCCGTCAGGAAATACCGGCGGCCCAGCCTGCCCACTTCCACCGAAACCGCTTGACCCGGGTTCACCGGATAGCGGGCTGCCGGCGGCCCCTTCGGACACGAGGCCTGGCGGGCATTGTTGACAGCGCAGAAGGTCACGAACGTCGGGTGCTCCGCGACATTGAGAAAATACAGCTGCTTGCCTTGCACCACCGATGCGCGGCTGACCCAATGGCTGTCCGCTGACGGGGAGTGAGCGCGCCGCGCGAAATCTTCGATGGCATTGCCCTGCAGGATTTCGACGAAAGCCTGGACGTCGAGGCCGGCGAAAGCGGTGACCCGCGCCCACGCCATGGCGCTGGTGGCCGCGCCGGAGTCCTCCACGCGGACATCGAGCGTGGCGCCGGGCTCGGCGGTGAAGGCGGGCCCGATGGGCAGACGGTCCCCGCTCTCTCCGTAGACGTCCACGGTCACCGATTGCACGGACGCCGATGCGTTCGTGAGCTTGAGAATGGACCACTCGCTCGGCCCGTAGGCCAAGGCGGGAATGTAATGGACCTGCAAGGACGGGGCGGGCTCGGACGGTTGGCCCCACAGCGCCGGTATGAGAAGGAGAGCCGTGAGCAGCCGGGGTGAAACGCGCACCCGTCTACCTTACCTTTTTTTGGGGCAGGGCCGTAAGGGCCAGGACGGGTCTTATGGTACTCTTCAGGCTTGAAAGTTCGCGTTGTCAATCAAACTCGGAACACCGTTCTGGCCACGGCGGCGGAGGTGGCCGACACCAGCGCCAAGCGGCGCACGGGCCTCCTCCAGCATGAACGGCTGGAGCCGGGGGACGGCCTGTGGATCACTCCGTGCGAGTCGGTCCACACGTTCTTCATGAAATTCGCCATCGACCTGGTGTATCTGGACAAACACAAGAAGGTCCGCAAAGTGCGGCACGCGGTGGCGCCCTGGCGCCTGTCGGCATGCTTGACGGCGCACTCCATCCTGGAGCTTCCGGCCGGCGCAGCGCGTGAGGCCGCAACCGAGCGCGGGGATCAACTGACGATCGAAACCTTATAGGTCAGTGCGGGCGGACGCGCGCGTAGCGGGCCGCGGCGGCACTGTCGGGGTTCCATCGCGGGGCCTGCGGGTCTTCGGCTAGCATCCAGATGCCCCGCGCCACCGCCGCATCCACCTGGGCCATGTTCTGGTAGTCGAGTTTGGGCCACTCGTCGCCGGGCATATGATAGTCCGGAAACAGGTAGGTCACAGAAAGCGTCGTGCAGGGAATGCCCGCCTCGGCGAACGAGAGATTGTCGCTGTCGGCGAAGAAGGGATCGCTGTTCGTTTCGTCTTTGACCAGGCGGACGCCGGCTTCCTCCGCAGCTTGGCGGAAGGGGCCCATGAGGGTGGTGAAGTCGAAGCCGGTGGCGTTGAACTGGCGGAGGCGGGGGCCCTGCAGGTCGTCGGTGCGGCCCATTTGTTCGAGGTTGATGTCAGCAACCACGGCCTCCAGGGGAACAACCGGGTGCGCCACGAAGTAGCGCGAACCCGCCAGCCCGCGCTCCTCGCCGAAGAAGGTCACGAACAGGATGCTCCGCTTGGGTTTTTCGGGCAACGCGGCCAGGGCGTTGGCGATCTCGATCACGCTGGCGGCGCCGCTGGCGTCATCGTTGGCGCCGTTGAAGATGCGATCGGCCGCGCCCTCCGGCCCCACGCCAAGATGATCGTAGTGCGCGCTGATAACCAAAAAGCTCTCTTGCAGGGCCGGATCGCTGCCCGGGAGCCTTCCGACCACATTGCGGACCGCCGCCGGCGTCGCCGAAGGCTCTGGAATGCGCGCGGAGACCGTCATCATGAGCGGTCCCGGTTCGGCGGCGGCGATCGCAGCCCGCACCGCCGGATCGAACACCCGGAGCGTGGGCGACCGGAGAGGCGCACCGGTCTCGCGCAACTGGGGCGGCGTCTCGCGCGCGCGATTGGTTCGCGGATCGAGCAGAACCAGCAGGGCGGGCTGCCCGGCTTCGGCGGCGGACCGCAGGCGGTTGAACTCGTCGGCGGCCTTCTGCCTCTCCGCGGAGCGCACCCGGGCCAAGTCGGGAACTTCGACAAACACGACTTTCCCGCCCAGCGCGCTGCCGAGCGAGGCGGCGTTGTCCGCGGTCAGCTTGACGGCGGCGGCGTGGGACAGATCCACGGCAGCGGGTTCGACCACCGCCAGCGTGTTTCGAGCAGCCGGAAGCGCGGTTCCATTTTCGAGCGTCAGCTCCAGCCCATCGGACTTCGGCGTGACGAGCAAGTACCGCGCGGTCTGGAAGAAGCCGTCGTTGCCGGCCGGTTCGAGGCCCGCGCGCCGGAACTGGGCCGCGATGTATTCCGCCGCGATATCCAGGCCCCGCGACGGCGTGGCGCGACCTTCCAGGGCATCCGACGCCAGGAAGGAAACATCCGCCTTGAGGCTATTGGCGGCAAGCCCCGCTGTGATTCCGGGAAGAGTGGAGACACTCTGCGCCCGAGCGCTGACCGCAACCATCGCGCAAGCTCCCACCAGCCAGGGGATCCGATTCATTTCTGCTATCTTACGACGCGTGAGCCAGACGCCGGTGTTCTTTGAGGATGCAATGATCCATGATCACCCACAAGCCCGCCCCTTCGGCGCGCCGCGCGGCTTCTTCGTGGATTACGCCCTCCTGCATCCAGATGGCCTTGGCGCCCTTGCGGATGGCCGCTTCCACAATTTCCGGCACGAATTCGGAGCGGCGAAAGATGTCGACGATGTCGATGGGCTCCGGGACCGAATCCAGATCGGGATAGCTCTTCTCCCCCAACACCTCGGTCTCTTGCGGATTCACCGGAATAATGCGGTATCCGGCGCGCTGCATGTACTCGGTGACCCCGTAGCTGGGGCGGTAGCGCTTGCTCGAAACGCCCACCACCGCAATCGTCCGTGCGGACTGCAGAATGTCGGAAATGTGTTTCATACGGCTTGCTTCCGGACGGCAGCGGACTGCGGGGCGCGGCGGACGGCGCGTTGCAGCTTGCCCACCTCGTCCATGGTGAGGTGCCGGAACTGGCCCGGCTTAAGCGGCCCCAGGTCGAGCGGGCCGATGCGCACCCGCTTGAGTTTCTCGACGAGCCGTCCAAAATTCTTGAACATCAGGCGAATCTGGTTGTTGCGGCCTTCCACGAGGCGTACTTCATACCACGGGTTCTCGGCCGCATGGACCAGTTTCAGGCCGGCGGGCAAGGTGCGTTGGCCGGAAAGCGGGACGCCGCGGCGGAATTGCTCTTCCTGGTCGGAGGTCAGGGAGCCATTGACCTTGACCAGATAGGTCTTGGGCAGATGAGTGGCGGCCGACATGATGGCGTTGGCGATCTCGCCGTCGTTGGTGAGTAGCAGGAGACCTTCACTGTGATAGTCGAGGCGGCCGACCGGATAGACCCGTTCCTTGACGCCGTGCAGCAAGTCCATCACGGTGGCGCGGTGCTGGGGATCGCTGACGGTGGTGACGGTGTTGTTGGGCTTGTGCAGCGCCAGGTAGACCAGCCGTTTGGGGGCGCGCAGGAGGCGGCCGTCCACCCGGATGTGGTCGCTCGCCAAATCGGCTTTCGACCCGAGTTCGGTGACCACAGCGCCATTGACGGCCACGCGGCCCTCCAGAATCAACTTCTCGGCGTGGCGGCGGGAGGCGACTCCGGCCTGGGACAGGATTTTTTGCAGCCGCTCGTCGGGCATTACGTCTCCTGGGCAGGGGCGGGCGCCTCGGCCTCGGATGGCTCGCTGGCCGCCGGCTCACTTTCAGCCGGTTCACTCTCCGCCATCGCCATACGCCGGATTTCCTCGAATTCCTTGAGGGAGGGCAGCTCGCTGAGGTCCTTCAATCCGAACTGAACCAGAAAGTCCTTGGTGGTTTTGTACAGGATGGGCTTGCCGATGACGTCTTTGCGGCCGGCGGTGGCGATGAGCTTGCGGTCGAGCAGCGTCTTCAGTACGCCGGCGCCCTGGACGCCGCGGATTTCCAGAATTTCGGGGGCGGTGACGGGCTGTTTGTAGGCGATCACGGCCAGCGTCTCGAGCGCGGCCAGCGAGAGTTTCAGCGGCGATTTCAGGCTCTTGACGAAATTGCGGACGGCCTCATGATGCTCGGGCTTGGTAGCCATCTGATAGCCGCCGGCCACTTCGCGGATGGCGAGCCCATGCTCAGGTTTTTCAAATTCAGCCACCAGGGAATCGAGCGCGACCCGCACCCGCTGCGCGGGTTGCTGGAGCACAGCTGCCATCTGATCCAGGGTGAGGGGCTCTTCGGTCACATAGACCATGGCCTCGATGACCGCCTGGAGCTGCGCGTCTGCCATGGAGACGTGCTCGGGCGCCGCATCCAGCAATTCGTCCATCGACAAGACCGATTGAGGTTCCAATTCTTCCATGCCGTTCAAGCGTAATCTTTCTCGATCGCCGCCATGGGCTGATCGGAGGCAAACACGGAGTCAAAGCTGGCGTGGCGCTGCAGCGCGATCTCGCCGAACAGGTCCTTCTGGGCGACCACCACGGCCTGCATCCGCACCGCCTCGAGCACGGCCAGGAACAGGACAATCATGGCCCGGCGCGAGCGCTGCTGCTCGAAAATGCGGAGAATGAAGACGGGCTGATCGGGGCCGGCCTCGAGAAAACGATCGCGGAGGTAGCGGATCATGTCCGACACGGTGACGTCGGCCGCTTCCACCTCGTAGACCGGCCGGTTCTGGGCCCGTTCCAGGATTTCGCCGAAGGCCTTGACCAGATCGAAGAGGCTGACCGCCAAGCCTGGGTCTTCGTCGGCGCCAAAGGCCTTGGCCTGGGGATGGGACCAGACGTTCTCCTCGATCATCCGTTTCTGCTGCAGCATCTCGGCGGCGTTCTTGAATTTCTCGTGCTCCAGCAGGCGGTCGACCAGCTCCTGGCGCGGGTCGTCGCCGTCACCCTCTTTCTGCAGGGCCGGGTCCTGGGGCAGCAGCATCTTCGACTTGATGTGGATGAGGGTGGCCGCCATATAAACGAATTCGGCGCTGAGGTCGATATCCATCTCGCGCGCTTTGTCCATGAATTCGAGGTACTGCGACGTGATCGTGGCGATGGGAATGTCTTTAATGTCGATCTGCTGCTTGCGGATCAGATCCAGCAGCAGATCGAGGGGCCCCTCGTACTGTTCCAGGCGAAAATTCAGCGGCGCAGACACGGTCTTTCAACGATAACACGGGGGCTCGAAGCCGTAGTAGACAGGGCTGAGGAGTTGGCGCTAAACTCTATGTTTACAGGTACTTAAAAAAATCGCCCCTTTTGCCGTGGGACCGCTAACCTTTAGAGCCCAAAAGGCGTCTTCTCTGTACTGATGTGGCCGGGTGATAGTGACCCGGATCTAGGGCTGGAAGGAACCGAAGAATGTCATCGTTTTTTAGCAGTGCGCCAATCCCGAGCGAAGGGCCCCAGGGCCTACCGGCGGTTCCGCGAGGTCCCGGTCCGGCGATTGTGCCGCGCCCGGTGGAGCCGAAGCGGCCGCGCAAGATGGCTGGGATCCTGCTGGTCACGGTGTTGGTCGTGGCGGGCGGCTTGGCGTGGTACTGGAATACGCAGTCTAACGCGAAGGACACCACCGGCGGCCCGATCGCGGCGGTGCCGACCTTAGCTCTGGCGGCGGGAGACCTGCACGAGACGGTGCGCATCGCCGGCGTGGTATCGGCGGAACGGTTTGCGTCGATCATGGCGCCGCGCATCCAGGGAAACCGGGGCAATTACAACCGTGGCGGACAGGGCGGAAATGGTCCGAACGGGCAGAATAACGACTTCAATCTCACCGTGACCAACCTGGTTGCCGCGGGCGCCAACGTAAAATCCGGCGACGTGGTTACCGAGTTCGACCTGACCGCGCAGCAACAGCGGCTGGACGATTACAAGGACAACGTGGTGCAACTGGAGGCGAATCTCGCCCGTCTCAAGGCGAACCTCGCCTATTCCAGGGAGTCTCTGGCGCAGCAGGTCCGCAGCGCCAAGGCGGACTGGGACAAGGCGAAGCTCGACCTGCAGACCGCGCCGATCCGCTCCCGAATCGATGCGGAAAAGTATCAGATCGCGGTAGATGAAGCCAAAGAGGCCTACGACGAACTGGTCAAGCAAGCCAAGTTGCAGGAGGTTGCGCAAACCTCCGAGATCAAGGTTCAGGAAATCAACCGGGATCAATCGAAAATCGAGATGGACCGGGCAGCGGCCAATATCGAGCGGATGAAGATGAAGTCCCCCATCAACGGGATCGCGGTTCTGCAGACCCTCTTCCGCCAGGGCCAGATGGCGCAGGTTCGCGTCGGCGATCAGGTCAACCCGGGCCAGACCTTTCTTTCGATCGTCGACCCCAGCTCAATGGTGATCAATGCCATGGTGAACCAGGTGGAATCGGAGAAGCTCCGGTTAAGCCTGAAGGCCCATATCCGCCTGGATGCGTACCCGGATATCGAACTGCCGGGATCGATCATCGGAATTGGGGCCATGGCGACGACCAGCAATATTCGCGCCTCCTACATCAGTCAGATTCCGGTGCGCCTGAAAATCGATCAGAGCAAGATCGATTCCCGGATTATTCCGGATCTTACGGCCAGCGCGGAGATTGTGATCGATTCGGAAAGCAACACGATCATCGCTCCGCGAGAAGCGGTTTTTGACAACAGCGGCAAGCCGTATGTCTTCCTCCAGAGTCCGACGGGCTGGATTCGCAAACAGATTCAGCTGGGGCTGGAAAGCAACACAGCGGTGGCGGTGCGTTCGGGGCTGCAAAAAGGCGATGTGATTGCGCTCCAGCGTCCCATGTAGGCGACGGAACGCCTTTCAGCTAAACCTCAAATAACGGTGCAGTAGTATGCCATCAAAAGATCTGAAACCCAAACAACGCTTAGGCCAAACTCATTACGTGCGCCGCAAGATTATCAACTGGAGCTTGGCGCTCTTGATCGGCGGAGGCGTCGTGTTCGCCGGTTACCGGTACACCAACACCACCACCGTCGACGTTCCCGTGGTGCGGGTGCGGCGCGGGGATTTCATCATCAGCGTGCGCACCCGCGGAGAATTGGCGAGTTCCCATTCCATCATCTTGAACGCGCCCCAGGTGCAAAATCTCCGTCTCGTGAAGCTGGCGCAATCGGGGAAGTTCATCCACAAAGGCGACTTGGTGGCGGAATTCGACTCAGCCCAGATCGAAAATGCCGTCATTCAGCGAACCACCAATGTCCGCTCCGCCGACAGCCAGATCCTGCAGATGAAGGCCAATCAGAAGATTGAAGACCAGGCCGATTCGATGAATCGGATGGCCAGCACCTACGACGTGGAGCGCGCCCGCCTGGACGCCAGCAAGGCCGCGGTCCTGTCGAAGATCGACGGGGAAAAGAACGCGATCACGGTGACGGTCACGGAGGGGGCGCTGCAGCGGCTGAATTCCCAAATTGCAGCCCACAAGGCGGGCCAGGAAGCCGATCTCACCAAGCTCACCCAGAACAAGGACAAGGCCGTTCGCGACCTGACGCTGGCTCAGGACTACCTGACCAAGGTGGAGATCCGCGCCCCTCAGGACGGCATGGTGAACATTCTGCCCAACACCTTCGTCAACGGCCAGTTCGGGCAGACCCCTCCCGCGTATAAGGAGGGCGACGACGTTCGAACCGGCTCGCCGATCGCCGAAATTCCGGACCTGACCCAAATGTACGTCGATCTCAAGATGGATGAGGTGGACCGGGGGCGGCTCCGATTGGGCCAGACGGTTCGCGTGCGCATCGATGCCGTTCCCGACCGGGAATTCACGGCCGAGCTCAACTGGATCAGCCCGATCGCGGCGCTCTTGTTCAAAGGCATCAACGCCAGCGGCGGCCGGCCCAGCCCGAACACGGAAAAGACCTTTCCGGCCCGCGCGCAGCTCAAGAACCTGGACCCGCGCTTGCGACCCGGGATGAGTTCGACGGCGGAGGTGATTATCGAGCGGGAGCCTTCCGCGCTTCTGATCCCGATCCGCGCCAGCTTCACTGAGAACGGCAAGCCCGCGGTCTACGTGCAGACCGGCGAGCAATTCCATCTGCGGTATATCCAGATTGGGAAGCGCAACGATGACGACCTGGTCGTGACTTCGGGGCTGAAGGAAGGCGACCTGGTGACCCTGGAGGATCCGATCGAGGCCGCCAAGAAGGCTAAGAAGAAACTGTAGTCGTTGAGGCGTGAGCAGGGACAATCGTTCTTCATGAAGAAAGTATTCATTCGTTTATTCGGGCTGGCGGTGCTGGCGGTTGCCGGTTGGGGCGGGTACCGCTTTGTCAAGCAGTTACCCGAGCGGCAGGACCAGATTCCCACCACAAAGGTGCAGCAGAGCGACGTCGTAATTCGCGCGTATTCGCGCGGAGAGCTGCGCGCGGTGCGAACGGCAACGATTACCGCGCCCAATCTGGGCGGCAACGTGCAAGTGACCGCGGTTGCGCCCAATGGCGCTTTGGCCCACGAGAAAGACCTGATTGTGGAGTTCGACGATTCCGAACGCCGTGCCGCTCTCGAACAAAACAATCTGCAGGTGCGGCAGGCCGACGAGCAGATCGCGGAGCAGAAAGCCAATATTGCCATTCAGAAGAGCCAGGACGATGTAAATCTCTTACGGGCGAAATACTCCGTCCGGAACGCCGAACTGGATGTCCAACGCGCCCCCGTCCTTTCCGAGATCGATGCCAAGAAGAACGCGCTGACGCTGGAGCAGGCCAAGAAGGCGTTGGCGCAACTCCAGAGCGACATTCAATCCCGCTACGAACAGGGGGAAGCGCAGTTGGCCGTATTGGCGGAGCAGCGCAACCGCGCGCTGATCCAAGTGCGCCAGGAAACGCAACGGCTCCAGCAGACCAAACAGCTTTCGCCGATCGAAGGGCTCGTGGCGGTGCGGCAAAACCGCACGGGGAACCAGAACTTTGGCCAGACTCCGCCGGACATCCGCGATGGGGACAACCTGCAGCCGGGTGTGCAGGTGGCCGATGTGCTGGATCTGTCCGAGCTCGAAGTGGTGGCCAAGGTGGGTGAATTGGATCGCGCCAACCTCCAGGAGGGCCAAGAGGCCCAGCTACGGCTCGATGCTCTTCCGGATCAGACGTTCCGCGGAAAAATCAAATCCATGAGCGGTACCGCGTCACAGGATGTCTTTTCCGGCGATCCGTCGAAGAAGTTCGAAGTCGTATTTTCGCTCGACATGCGCCAGCTCCTGACGGCGCTGGGCATGAAGCCCGCGGACATCGACCATGTCATGGCGACAGCCGTGCAAAATGCCAAGAGGCCGATTCAGAACACCGCCGGATCGTTCTTTGCGAGTTTGCGCGGCGGCGGGGCGGAGGGCGGAGGGTTCCCTGGAGGTGGTGACGCAGCGCCTGCCGCGGGCGGCCCGGGTGGCGGAGAAAATGGTGGATTCGGAGGAGGACGCGGCGGCCGGGGGCGCGGTGGCGCAGGCGGTGGATTCGGCGCCGGCGGCCCAGGCGGTGGATTTGCGGGCGGCCAGGGTGGCGGGTTTGGCGCCGCCGGTCCGGGTGCTCCGGGCGGTGGATTTGCGGGTGGGGGCCGCGGGGGCCGCGGCGGATTCAATAACGAGGCATTCGCCGGTCTGACCGATGAGCAGCGCCAGCAGGCCCAGCAGTTGATGCGGCAGGGCTTCCAAAGCGGGCAGATCACGGCCGAGAATCGCGATAAGGCGATCCAGGACATTGTGACCCGGGTCAAGTCGGGCCAGGCGGGAAGCGCAGCGCCGGCCGGAGGCAACCCTCCCGCGGCCGGCCGCGGCGGGGCCGCGAATCTCCCGGGCGGCGATCAACTGGAGGCTCTGTTGCGGCGCGCGGGCACTTCTCAATACAGCGATCAGGAGCGGGCGAACGCCAAGCTCCCCGTGCCGCCTGAAGAGGATTCCCAAGTCCAGGTTCTGCTGCGGCCCGGCCTGCTGGCCGATGTGCAGATCCAAATCGAAAGGATCGCGAACGCTCTGCACGTTCCCGCGCAAGCGGTATTCACCAAGAACGGCAAGCCGACGGTGTTCGTGCAGCAGAAGAACGGCAGGTTCGAGCCGCACGAGGTCCAATTGTCGAAACAGAGCGAGTCGGTCATGGTGTTGTCTTCCGGAGTCGAACCCGGCCAGATTGTGGCGCTGGCCGACCCCACCGCCAGCAAGTCCGACAAGAAGGACGAGAAGAAATCGCAAGGCAACGCCATGGGCGGTCTGCCGGGAGGCAAATAACATGGGGCTTTCCCATATCCTGCCCGAACTGAAGATGGGGCTGGCGAGCCTGTTCGCGCACAAGCTGCGCAGCCTGCTCACCATGCTGGGTATGATCTTCGGGGTAGGCGCCGTGGTGGCCATGCTCTCGATCACGGCCGGCGCCCAGAAGGAGATGATGAGCTTCATCGACCAGCTCGGGGTGAATAACATCATCATTGAGGCGCGCGAAGCTGTGGATCAGAACGAGCTGCAGACCGTGCGGGCCACTTCGCCGGGCCTGAGTTTCCGCGATTACCGCGCGCTCTCCGAGAATGTGGCGGGACTGGTCGCGATTACGCCGCGCAAGCGCTTCAAACCCCAACGCGTGCTCCCCAAGACGGCCCAGGAGCCGCCTCAGTTAATCGGAGTTCTCCCCAATTTTGTGGAGATCAACAGCCTGAAGCTGGTGTCCGGCCGGTTTTTCACCGAGGAAGAGAACCGCGCCTCGGCCGCGGTGTGCGTGCTGGGAGAGAGCGTCAAAGTCAACCTGCTCGGCTATGATGACGCCATCGGCAAGTACGTCAAGATCAACGACACCTGGCTGCAGGTGATCGGCGTGTTGACGCAGCAGGCCGGTGGCGACGCCGACAACGAAGGGGTGCAAGCCGCCAACCGCAACAATCTGGTGATCGTACCGCTCAACACCGCGATGCGGCGATTCGAAGACAACTCCAGTTACTTGAAGGACGAGATCGACGGGATCTACATGAAGGTGCAGCCCACCGTGGATTCGATCGAAACCTCCAACGTGGTGCGGGCGATTCTGACCGCCACTCACAAGGACGCGGGCGACTTTACCGTGATTGTGCCCGCGGGCCTTCTCGAAGAGCGCAAGCGCACGCAGTCCATCTTCAGCATCGTGATGATCTGCATCGCCGGCATCTCGCTGCTGGTGGGCGGCATCGGCATCATGAACATCATGCTGGCCACGGTCTTGGAACGCACTCGCGAGATCGGCATTCGCCGGGCGATCGGCGCGCGCCAGGGCGACATCGTGCGGCAGTTCCTCACCGAAGCCGTGATGATCTCGATCCTGGGTGGGTTGATCGGGATCGCTTTCGGCTTTAGCCTTTCGCGCGTCATCGCTTCGGTGGCGGGCTGGTCGACCGTCGTGACCGGCTCTTCGATCGCCGTCGCATTTGGCGTGTCGGTATTCATTGGTTTGTTGTTCGGCATCTATCCGGCCGTGCAGGCCGCGAAACTGGATCCCATCGAAGCCATCCGCTACGAGTAACAAATATGCTATTTCGATTCTTGATCGCTGCAACCCTGACGGCGGGCTGCGCCTTGGCGCAGATCTCGTCATTCCCCAAGCCCTCGTATTTCCGCGAGACGTTTCAGAAGACGCAGACTAAGGTGGAACTGCAGAACCCGGCGCATCTGAAGGATTTCGTGGCGGACGGCAAGCTCGAGTTGTCCCTGAAGAATTACCTGGCGCTGGTGATGGCCAACAACACCGACGTCCAGCTCCAGTTGATTAGCCTGGAAATTCCGAAGAACAATATCTTGCAGCAATACGGCCTGTGGGACCCGAAGGCCACGGCCAGTTTTTCTGCCACACGCTCCACCACCGTGCCGACTAACGCCACCACGGCCGCCAACGCCGCCGCCTTGACGAAATCGCTGAACCAGCCGTACAGCCTGGCCTATACCCAGACCCTGCCCGAGGGCTTGCAGTACACGGCCCAGTTCTCCGGGGCGAAGACCTCAGCTACCAATTCGTTTAACAACTACAATCCGGCGCTCACTTCCAACCTGAGGATGAGTATCACCCAGCCGTTGATCCAGAACCGGGGCTCGTACGTGAACCGGATTCCGCTGATGGTGGCGCAGGTGAGCTACAAGATTTCGCAGTTCCAGCAAACCCAGCAGCTGCTGAGCCTCATCAACACGGCGGAAACGGCGTATTGGAACGTGGTCTCCGCGCGCGAGAACCTGAAAGTGGCGGAATCGGGCCGGACCAATGCCGACGAGTTCTTGAAGTACATGCAAAAGCAGTTGGACCTGGGGGCTCTGTCCCCGCTCGATATTTACAACCCGCAGCAGTCCCTGGCTGCCGCCGATCTGACGGTGTCGCAAGCGCGATTCAATCTGGCTCAAGCCGAAGATTCGCTGCGCCATCAGATGGGCGCGGACCTGGATCCGGATATCCGCAAACTCCCGATCAATCTGACAGAGACGGTCGACCTCGGACCCGCCGATTCCCTTCCGCCCGACACCGAGCAGGAGGTGTCGAAGGCCTTGATGACTCACCCGGCCATCCGACAGGCCACCCAGAAACTGGATTCCGACGATCTGGGCATCCAGTCGGCGAAAAACGGCCTGCTTCCGAACCTCTCGCTTTCCATGTCGTATCAATCGAACGGCACCGGGGGTGTGTATGACACCAGCCGTTCGACGCTCCTCGGCGGCGGTCCCAACGTAATCATTCCGGGCGGCATCACAGATGCGCTGGGGCAGATGTTTGGGTTTGGTTACCCAACCTACTTCGCCAGCCTGAACCTCACGCTTCCCATCCGAAACCGCGCCGCCTCGGCGGCCATGGCCACGGCGCTGGTCCAGAAAAAAAGCGATTCGCTCACTCTACGCAACCAGCAGCAAGCCATCCGGCTGAACATTCTCACCGCCTTGACCCGCCTGGAAGGCGCGAAGGAGCAGTTGAAGCTGGCCAAGGTGCAATTGGATTTCGCCCAGAAGAACCTGGACGCCGAGAACACGAAGTTTCAGCTCGGCACGGAAATCAACCAGAACGTGATCAACGCGCAGCAGGTGCTGGTGCAGGCGCAATCGGCCGTGGTCACCAACCAGATCGGCGTGCGGCTCAATCTGCTGAACCTGCTCACCCAGACGGGCGAGCTGCTGGATGAACGCGGTATCGTAGTCAAGTAGCCCGGGCGCCGGCCCGGCCACTCCCTGATGCCGACCGCCGTACTCGTGCTCTTGCTGGCGGCGGTACTCAGCATCCTTTGCTCCACGGTCCAGAAGCGCGTCCGGTCGGTATTGGAACATCGGCCGGGCTGGATTTGGGCGGTTCCGTTTCTCCTGAGCGGCGTCTTCTGCGCCTCGGCGTTGCTGATCGGTGCGTGGACTCCTCCCCTCACCCTTCTGGCTCTGGGGTACACCGCGGCGCCCGTGCTGTGCGTCTGGCTGGCCGGCCCGGGCCCGGCGGAGCGGCCCGCGGTTCTGGATTTCGCCGCGATTCTGCTGCTGTGGCTGCCTCTGGAATTTGCCGCCGGGGCCGGGCTGGTGCCGCGCCCGGCGCAAGGATACCTGCACCGCGTCGCTTACGGAATCGCGATTCTGCTCGGCCTGCTGCTGTTTCTCGGCAACCGTTCGTTTCCCGGAATGAAGTTTAACCTGCCGCGATCCGCGCGGGACGTGTGGCTGCCGCTGGCTGGTTTCGCCGTGTCGGCGCCGGTGTTGATCGCGCTCGGAATTTCGATCGGGTTCCTTCCGCCGGCCCACCGGCCCACCCAGTCCGCCGGCGCGATGGCCTCCGCGGTAGGCGTGATTTTCTTCGGGACGGCGCTGCCGGAAGAGATCCTGTTCCGGTCGCTCATCCAGAATCTCCTCATGCTGCGCTTTGGCTCGGGCTGGCGGACGCTGGTCGCGGCCAGCTTCATCTTCGGCGCCGCCCATCTGGATAACGGCCCGCAGGCGCTCCCCAACTGGCGTTACATGATCCTGGCGACGGTGGCGGGCGTGGCCTACGGCGCGGTCTTTCAGCGCGCCTCGAGCGTGCTCTCTCCGGCTGCGCTGCACATGCTGGTGGATTGGACCAAACACTTCTTTTTCTAGACTCGTCAGAAGAAATCGTGGGTTGATTCGGGCTCCGGCAGCTTGCCAAGTGAGTGGCATGGCGCGGAAGCAAGCGGCAGCGAAAAGCCTCTACCATAGAAACCGCGCCACACCCAGCTCGCCTGCCGCATCGGGTTGTTTTTGACGCGACCAATTAGTTTTCCTCGTCGGAATATACGGTAAATTTGAAGGGCCGCCAAGACACGACGCAGCTACTGTTTTGTGGCAACAACCGTTTGCCGATTGGAAGACGCCTTCGTCGATTTCAGTTCTTGTCTCCACTCGGCAGCCTTCTCCGGCTTGCCCCACGCCTGATAGAGCTGGGCGATCCATTCGCCAGCGCGGTCCAGATGATACAGGTCCGGGACTGCCATCCGGTCTTTCCGTGCAACCATCCCCCGATACCCTTCGAGCAGCAGCGGCTCAGCTTCGGCGTATTTCTTCTGTCCGGCCAGGCTGGCGCCGACCAAGCTCTCGGCACCGAAGCGCTGCCAGTCATCCGGCCGCTTCTTTACGTCGGTGGCCAACGCTTCGCGGGCGAGTGGTTCGCTTGCGGCGAACTTCCCCTGCGACTGCCAGGCCAACGCCAGGTCGGCCGCCGCCGCCATCGTGTCCGGGTTTTCCGGGCCCAGGGTGTGCCGGCGTCCCTCCAGGGCCTTGGCTGCAAAATCCTCCGCCAGGACGAACTTACCCTGTCGCTGGTACATGGATGCCACAGCCGAAAGAGTGAAAAGAGTATAGGGATGCTCGGGACCCAACACCCGGCGCCGGGTTTCCAGGACTTGCAGGTAAAGCGGTTGGGCCAGTGCGTATTTGCCCTGGAGAGATTGGGACCATGCCAGATTGTTCATGGACATCAACGTGTCGGGATGCTCGGGACCGAGCACGGCGCTTGATCTCCAAGGCCTGACTCTGGAGCGCCTCCGCTTGCGCGTACTTGCCCTCTTCGGCGTAAACATTCGCCAGATTGTTCATGAGCAACAACGTATAGGGATGCTCGGGACCAAACACGCGGCGCCGGATCTCCAGGGCCTGACTATCGAGCGCCTCGGCTTGCGCGTACTTGCCTTGACCGTCGTAGGCGACCGCCAGATTATTCATGGACTTCAATGTATCGGGATGCTCCGGACCAAGCACGCGGCGCTCGATCTGCACCGTTTCCTCACCCAGCGCCTCGCCTTGCGCGTACTTGGATTCCCGGTAGTAATAGCCCACCAGAGTACTCATTGACGCCAAAGTATCGGGATGCTCCGGGCCGACCACGCGGCGCCGGATCTCCAGGGTCTGCTGGTACAGTGCCTCGGCTTGCGGGTACTTGCCTGAATCAATATAGACGCCCGCCAGAAGGTTCATGGAACTCAGGGTCTGCGGATGCTCGGGACCGAGCACGCGCCGCTCGATCTGCAAGGCCTGGTTCAGGAGGGACTCGGCCTCGGCGTGCAGGCCACCACGCCATGCCGCCTCTCCCAGGCGGTTCGCGGTGTCCAACGTCTTCGGATTTTCGGGACCCAGCACCCGGCGGTGCAATTCCACCGCCCGCTCCAGTTGCTTCATCGCCTCCGCAAACAGCCCGAGATCGATGTACGTCTTCCCGACCGTGTCCCGGATCGCGGCCTCCACCTCCGGTTGCCGGTCGAATTTTCCCGTGATCCGTTCTGCCGCCCGGTCTAAGGCCGTTCGCACCTTCAGGTCGGGATCGGGTTTGGCGCGCCCTCCGGATTGCGTCTCGGAGCGGGCCTGGGCCAGCAGGTCGTTCTGCAAAAAATCGTTCAACGCATTGGCCGTGGCCGCCTCCTGGTTGGCGCGCACCGCCGACCGCGTGCTGACCACGGTGGCCGCCGCCAGGATGAGAAACACCGCCGCCACGCTGGCCGCCAGCGCCTTATGCCGCTGCGTGAATTTCTGTAATTGATAACTGACGCTGGCGGGCCGCGCCACGATCGGCTCGTCGCCGAGATACCGCCGGATATCCGCTGCCAGTTCCACAGCCGACGCGTACCGCCTCAGCTTGTCCTTCTCCAACGCCTTCGCCACGATGGTTTCGACGTCGCCGCGGTACACGCGATCAATCGAGCTCAACGGCGTGGGATCTTCTTCCCGGATGGTCTGCAGCGCCCGGTGCAGCTTTTGATCGAGCTTGTATGGCAGGCCTCCTGCCAGAAGCTCATAGAGGATCACGCCCAACGCGTAGACATCGCTGCGGGTATCCAGCTCCAGCGGATCGCCCAGCACCTGCTCGGGGCTCATGTAGGCCAGGGTCCCGACCAGTTGACCCATGTCCGTCTGGAGCGTGGCTTGCGCATCGCTGTCGGTGACGCGCGCCACGCCGAAATCCAGAATTTTGGGTTGGCCGGTATCGTCCACCAGGATGTTGCCCGGTTTCAGGTCGCGGTGAATCAGGCCGCGCTGATGCGCGTGGTGCACCGCTTCGCAGATCTTCGCTATGATTTCCAGGCGTTGCCGCGTGTTCGGGCGATGAGCTTCGGCCCAGACCCGCAGCGTCTGGCCGTGAATCAATTCCATGGCGAACCAGGGCTGCCGTCCAAAGGCAGTATCCGCGGCGCCGGCCTCGTAGATCTGAGCAATTCCGGGATGCTGCAAGCGGCCGAGGGCCTGCGACTCCTGCTCGAAGCGGCGCAGCAGTTCGGGGCTGGCATGGCCGGGTTTGATAACCTTGAGGGCCACGGTGCGGCGGGGCTGATCCTGTTCGGCCTCGTAGACGGCGCCCATGCCGCCCTCGCCTAACAGGCGAAGGATGCGGTAACGGCCGATGGCGGCGGGCAACAGGCCCGTCGTGACGCCCTGCCGCGCCAGATCCGCCGCCATCGTGAGCGTTGGCTGGGGATCCTGCGGATTGCCCGGCGCGGTTGAAGAAGTCGAATCCATGTTCGCTGGCCCCCTCGCAGCGATCAATGCGGCCGCGCCAGAAACGCGGCGTCTCATGATTGTATAGGATGCTGGCGGGGCCAGGTGGGAACCGGCTGGCGTGATTAGAGTGAACGGGAGCGGGAGATTCAAGCGTGTCGTGATCTTGCGGTTGTAGCTTTCTTCTTCGCAGGGAGGTGTGGATGAATGTCTGGTTTGACTGGTTCCGAAAGAAAACTGCCTGGCGAAAAGACGAAGGCGAAGGCCTCGCTATCCGACATCGGCTTCGCCACCTGCGCGGACCGACCGACCTTCCCCCCGCTATACTCGAAACGTACCACCCACAGATTCTTCCGACGAGGCTTTTTCTAGCGGATGGCGGGCTGGCCTTGACGGCCGCGAGCGCGACCTCCTATACTCCGGGCAGAGGGACAGGAGGGAACCGTGGACATCGATCGACAGGTGTTCCTGGCCGGTCTGGGCGGCCCCGCGGCCGCCGGCAGGATGAGCGATGAGGCCAAGGCCGACGCCCTGGAAGAGCACTTGATGACCCAGCTCAACCAGGCGCACCGGAAGTATCCCACCGCCGCCGAAGTGGCGCTGCAGATTGAAACCCGGCCGTTCCGGCGCGGCGCCGGCAACCTATTTGTGGCGACCCAAGGGAATGTGAAGCGGCTGCCACCCATGCCGGAGAGGCCGACCCTCATCGACTTCTTCAAGCTTCGCTTCCACGAAACCGCCAACCACGTGCTGCAAAGCGCCAATCGCGCCATGAACAACGGCATGCCGGAGGAGATCATTCTGGCCTGCCTCCTGCACGACACCGCGCTCGATCTGATCAAGGTGGACCATGGCTGGTGGGGCGCGCAGCTGTATGAGCCGTACGTCTCCGAGAAGGTCGCGTTCGCCATCCGTTACCACCAGGCGCTGCGCTTCTATGAGGACCTAGAGAACGGCTACGAATACCCGGACCTGTATCGCCAGATGTTTGGCGTGGATTACCAGCCGGAGCCGTACATTGAGGCTACGTACCAGATGGTGCGTAAACACAAGTGGTATCTGGAGCCGCGCCTGGTGACGGTGAACGACCTGTACGCGTTCGAGCCCAACGTGAACCCGACGCTCGATCAGTTCACCGACATCATCGGCCGCCACTTCAAGCAGCCCAAGGAAGGCCTGGGGTACGACAACAGCCCCGTGGCGCACATGTGGCGGTCGATCGCGCGGCCGGATTCGCCGCTGTAGGGCGGCGGGTTATTCGTAAAACGCCGGCGACTTCTTGATCTTTTCGTTGGCCAGGATGTCGTGCTGGATCCACAACTGCGCGTGCTTGGCTTTCAGGAACGCTTCCATCTTGGCCTTGGACACCACTTCCTGCTGCGGATTGCCGAGATTGCCAAGGGGCGTGAAATCCTTGAGTGTGCGCTCGGCCGGATAGTGGTACAGGTCACCGCTCAGAACCAGCGGCCCGGTCTTCTTGAGGTTCACGAAGAGGGACTGGTGGCCGGGCGTGTGGCCGGGTGTGGCCACGATAACGACGCTGCCGTCCCCGAACACGTCGTAATCGCCCTCGATGATTTTGGTCTTGCTGTTGCGGAGCGCGCTATACCGCGCGGCCCCGTTGATCGGAGTGGCCGGCGGCGTCTCGGGAAACATGGCGTCGCGCTCGGCCTGATGCACCAGCCAGGTGGACCCGGCGAATTCGTTGGCATTGGCGGAGTGGTCGTAGTGATAGTGCGAGAGGGCCAGGTAGGTGATGTCCGATGGCTGATACCCGATCGCGGCGAACTGGCCGCGGAGCGTAGTGTGCACGGTAGCGCGGGCTTCGGTAGTTCCTTCGGGCTTGATCAGCTCATCGGGGATCACGCCGGTATCCCAGAGCAGCGTGCCCCGCGGATGCACGATGAGGTATGCCAGCACCGACATATCGGTGGTGGTGACGCCGCGATCGAGCAGCGCCTTGGGATTGCCGCTGACCAGGTGCCCGCAATCGAAGACGTAGAGGCGCACCGAAGACGGCGGTTTCGGTTGGGCCGCAGCGAGCGCCGCGCAGAGGGCAATCGGCAATGCCGTTCGACGTAAGAGTTTCATGTACCCTCGCAATTCCGTTCAAGTCTATCGCGCCCGGCCGGTGGCATAAGGCTCCAGCCTTGTGCCCGCGCGCAGCGCGGTTCTTGGCGCGGGGCGCCACTTAACTCGGCAGCTTGAACGCGATCAACTCCGCCGCGAAACCCGGGCCGGCGATGGCCAGAACCACGTACTGCTTGCCGTTCAACATGTAAGTCATGGGGGTCCCGGTCTGGCCGGCGGGCATGTAGACCGCGCCCAGCTCCTTGCCGGTGGCCTTGTCGTAAGCGCGCAGCATGGCGCCCACTTCGCCCGAGGGCGTGGTGAAGGTGCCGCGCTCGCCGGCGATGATGAGCGTCTTGGTGACCAGCACACTGAATACGCCCGCCCGGCCGGTGCGCGGAATGTTCACGCCCTTGAGCGCCGGGTGATTGCGGATATTGTCGGGCGTTTCGCCATGGGCGATCTGCCAGAGAATGTCGCCCTTGTTGAGGTCGATGGCGCTGATTTGGGCGTAGGGCGGCTTGTCCAGCGGCAACCCTTGCACGGTGAGACCGCCCGCGCCCCCGCGGCCGCCGGTGCGCGGCGCCGCGCTTCCCGAGATGTACCGCATGTCGGAACGGTTGTTGTCCGGAGGCACCAGCCCCAGCGAGCTCAGCGATTTTTGCGAGGGCACGTACGCGATGTGGCTTTCGGGGTCGAAGGCGCCGCCGGCCCAGTTGGTGCCGCCGCCCGCTGTAGCCAGTGCCAGCGTCGCGTAGGGGCCTTCCGGCTTGCTCACCACCGGCGGGGTGAAGATCGGCCCGAGCTTGTATTTGGAAACCAGTTGCACCGCCTCGGCATGCAGCTCGGGAGTGAAGTTGATGAGGTCATCCATGGTGAAGCCCTGCCGGTCATACGCCGGAGGCTTGACCGGGAACGGCTGCGTGGGCGAATACCACTCGCCGGGGACCTCCCCCTTCTCCACCGGCCGCTCCTGCATCCCGAAGATGGGCTGGCCGTTCTCGCGATTGAAGACATACAGGAAGGCCTGCTTGGTGGGCTGCGCCAGGGCGTGAACTAGGCGCCCATTCTGCGTGATGTCCACCAGGATGGGAGCGTCCGGGATGTCCATATCCCAGATGCCGTGGTGCACCAGTTGATAATGCCACTTGCGCTGGCCGGTCTTTAAATCGACGGCCACCACGGACTCGCCAAACAACCCGTTGCCGGGGCGATGGCCGCCGTAGTAATCGCCCGTGGGCAACTCGACGGGGATGTACGCCATGCCGAGCTGCTCGTCGACGCTGATCTGGCCCCATGCGCCAGTGTTGCCGGTGTAGTCGGCGGAATCCTGCTCCCAGGTGTTATAGCCGAACTCGCCCGGTTTGGGAATGGTGTGGAAGATCCACAGGCGCTTGCCGGTGAGGGCGTCAAACGCGCGGACGTAGCCTTTCACGTTGGCTTTGCCGGTGGGCACGCCGCCCGGCTTGTGGGCCGCGCCGACGATGATGGTATTGCCGGCGACCACGGGCGCGGCGTGAAGCCCGATCTCGCTCGACTCCAGATCGATGATCTGATCGTCATCGGTCTTCAGATCGACCGCGCCGCTGTTGCCGAAGCTGGAGATCGGGTTGCCGGTCTGGGCGTTCAATTCCACCAGCCGGTAGCCGGGGGTCACGTACACGATGCGCTCTTCGGTGCCGTTGGTCCAATAGGCCAGGCCGCGGCCGGAGAGTTTCCGCGGCGCGACATCCCCGCGCTTGCCTTCTTTTTCGCCGTGTACCCAGAGCAGTTCGCCGGTGGCGGCGTCGAGCGCCACCACATCGCGCCGCGTGCCGGCGGTGGAGTAGATCACCCCCTTGACCATCAGCGGCGTCCCTTCGAAGTTGTACTCGGGCGTGGGCCCGAGGTTGTCGGTCTTGAAGCGCCAGGCCACTTGCAGCTTGCTGAAATTGCCGCCGTTGATCTGGTCGAGAGGGGAGTAGTGCGTGTTCCCGAGGTCTCCGCCGTAGGTCCGCCACTCTCCGTTCTTGGCCCCCGATTGCGCCGTGACGGGCAGGGTGCCCCACAGCAGGCTCACCGCCAGAGCCGTATTTCCGAGCCCTCGAGCCACCATACGATTCATGCCTCTCTCCTTCCGCGCTCCCTAGACCCGGCGCGACACTGTCGAAAGATTATATCCGAAAGGGATACGAGACGGGCCGTATCCTCAAGCCACTGGGTGGAACGCGTAGCGGAAGCCGTTCTCCGCAAGACCGCGCAATTCCGCTTCGCTGAACCCGAACGTCTTCGCGGCCAGCCCGTATTCTCCGACCAGCGAGCAGCGGAACATCGCGGGATCGTCCGTGTTCAGCACGATCGGCACGCCCGCATCGAAGATTCGGCGCACCGGATGCTCTTCGACGCGCTTCACGACGCCCGTCACCAGGTTGCTCGTAATGCAGATTTCGAGCGGAATGTTGTGCTCGCGGAGGTGCTTCAGCAATGCCGGGTCCTGGATGGCCGCGATGCCGTGGCCGATCCGCTCCGCGCCTAACGCGAGCGCCGCCCAGATGGATTCTGGGCCCATGCTCTCTCCCGCGTGCGCCGTCAGACGAAGGCCGGCCCGCTTGGCATAGGCGAAGACCTCGGTGAACCACTCGGCGGGGCCGCGCTCCTCGCTGCCGCCGATCCCGTAGGCCACCACGCCCTGGTGGCTCCGCTCGGCTGCGAACTCGGCCACGCGCATTGCCGGCTCCACTCCAAACTGGCGGACCGCATCCAAAATCCAACGCACTTCGACGGGGGAGCCCGCGGCCGCGCCTCGCACCGCATCGAAGATCGGCGCGAAATCCTCCCCTTTCCAGAGAACCACGCCCGCCGCCACGATAATTTCCGCGTAGCGCACGTTCTGCGCGGCCAGGCGTTCCAGCAGGCGGCGGGTGACCAGCGCGTAGTCTTTGGGCGTCCGCAGCCGCTTGCCCACGGCGCCGAAGGCCTTCAAGAACGCATCGAAATCGGCGTACTCATACAGGGCGCGGAAGTCCTCCATCGGCGTGTCCGGATCCAGCTCGTGCAGCGTCTCCGGTTCCACCGAACCCTCCAGGTGCACGTGCAGCTCCGCTTTTGGCAAATCCAGCAGGAAATCGGCCATACTTGTCTATTAGCCTCTCATGACTGCCGAAGAGATAGAAGCAATTGTCGGCGGATTTCACGGCGACGCATTCCGGATCCTGGGGCCCCACGCCATCCGCAACAAGGCCGCCCACGAACAATGGGAGGTCCGCGCGTTTCTGCCGCAGGCGGAATCCGCGGAAGTCCGTTCGGAAGACCGGCGCATCCCCATGGCCAAGAAGCACCACGACGGCCTGTTTGCGGCCGTTTTGGAGGGGGAGCCAGGCCGTTACAGCCTTCGCGCGCGCCTGTCGGACGGGCGTGAAATCGAATTCGAAGACCCCTACCGCTTCGGCGCCCAGCTTTCCGATTCCGATCTCCGCCTGCACACCGAAGGTACCCTCTACGAAGGCTACCGCACGTTTGGCGCGCATGTGACCTGTGTCGAAGGAGTGCCGGGCGTGCGCTTCGCGGTGTGGGCGCCCAACGCCATCAACGTCACGGTCGTGGGCGAGTTCAACGATTGGGACACCCGCCGCCACCCCATGCGATTGCGCAGCGGCGGCGTCTGGGAGATCTTCCTGCCCGGCCTGGGCGAGGGCGCCGCGTACAAATATCATGTCCGCTCCCGCTTCGTCGGCCACCAACAGCTCAAGGCCGATCCCTACGAATTTTATTCGGAAGCCCCGCCGAAAACGGCTTCCATCGTGTGGGACACGGCCAAGTATCCATGGAACGACGCCGCGTGGCTGGAGTCGCGCGCGCGCACGGATTGGCTCAAAGCGCCGATGTCCATCTACGAAGTGCACGCCGAATCCTGGCTGCGCGGCCCGCAGGGGCAGCCTCTCACCTACCGCGAGATGGCGGTGAAGCTGGTGGCCTATGTAAAACAGATGGGCTATACGCATATCGAGCTGTTGCCCATCATGGAGCACCCGTTCTCGGGATCGTGGGGCTACCAGGTCCTCGGCTATTTCGCCCCCACGGCGCGATTTGGCAATCCCGATGACTTCAAACACCTGGTGGACACCTGCCACCAGGCCGGTATCGGGGTGATCGTCGATTGGGTTCCCGCCCATTTCCCCAAAGACGCGCATGGCCTGGCCTTCTTCGACGGCACGGCCCTCTATGAGCACGCCGACTGGCGCAAGGGCGAGCACCACGACTGGGGCACGCTCATCTTCAACTACGGCCGCAATGAGGTGCGCTCGTTCCTTATTTCCAACGCCCTGTTCTGGCTGAAGGAATATCACATCGACGGGCTGCGGGTGGACGCGGTCGCTTCCATGCTCTATCTCGATTATTCGCGCAAGCCCGGCGAATGGATTCCCAACCAGTCCGGCGGCAACGAGAATCTGGAAGCCATCGATTTTCTGCGGCGCTTCAATGAACTGGCCCACAAGATCCCGGGCGTGTTCACGCTGGCGGAGGAATCCACCGCCTTTCCCGGAGTCTCCAAACCGGTCTACCTCAACGGGCTCGGCTTCACGTTCAAGTGGAACATGGGCTGGATGCACGACATGCTGGCGTACTTCCGCGAGGACCCGGTCAACCGCAAGCACCACCACAACCACATCACCTTCGGCCTGCTGTACGCGTTTCACGAGAATTTCGTCCTGCCCATCTCGCACGACGAGGTGGTGCATGGCAAAGGCTCGCTGCTCAACAAAATGCCCGGTGACGAGTGGCGTCAATTCGCCAACGCGCGCGCTTTCCTGGCGTATATGTGGGCGCATCCGGGCAAGAAGCTGTTATTCATGGGCCAGGAGATCGGCCAACGCGAGGAGTGGAATTACCATGTGGGAGTGCGCTGGGAGCTGCTCGAGTTCGATTTTCATCGCAAGCTGCAGACTCTGGTGCGCGAGCTGAACCGCCTGTACCGCGCCAACCCCGCGCTCCACCAGGTGGACTTTCACCACTCGGGATTCGAGTGGGTCGATTTCCATGACGCCGACCACTCCGTGATCGCCTTCCTGCGGCGGGCCGAAGACCCCAACGATTTTCTCCTCTTCTGCTGCAACTTCACGCCGGTGGTCCGCCAGGGCTACGACTTCGGAGTGCCGGAAGAGGGAGCTTACGAAGAGGTCTTGAACACGGATTCGGAATGTTTCGGCGGGTCGAACATCACCAGCGGCGGCGTGATTCTCTCGCGGCCGGTGCCCAAGCATCAGCGCCCGCAGAGCATTCGCGTGACGCTCCCGCCGCTGGCGGTGGTGGCGTACCGCAAGCGTTGAGTCATGGCGAAATATGACGCCATCGTCATCGGCGGTGGGCACAACGGCCTCGTGACGGCCGCGTACCTGGCCCGCGCCGGGCGCACGGTGCTGGTGCTGGAGCGCCGCGAACTGGTGGGCGGCTGCGCCGTCACCGAAGAAATCTGGCCGGGATACAAGGTCTCGACCGGCGCCTATCTGGCCAGCCTCCTGCAGGAGCGCATTGTCCGCGAGCTCGAGCTGGAACGGTTCGGCTACCATGTGGACGCCAAGGACCCCGCTTTCTTTTCCGTTTTTCCCGGCGGACGTTGTCTGTTCATGTGGCAGGACCGCGCCAAAACGCTGGCGGAGATCGCGAAGTTTTCCCGCCGCGACGCCGAGGCGTATCCGGCCTATGAAGACCAGCTCGAACGCCTCGCGCGCGTGGTGGAAGAGCTGCTGCTGGTGACGCCGCCGCGGTTTCCCCCAGGGAGCGTGCTCGATTTCCTGGATTATCTGAAGCTCGCCGGACGCCTGCGTGGCTTGAGTCCGAAAGACGTGGTGGCGCTGGTCAAGATCTTCACCCAGAGTGCCGCCGAGCTGCTGGACGAATGGTTCGAATCCGATGAAGTGAAGGTCACGCTGGCGACCGATGGCGTGATTGGCGCCAACGGCGGGCCGCGCTCTCCGGGCACGGCGTACATCCTGCTGCACCATTGCATGGGGGGCGTAGGCGGACACCGCGGGTTGTGGGGTTTTGTGAAAGGCGGCATGGGCGCGGTTTCGGAAGCCATCGCGGCTTCGGCTCGCGCCCAGGGCGCGGTGATCCGCACCGGCGCCGCGGTTCGCCGGGTGCTCACGCGGAACGGGCGGGCGTATGGCGTCGCGCTCGAGAATGGCGAGGAAATCGAGGCCGGCCTGATCGCGTCGAACCTCGATCCCAAAGTGACCTTCCTGCGCTTGGTCGAACCCGGCGCGCTCGACCCGGAGTTCGTGGCGGCCATCAGAAACTTTCGCAGCGAGGGCACCAGCGCCAAAATCAACCTGGCCTTGACGGGCCTGCCCGAGTTCACGGCGCTGCCGGGCGCTCCCGGGCCGCAGCACCGCGCCACCATGCACATCTGCCCCAACATCGAATACGTGGAACGCGCCTGGGACGACGCCAAATACGGCCGCCCCTCCGAACGTCCCCTGTTGGAGCTGACCATTCCCACCATGTACGATCCATCGCTCGCGCCCGCGGGCCGCCACATCATGGGCATCTTTCTGCAGTACGCGCCCTATACCCTCCGCGAAGGCACATGGGACGAGATCCGCGAGCCCTTCGGCGACCGCGTCATCGATCTGATCGCCGAATATGCTCCCGACATCCGGTCGCTCATCGAGCACCGCCAGGTGCTGACGCCGCTCGATCTGGAGCGCCGCTTCGGCATCACCGGCGGCAACATCTTCCATGGAGAAATGAGCCTGGACCAGATGTTTGTGATGCGCCCCGTCGCGGGCTGGGCGCGCTACCGGACGCCGGTTGCGGGCCTGTACCTGTGCGGCTCCGGCGCACACCCCGGCGGCGGCGTCATGGGCGCGCCCGGGTACAACTGCGCGCGCGAGATGCTGAAGGGATGATGACCCAGGTGGCGCATGGCTCTTGCCTTGCGCCCGCGCGAAGCGCGGTGGGTTCGGCTCTACTCTGGGGCGCGGATCTCCGCGAGCCGGCGGCGCAACTCGGCGGACAATCCCGCCTCCACTTCCGGAGTGATTAAGCCAACGCTGTCCAGATCCTGGATATGCACGCGGTCAACAGTTGTTCCACGTGTTCGTCGTACGCAGTTGCGGAAATCACGGCTGCAAGCTTCAGTATACCGGCCTACCGCAGACCCCGCGTCTTGAGGTGCGCGATCAACTCGGCCGGATCGTCGGAGATGATGGCGTCCACCTTGGCCTCGATTAGCCGATCCCAGTCGGCCAAGGTATCCGCCGTCCACGGCGCCACCTGCAGGCCCGCCGCGTGCGCCGCCGCCACCTTAGCCGGCGTGACCAGGTGAAACTCGGGCGAAACGATCTCGGCGTGTCCGGCCTCGCGGGCGATCGCGGCGAACTCCCGCGGGTCGTCTTCCGTAAGGGCCGAGAGCCGGATCTCGGGCGCTAGTTTCCGCATCGCCACCAGAGTCCGGAAGTCGAACGACTGAAGAATGATTCGCTTCTCCAGCCGGTATTGCCGGATCTTCTCGAGCACCCGGCGCGCGAATTCCTCCGGCGCCGGCGTGTACTCCGGATGTTCCGGAAAACTCTTGGTTTCGATGTTGTAGTCGAAGGTGCCGCGGTCGGCCAACTGAAACACGTCATCGAGCGTGGGCATGCGCGTTCCGGGGACCGTTTGCTGCGTGGGGAACTCGGGATTCCGCACGCCGCCGCAGTCCCACTGGCGCACCTCAGCCAGCGTCAACTGGTGAATGACGTCGCTCTCCCTATCGGCCGCGGTGCACACCGGTCCGTGCAGGATCGGATCGTGGGAGATGACGATGACATTGTCTTTCGTCACGGCCATGTCCATCTCCAGCGCGTCGACGCCTTGCTGGATCGCGTACTCGAAGGCGGGCAGCGTGTTCTCCGGCCGCCGCGCGCGGGCGCCGCGATGACCGTGCACCAGGATTTTGGGCCGGTCCGCCGCCTCGGAGAGAAACGCGAAGAGCATCAGGCCCATCAGGAGCGCGCGCACCATCGGACTCAGTATAAGCGGAAATGGGCGAGGCCGCCGAAAGTGCTCGATCAGGAGGCGCAGGCGGCCAGTGACCACGCTCTACCGGTCGCTCACTCTTCCCGAAGGGCCATGGCTGGATCCACCCGCGTGGCGCGGCGCGCGGGGAAGTAGCAGCCGGCGAGCGTGGCGGTGGTCAGGATGAGCGCCACCGCCAGGTACACTGGCGGGTCAGTCGGCTGTACGGCATAAAGCAACGAAGTGAGATAGCGGGTCAGCGCGAGGGCGGCGATGCAGCCGGCGGCGATTCCGGAGCCAGCGAGGAGCAGACCCTCGCCGAGCACCTGACGCAAGACAGCGCCCGGGGCTGCGCCGAGCGCCAGGCGGATGCCCATTTCGCGGACGCGCTGCTCGACCGAGTGCGAAACCACAGCATAAATGCCGAAGCAGGCCAGGACCAGCGCGAGGAAGCCGAAGATGGAGATGACGCTGGTCTCGAGCGCGGGTTCCGCGGTGTCGGCCGCGACCACGTCTTCCATGTTCTGAATTTCCCAGATGCCTTGAGACGGGTTGACCTGACGGATCCGCCGGCGGACCGCCTCAGTGATGGCGGGGCTGCCGTCGGTGCGAACGACGAGAGCGAAAGCTCCGGTGGAACGCTGGGCGTTCGGCAGGAACAGGCAGGGATCGGGGGCCGTCCTGAGCCCGTTGTGATGGATGTCGGCGGCTACGCCGACGATTTCGACTTCGTCGGTGCGATCCCAGGTGACGCGCATGCGTTTGCCAATGGGATCTTCGCCAGGATAGACCCGGCGCGCCAGCGTCTGGTTGATGACGGCGACCGACGGCGTTCCGGCCTGGTCGTGCTCATCAAACTCGCGGCCGGCCAAGATCGGAATGCCCATGGTGCGGAAGTAGCCGTCGGAGATGAGAGAGACGTCGCCACCGCCTTGCGCGGGCGGCGGGGCGGGCCGGTCGGCGCGGCTGTACCAGGACCCGGAGTTTCCTCCGGACAACGGCAGCAGATGGATGGAGCCGGCCGAGCGCACGCCGGGAAGGGTACGAACGCCATCGATCATTTCCCGGGCCAGGAGGGCGCGGCGCGCGCGAAGCTGAGGCAGATCCGGAGCCGAGGCCATGAGCAACATGCGGAAACTCACGAGGTGGTCGGCCCGGAAACCGGGGTCGACGTGGCGCAGCAGCACGAAGCTATGCACCATCAGGCCTGCGCCGATGACCAGCAGCATGGCGAGCCCGACTTCGGCGATGACCAGCACGTTGCGGACGCGGCGGTTGCCCGCAGTGCCGTGACGGCCGCCGGCGCGCAAGCCTTCCTGCAGGCGGGCGCGATCGATCTGCCAGGCCGGGAAGAGGCCGAACAGCAGACCGCAGGCCAGGGAGACGACCGCGGTGAACCCGAGGGCGGCGCGGTCGACGGCGATTTCCTCCCTCCGCGGCAGAGGGAATCCAGCCGGCAGAATACGGAGAATCGCGGGGACACCCCAATACGCCAGCAGGAAACCGAGCAAGCCCCCGGCGACGGCGAGCAAGGTGCTTTCGGTGAGCAGTTGATGCACCAGCCGCCAGCGGCCGGCGCCGAGCGCGGCGCGGACATTCATCTCGCGGCGGCGGCCGGCGGCCCGCAGGAGCAGGAGGTTGGCGACGTTGGCGCAGGCGATCAGCAGCACCAGCGCGGCCGTGCCCATGACGACCAGCAGCGCGGGCCGCGTTTCGCCCACGGTCTGCTCAAGCAGCGGCGTGACGGTGGCGCTCCAGCCGGTATTGAGGGTGGGGCGTTCCTTCGCGGTCTGGGCTGCAATACGCCGCATTTCCGCATCGGCGTCGCGGAGCGAGAGCGAGGGACGGAGGCGGGCCACCACGAAGTAGTTGCGGCCATCGAGTTCGGCTGCTCGGGGATAGATTTGCATGGGCGCGTACAGGTCAATGCCTGGCTGGGTGGGCAGACGAAAGTCCGGCGGCATGACGCCGATGACTTCGCAAGCGCGGCCTTGCACGATCACGTGACGGCCGAGGGCCTGATCGGAACCGCCGAACTGGCGCTGCCAGAAGCCATAGCTGAGGACGGCGACGGCTGGGGCGCCAGCGACATCGTCTTCCTTGCGGATGATGCGGCCGAGCAGCGGCGGCGTGCCGAGGATTTCGAAGAAGCCGGCGGTGACGCGCAGGCCCCGAATCTGGACGGCGTCGCCACCGGTTTCGAGGTTAACGGGAAGGCTTTCGGTGGCGGCGATGCGCTCGAAGGAGCGGTTGCGCTCGCGCCAGACCAGGAAGTTGCCGGTTTGGACGACGTTCGGCTTCCCGGTAGGGGGCTGCGTTTCCCAAACCACGACGAGGCGGTCGGCATGGGGAAAGGGGAGGCGGCGCAGCAAGACGGAGTTGACGACGCTGTAGACGCCGGTGGTGGCGCCGATGCCCAATGCCAACGCGGTCACGGCCAGGGCCGCGAAGGCGGGCGATTTGCGCAGCATGCGGATCGAGAAGCGGAGATCCTGGCTGAGGCGCTCGAGGGCGCTCCATGCCCAGGCTTCGCGCGCCATCTCCTGGGTGCGGGTCAGGTTGCCGAAATCGCGAAGGGCGGAACGGTGGGCGGCCTCGGGCTCCTGGCCGCGCCCGGTGCGAAGGCGGGTCTCCTCGGCCAGATGAAATTGCAGCTCTTCGGCGAGTTCGCGATCCTCTCTCGAACGCCGCCATTGCCAAAAACGCATAGCCCCACCTCCTATACGGGACGCATCACTAAACCAATAGCTTCCACCATGCGACGCCAGCGCGACTCTTCGGCCTGTAGCTTCTTTCGGCCCTTGGCGGTAAGCCGGTAATAGCGGGCGCGCTGCTTGTTTTCAGAGAGCCGCCACTCGCCCTCGATCAGCCCTTCCTTACGCAGCCGGTGGAGGGCGGGATAGAGCGAACCGTGCTCCACCTGGAGAACCTCGCGGGAACTGGCGCGGATCGCAACTCCAATGCCGTGTCCGTGCTGCGCGCCGGCGCGGAGGGTGCGCAGGATCAACATGTCCAGCGTGCCCTGCAAAAGCTCGATGCGGTCGTCCATGGTAGAAGATAGTCTACTACATCAGGTAGTCGATAATCTACTACCTTAGACGCAGGGAAGCAGGAACGGTTAGGCCTCGGATTCGACCCAGTCGAAGGAGCGCGTGACGGCTTTTTTCCAGAAGCGGTAGAGGCGCTCCCGCCGGGCCGAGTCCATGGAAGGCTTCCAGGTGCGGTCCACCGACCACCTCGACCGCAAATTCTCGATGCTCTCGAAAAAGCCGGTGGCCAGGCCGGCCGCATACGCAGCCCCCAGCGCCGTGGTCTCCTTCACCGCCGGGCGCACCACTTCCCGGTCCAGAATGTCGGCCTGAAATTGCATGAGAAGCTCGTTTTCCACCATGCCGCCATCGGTCCGCAGGACCCGCACCGGGATGCCCGCGTCTTTCTCCATGGCCTCCATCACTTCCCGCGTCTGGAAAGCGGTGGCCTCCAGCACGGCGCGGGCCAGGTGTCCCTTGTTGGTATGGCGGGTCAACCCCGCGATCACGCCGCGCGCATCGTGCTTCCAATACGGCGCGTAAAGCCCCGAAAACGCCGGCACAAAGTACACGCCGCCGTTATCCTCCACCGTCCGCGCCAGCGCTTCGATCTCCGCGCTCTTCCCAATCAGCCCGAAATTATCCCGGATCCACTGCACCAGCGCCCCCGTGATGGCCACGCTTCCCTCCAGCGCATAGCGGGCCCGCTGGTCCTTCAGGCGGAACGCCACGGTGGTGAGCAGGCCGTGGCGCGAGTGCACGATCTCGCCCCCCGTATTCATGAGCAGGAAGCATCCGGTGCCGTAGGTGTTCTTGGCCTCGCCCGCGTGGAAACAGGTCTGCCCCGCCAGGGCCGCTTGCTGGTCTCCCAGGATGCCGGCGATCGGAACGCCGCGGATGGCTTCGAGCGTGGCCGCGCCGTACACCTCGCTGCTCGATCGGATCTGCGGCAGAATTTGCCTGGGAATGCCGAACGCGTCTAACAAGTCCGGGTCCCAGTCCAGCGTTTCCAGATTCATCAACTGGGTCCGGCTGGCATTGGTCGGGTCCGTGATGTGCAAGCCGCCTTCGACGCCTCCGGTGAGATGCCAAACCAGAAACGTGTCGATGGTGCCGAAGAGCACGTCCCCCGCCTCGGCCCGCTGGCGGACCCCCGGCACGTTCTCCAGCAGCCAGCGAATTTTGAGAGCGCTGAAATAGGTGGATAGCGGCAGCCCGGTCTGGGCGCGGAAGCGGTCCGGCCCACCGGCGCGCGCGAACTCGGCCACCGCGTCCCCCACCCGCGTGTCCTGCCACACGATGGCGTTGTGGACCGCGCGACCCGTCCGCCGATCCCACAACACCGTGGTCTCGCGCTGATTGGTGATGCCGATCGCCGCCAGATCCCGAGCCGTGAGCGAGCCCTGCCCGAGCGCCGCGCCGATCACCTGCCGGGTGCGGGACCAGATCTCGTCCGGGTCGTGCTCCACCCATCCGGGCCGGGGGTAAATCTGCTGGTGTTCCTGTTGCGCCGACGCCACGATGCGGCCGGCACGGTCAAGGACGATCAACCGCGTGCTGCTGGTGCCTTGATCCAGGGCTCCGATGTATTCCGGCATCCTCTACAAGCAAAACCGGGCCGCGGTGGGGAACCACGGCCCGGCATTCAGGATCTCAGCAATGAGAGGTGGTGTCAAAACACCAATTATCGAGTATTCCGCCTCTGGGGACGGTTAGTTCGGATTTATTTCAGGCCGCTTACTGTTTTTTGGCCGTGAACTCGATCGGGTTCCCGCGACCGCCTCCCCGGGTGAACTTGATCTCGCTGCCGGCAACCGTGCCCTTGTAGTTCTGCGTGATCTTGTTATCGCCAAACGTCAACTCGACGTCGAACGAGATGTTATCGCCATCAACCTTGCCGTTGGAGATGGTCTGGTCGCCGCGGCCGCCGGTGATGGTGCCGGTGACGGTGCCGCCGTCCTGCTTCAGGTTGAAGGTCATTTCCTGGTTTCCGTTGCGTCCCGGGACCTGTGCTGTCCACTTCCCCGTAACGTCGGCAGCGGAAGCCACCAATGCGAAGGCGCCCAACAGGGCGGTGAGTACAAGTATTCTCATGCAACAAAGATGGTTTTTAAGCACCCCAACGTTACATGAAAATCATTTCATTTCTTGTGCTTAACGTTACAGCCCCTTTTTCGCGGTCCGCCGCACGACGCGAGTAGCCCCATTCGTTGTCATACCAGGACACCACCTTGACGAGGTTGCCACCCAGCACCTTGGTCATGTCGGAATCGATGATGCTGCAATTGGAGTTATGCAGCATGTCGGTGGAGACCACGGGATCCGTCGAGTACTCGACGGCGCGCTTCAGGGTCGACCGTCCGTATGCGCCAGCACCTGGGTCGGAAGTAGTTGTCCCGAGAGGCTCCACGGCGCGCTCGGCGTGTACGTCACCTGTCCGGACAGCCCATCGAATTTGACAATAGAAGTCGGCGCGCTTCCATTGCAGCCGCCCTGCATCGCCACCAGCCCTCCCTGGAAATCCGCCGCCACCGGATACTGTGTGCCGTCCGCGCATCCCACGTTCGCCGTCCACGCCGTGGTGCCGTCGCTGGTGATGGCTTGCACCGTGCCGTCGTTCTGGAAGGCGAACACGTCGGCCACGCCGCTCGGACTGGGGACCGCAGGCACAATCTTATAGACACCGGAAGCGCCGCCCGGGTTTGACCTCAGGGTGGGGTCACTTCCGTCCGTCCCCTGGATTTCCGCTGTCGATCCGCAGCATCCGCAGATAAACCACTTCATACCCCGCATCCGGCGGGCTATCGCGGGCACGACGTAATCACGGGCCTCATGGCGCAGGCCAGCGCGGGCGCACACATATTCCAAACGCAAGTCTAAGGATATTTCAGTTTATTCGTGTTGACGGAGAGCGCTCCTTGAATGTAAGTCTGTCCTTCTTTTTTCTCAGCGACCATCCCGATCCAAGCCCTGTCGGGGGCGAAACGGAGCATCCAGTCATTGTCTTGCGCGCCGGGCGTATCGCTGTGTTCGACTCCGAGAGCCAGCCTCTTCCCGTTCTCGTCTCCCATCCACAGGAGCGGTTTTTGGTAGATGCTGAGGTTCAGGCGCATCCGGGTTTGGCCATCCGCTGCCCTTAGGTCCACAAACGGACTGTCATCAATGACACCAAAGGCGCCCCGTTGGTTGCGCGGATCGGAGAGGTCAGCCGGGTGCTTTCCTGCCGGCGCATCGGGAGCACCGACTGGCCAGTAGCTTCCGAACGCCAGGACTGCATACTTTCGCTTATCGATGCCCCAGTACGAAATCGCCGTGCCGGATTCGTCTACCAATTCGAAACTGCGCGCACGAATCACCTGTTGAGGGAGGTCCTGATCAGAGCCACGATCAACGCGCCCGCCGAGAAGTCCGCCCACAAAGCCGGCGATTAGCGCCCCGATAATGAGTACGATCTGCTTCATAGTCTCTCCATTTACCATTTCGCCGTATTCGGCTGACACGCTGGTGCACTGGGATTACCGGGAGTACAGGTGCAATCCGTGCCCATCCAAGTCGAAATGTTGACGGTAGCGTTGGAACCGGAAGAACGCCACAGGCCCTGCTGCTGAAAATATGCATTGGCGAATACCGCAGTATCGGGTTGCGCAGCGTAGGCGTGAAAAATCAACTCGTGAACCAACGTAAATTCCGGACGTGACTGGGAAAGGGAATTGGCCTGAAGAATCACCGCAGTTTGCCGATCGTACCCCATATTGGCTGTCGCCGCGGCTGCCCCACCATTGGTAAGATAATCTGTGAGGGTCACATTGTTCGGGGTTTGTCCCCCCGTCACTTGCCTGAGCGTAAGGTTCCCGATTCCTGGATTCCCCACATCGTAGAAGTTCGTCATCTGTTGTTTGCTCTGAACCCCTCCCAACGAATAATTTGGGATCATGGATGGAATCCCGAGCGGGTTTGCAAAAACCGAGCCGCACGTCGAGTTTGCAAAGTTTCGCCACGTTGCAGCAGTGAGGAGATTTTTTACGCCCTCGTTTGTTTTTGAATCCACAGGGATATTCTGCGGTGTGCCAGGAGAAGTGCTTCCCCGTTGGAACGGCGCAAAACTCACCCCAAAATTGAGGAAAGTCGCAACCACTTGATCTGCAGAGCCAACAAGATACTCGTTCAAAGTCCAGGATTGTGTCGGTAGACTGCCAATCCGCCCCGTGGCATTGCCGTTCTGATCGAAGGTCACCGCCGATCCCGTGTTCACGTCCGTTGCAATCACCCCGCCGTCGTCAGTCGCGATCTGCGGCTCGTACCCCGCCACCGTCCACCGCACATTCCCGCTGGCGTCGAAGGCAACCATATACCCGGTCCCCGTTGTGTTGTCCGTTGCCGTTCCCACAAACGACCCGTCCTGCGCTTGCAGCACCGGCGCCACCACGTTGCCCCCGCCGATGTCCGGCGCGCCCATCACGCTCACGCTCGTCCCGTTCGTGATCGCCATCATCGGATGACCCGTCGTCAGATCTTGTTCCGACCCAGTCGCTCCCCACGTTAGCACCACCCCTGTATCGGCGTTCGTGATCAGGTTCACTCCGCCCAACGGCGGAAGCAAGTCCGTCGTCCGGCTGGTCCACTGATCCACCGGAAAGTCGGTCGAGTTCCCCGTGCTGTCGATTCGCAGCATCCGCAGGGAGACCACTTCGTACCCCGAGTCCGGCGGCCCGAAGTCCCGGTACGAATAAGGTATGTAGGCATAGCCGTCGCCGGCAATGGCAAGGGCCAGCGGACCGGCGCCCTCGGGCCACGGCGTCTGCGGGAGCGACACACTGAATTTCTCCGCTCCACTGGCAGGGTCGATTCCCACCACTCGATCGGGGATTGGGTTGTTGTTCGAACTCTCTGAGTTCTCCTCAACCGTAAAGATCGTGCCATCGGGGTGGACGGCGATCAGACCGCTGTTCAACACCCACGGCGCACCCGGCATGTACGTGGAAGAGCGCGCGCCCGTGAGCCCGTCGAACTTCGCGATCCCGGTCGGGACGCTGGCGTTATTGCAGTCGTATTGCAACGCCACCAGCCCGCCGAGGAAATCCGCCAGCCCCGAGGCGCTGCCTGGACATCCCACCGCCGCCGTCCAAGCCGTCGTGCCATCGCTCGTGATGGCTTGCACCGTGCCGTCGTTCTGGAAGGCGAATACGTCGGCCACGCCGCTCGGACTGGGCACCGCCAGCACAATCTTCGTCACCCCCGACCCGTTGCCCGGATTGGACCACAGCACCGTGCCCAGCGACAGCGCGACCGCCGAAACCGTGACGTCGGCGGACGCAGTCCCGGCCGTCAGCGTCACGTGTCCGGCAGCAACCGCGGTCAGCACCGGCGGATCGTCGGTCGACAGGCTCACCACCGTCGGATCGCTCGACGTCCAGGTCAGGCCCGTGACCGGCTGGCTGGCCGAGTTGACCGCCTGGATCGTGTGCGTGTCCCCCACCACTAGGTTCAACAGGTTCGGCAAAAGTGTCACGCTATTGCTGCCTCCCGGCACTGTAAACCCAACCGCATTGCTCCACGTCCCGTTTTGCTGCACGCGCGCGATCCCCGTGAGCGCCGTCGCGTCCACCGCGGCGACGATTTGCGTGTCGCTCCAGGTGACCACCTGGCCCGCCGTGCTACCGAGCCACACCACGCCGCTGCCCTGCGCCGCCCCAAAGCCGGAGCCGCTTATAGTAATAGACACCCCCGGGGCCCCGGAAGTTGGGCTGACGTTGGTTAGCTGCAGAGAGTTCACCGTGAATGCCACGGGTTTGCTCCAGACTCCGCCTTGCAGAATCTGCGCGTTGCCCGAAGTGGATCCGGTGGCTACCTGAGCCACCACCTGGGTGTCGCTCCAGCTTTGCACCACGCCATTGGCGGTGCCGAGCCAGACCTGGCCGGGCTGGTGATTTCGAAGATTAGTGGGTGGGCGCTACAGGCCCTTCTTCGCCAAAAACGCGATCAGGTCCACGACGCGGCAGGAGTAGCCCCACTCGTTGTCGTACCACGACACCACCTTGACCAGGTTGCCGCCCATCACTTTGGTCAAATCCGCGTCCACAATGCTGCTGTTGGGGTTATGCAGCATGTCGGTGGACACCACGGGATCCGTCGTGTACGCCAGAATCCCCTTCATGGGGCCTTCGGCGGCGGCCTTCAGCGCGGCGTTGACCGCTTCCGTGGTGGTCGGCTTGTCTAACACCGCGACCAGATCGACCACGGAAACATTGGGCGTCGGCACACGCATGGCGTAGCCGTCCAGTTTCCCCTTGAGCTCCGGCATCACCAGGCCGATCGCCTTAGCGGCGCCCGTGGTGGTGGGGATCATATTCAGAGCGGCCGCCCGTGCCCGGCGCAGGTCCTTATGAGGAAAGTCCAGTACGTTCTGGTCGTTGGTATAGCTGTGGATCGTGGTCATCGACCCCTTCTGGATGCCGAACTTGTCGTGCAGTACCTTCACCACCGGGCCCAGGCAATTGGTGGTACAGGAGGCATTGGAAATGACCTTATGCTTGGCGGGGTCGTACATGCTGTCGTTGACGCCCAGCACGAGAGTGACGTCTTCATTCTTGGCGGGAGCCGAGATGATCACCTTCTTGACCGAACCGCGCAGGTGCTTGGCGGCATCCTTGGCGTCGGTGAACCGGCCGGTCGATTCGACCACGATCTGCGCGCCCACCGAATTCCAGTCGAGCTCTGCCGGATCTTTGGTGGCGAACACTTTGATTTTGTGTCCGGCCACCGAAATCGAATCGGCATCGGCCGTGATCGGCACGTCCAGTTGCCCGAGCACGGAATCGTACTTCAGCAAGTGCGCCAGAGTCTTGGTATCGGTCAGATCGTTAACCGCTACGAACTCCACGTCCTTGCGGCCCATCGCGGCGCGGACCACGTTCCGCCCAATGCGGCCGAAGCCATTAATACCCACTTTCACTGCCATGTCGATTGTCTCCTGACTCAATGAAACCAAAGGATAACAGGATGCCGGGATCGGCGGCAAACCGCAACCAGGATATTCGAGCCCTAAATGAAAAACGGAAAGGCCTTAGTAAAATACCTCTTGACTCTGACGTTACGTCAGGCCCGAACATGATTCAGAAAGGGAGCCGAGTGAACAAGTCCTACCGGGTGCAGGAGTTTGCCACGCTGGCAGGGGTCACGGTGCGTGCCTTGCATCACTATGACCGGCTGGGTCTGCTGAAACCCCGGCGAACGGGTTCCGGGTATCGGCTGTACAGTTTACAGGATCTGGAGCGCCTGGAACAGGTTGTGGCGCTGAAGTTCCTGGGCATCCCGTTGCGGCAGATCAAGACCGTGCTGCACCGGAACGGCGTCGACTTGCCGGACGCGTTGCGGCGGCAACTCCGGGCGCTGGAGGAAAAGCGGCAGCTCCTGGACCGCGCCATCGACGCCATCCGGAAAGCCGAAGCCGCCATCCGCCCTGGCCAGCGGCCCGACTCTGCGCTCCTCCAAAAAATCATCGAGGTGATCGAGATGCAAACCGAACCGAACTGGATGAAGAAATACTATAGTGACGAAGCCTGGAGCAAGATCCAGGGGCGCGAGCAGAAATGGACGCCGGAGTTGCAGGAGCGCGTTTCCCGGGAGTGGGCGGAGTTGATTCGGGACGCGGAAGCGGCGCTCGGGGAAGACCCGGCCGGAGCCAAGGCCCAAGCCCTGGCGCAGCGCTGGACGAGTCTGGTGGAGGAGTTCACCCAAGGCGACCAGGAAATCACCGCCAGCGTCCGCAGCCTGTACGAAGACCGGGCGAACTGGCCCGCGGATTTCCAGCAGCAGATGGCCCCCTTCCGCAACCCGCAAGTCTGGAGCTTCATGCAGCAAGCCCTCGCCCACCGCAAGGGGGGAGAGGTGGCCTAAGGCTCCTGCCTTGCCTTAGGCCACCTCCACAAAAGCCCGGTCCGGCCGTAAACGCGCGGCCAGGACCGCGCCGGCCAGCAGCAGCGCGATCGAGCCGACGAACGGAACTACCCAACTGCCGGTGCGGTCCACCAGGTACCCAAAGCTGACGGGCGAAACCAGACCGGCCACGCCAAAGCCGAAATTCATCATGCCGCTGGCGGTGCCGGCGTACTGCGGGGCCATGCCCATCGCCACCGACCAAATCGGCGCCACGATCAACTCGGCGAAGAAGAACGCCAGCGACAGGCAGACCGCGGCCACAGTCAAATCGTGAATCAGAACAACCGGCACCAGAAAAATCAGAGCGCCCACGAAACCCGCCACAATCACGGAGCGCCGCGCGGTCGCCAGGCTGCCGGTCCGCCGCAGCAGGCGGTCGCTGATCACGCCGCCGGCCGTATCGCCCACCACTCCGGCAAACAGCACGCCCGCCGAGAACATCGCGGACGCCTGCAGATTCAGGTGGTAATTCTCGAAGAAGAATGCGGGAATCCAGCTCAGAAACAACCACAACGTCCAGCCGTAACAGAAGTCCACCACGGTCACCGGCAGGATGTGGCGCCGAACGCCAGCAAGGCGGCCATCAGCGGCGGTGTGACTGCGTTGCCAATGCGCGCGAACGAATGGGTGAGCCCCTGCGCGAAGCCCCACTTTGCCACCGGCGTCCAACTGGCCATGGCGCGGGTGGCGGTTGGAAAGGCGGCTCCCTCGCCGAAACCCAAAACCAGGCGCAGGGCGAACAGCGACACGAACCCGCCCGCCGCGCCCGTCAGCACAGTGGCGACCGCCACAATGGCGCAGCACACCGAGAGCGTCAGCCGCGGCCCGAATCGGTCGCCAATCCAGCCGCCGACCAATTGAAACAGCGCGTAGGGAATGGCAAAGGCCGAGAACGCCAGCCCCAGTTCGGTATTGCTGAGATGGAGGTCCGCCTTGATGAGCGGCTCGGCGGTCGAGAGGTTCACCCGATTCACAAACAGGATCAGGTACATCAGGCACAGCAGCCCGAGCACGATGCCGGGCGCGCTGAGCTTCCCCGCCCGCGTGGAGCCGGCCGGCGCCGGGCTCATGCCTCGGGGCGTGTCTCGCCCTTGATTTGCGTGCGGTGCAGAATGCGGCGCGCCTGCGCGTCGAACGGATCGCGCCGATGCATGGTGCAGCGGTTGTCCCACAAAACGACATCGCCTACTTGCCACTCGGTGTGCCAGACGACCTCGTCCCGAGTGGCGTAGGACCACAGCTCGTCGAGCAGCGCCTCGGATTCCGCGAGCGGCAACCCGCCCAGATGCGCGTTCCGCCGGCGGCCGAGATACAATACACACTTCCCGGTTTCAGGATGGCGCGGGACCAGCGGGTGGTACACGCCCGGCGACGTCAGCGGGTCGTCCTGCGCGGTCACCCCCTGGCGCACGTACCCGCCGCTGTTATACGTGCCGTCGTGCTTCAGCGTGAGACCGGCAATGCGCTGCCGCAGCCCTTCGGGCAACGCCTCATAGGCCCGGTACATGTTGCAGAAATAGGTATTGCCTCCGGCGGGCGGCACTTCCAGAGCGTACAACATGCTGGCTTTCGGCGGATCCTCCTGGTAGGACATATCGGTGTGCCACACCGCCTCCCCCGCCCCCAAGCTGCCGATGGGCACTCCGTCAACCAGGACGTTGGACACCACATAAATTTCGGGATGGCCCTCGACGAAGCGCCGGCCGGTCTCCTGCACCGGGGCACAATCGAGCGCTCCAAAGCGGCGGCTGAACGCGATCAAGTCCTCGTCCGTGAGTTGTTGACCGCGAAACCGAAGTACCAGGTGGTCGAGCCAGGCGCGGTGGATGGCGGCAAAGGCGTCGCCGGAGAGGCGCCGCAGGTCCACGCCCTGCACGTCGGCCCCCAAGGCCGCGCCGGTCGGGATGATCTGGAGTCCCGCCGCGCTCGACGATGCGGACCGGGACCGTGGAGGCGAAGCGTTCATTCCAATGGACTACTCTACCAGAGGACTCGAGGGACGCTGCACCGGCCCGGGCGCCGCGGCTCAGCGCACCGGTTCGGCAACCTTCGGGGGTGCGGCCGTGGATGCCTTCTCGACGTGAGTCCGGTCCTTCTCGTTGTCGGTGCAGACGTACTCCAGGACATCCGTGTCCGGCAGCAGATCGAGTTGGATCTGGATGGAGAACGGGCGGGTGTAATAGGCCGGATCGTCGAACATGACTTCGAGGTCCATGTGGCCGAAATCGCGGCGGCGGTACCGTTCGCGGATGCGCATGGAGGAGCTGCGGGGATGGCCGAAGGCGTCCAGCCAGCTTTTCTCGGTGAAGCCGGTGGTTTCGACGACCAGGGTGCCCCCTTGCCACCGCCCCACCGAGGAGCCCATCCAGGAAGGCACCGGATCTTGCGGAAGACTCCGGCCATCGGTATAGATCTGCCGCGTGGGGTCGCCGATTCCGCTGATGACCGCGAGTTGCCGGGGCGCCTGAATGATCTTGAACGGATCGACCAATTGACCGGCGGGAACACCGGCCGGCCAACACCGCGCGGTGACGAAGTCCAGTCCGGCGCGCTGTTTCGTCAGGGCCGCCGCCTCGGGCCGGAGAAGCTGCTCGCTGTCCTTGGTGTCCCAAAACACATTGATCATGTACTTGGTGACATCGGTCAAATCGACCTGCACTTTGGCCGTTTCCTCGCCCAACACGCGCTTCAAATCGCTCAACGGCGTGCGCTCCGCCTCCCAGACACCGGAAAGATCGGGCTTGCCGTCCATTTGCGGCGCCGGCGCCGCCAGGTTCGGCTTGCCGTCCTTCGTGCGGGGGGTTCGGGGATCCTTGTGATCGAGCCACTGCGCCGTGAGGGGCAGCGTGAGGGCCACAAGAGCCGCGATGATCTTCATTGTCGTGGCGCCTTTCTCCGACCCCGGGCCAGATCTCCCGCGCGGATCGATTAACCCGAATCGCCGGCCGGCCCTCGTGCGACGGGCGCGCCCCGGCACCCTACTTGCCCGGTACACCCATCCAGCCGCGCGTCAAAAAGTCCGTCAAAGTGAGGAGCAGGAGAATCGCCAGCCACATCAGCCCGCCGAAGATCACCAGCTTCGTGAGCCGCGTGCTGTAGCGCACGTGCATGAAGAACAGCGCCACCAGCAGCATCTTGGTGACCGCGATCGCCAGCGCCACCACCACGCTGAAGTTGCCCAGATCCACGAACGCCACCAGTGTGGTCGCCACCGTGAGGCCGAGCAGCGCGATCAACACCAGCGCGTAGGTCTTTACGGAATCGATATGTTCAGTCATGGCTATTTAGGCAAATGACGGTCGATCAGATACAGCAGCGGGAACAGGAAAATCCAGATGACATCGACAAAATGCCAGTACAGGCCCGAGATGTCGATGGGGGTAAAATACTCCGCCGAAAATTTCTTGGCTCTGGTTTGCACAATCAGGGTCAGCAAAATGCCCACCCCCACCACCATGTGCAACGCATGCAGCCCCGTCATGGCGAAGTACAGGGAGAAGAAGATTTTGGCCGGACCCTGCAGGGGCGTACCTTCCAGGTGGAACGCCGCTTGCCCCGGCATGTGATGCTCGACGTACTTCTCATTCCACTCATAGGCCTTCACCCCCAGGAAGATGCAGCCGAAGATCAGGGTGAGGATCAGGAAAATAATGATCATGTTCCGCTTGCCCATCTGTCCGGCCCGCACCGCCATCACCATGGTGAAACTGCTCAGCAGCAGGACGCAGGTATTGATGGCGCCGATGGTGACGTTCAGGCTGGAACTGGCAACGGCGAACACGGTCGGGTAGGCGGACCGGTAGATCGTATACGCCGCGAACATGCCTCCGAAAAACATGATCTCGGTGATGAGGAAAATCCACATCCCCAGGGTGGATGCGTCCTTCTGCTGTTCGGCGGTGTCAAACTGCTCGCGCAGGGCGAGCGTCTCTTCCGCGTGTGCGTGCGCCTCGCTAGACAACTTCTACCTCCTGGGGCACCGCCGTGTAATCGTAGGCCTCGTGGGTGACCACCGGAATGCGATCGAAATTGTGGGTGGGGGGCGGAGAAGGCGTCGCCCACTCCAATCCCGTAGCGCCCCACGGGTTGGACCCGGCCACGGGACCATAGCGCAACGACCAGGCCAGATAAATGGCCGGCAGGATATAGCCCACCGCAAGCACGGTGGCGCCGGCCGTCGAAGCCACGTGCAAAACCTGGAATTCCGGCGGATACGCATGATAGCGGCGCGGCATCCCCAGATAGCCCAGGATGAACTGTGGGAAGAATGTGAGGTTGAATCCCACGAAAATGAAGAGGGCCGAAAGCTTGGCCCACCCTTCCGGATACATCCGGCCGGTCATTTTCGGCCACCAGTAGTGCACGCCGCCCAGGTAAGCCATGACGGTTCCGCCCACCATCACATAGTGGAAGTGAGCGATCACGAAATAGGTGTCGGTTACGTGGACATCGATGCCGAGCGCAGCCACGAACAGACCAGTGAGGCCTCCGATGGTGAACAGGCCGATGAAGCCGAACGCGTAGAGCATCGGGGTGGCGTACGAAATCGAGCCCTTATACAACGTGGCCGTCCAGTTAAACACCTTGATGGCCGAAGGAATCGCGACGAAGTAGCTCAGGAACGAAAAGACCAGGCCGGCATAGAGCGACTGGCCGCTGACGAACAGGTGATGGCCCCAGACCAGGAACCCGATCACCGCGATGGCCACGCTCGAGAAGGCCACAAACGGGTAGCCGAAGATCGGCTTGCGCGAAAAGGTCGACACCAGTTCGCTGATCACGCCCATGGCCGGCAGCACCATGATGTAGACCGCCGGATGAGAGTAGAACCAGAAGAGGTGCTGGAACAGCACCGGGTCGCCGCCGAGAGCCGGGTCGAAAATACCGATGTGGAACACGCGCTCGCAGAAAACCAGCACCAGGGTCACCGCGATCACCGGGGTTCCCAGAACCTGGATGACGCCCGTGGCGTAGTTGGCCCACACGAACAGCGGCATCTTGAACCAGGTCATGCCCGGCGCCCGCATGCGGTGCACCGTCACGATGAAGTTGAGCCCGGTCAGAATCGACGAGAATCCCGCGATGAAGATTCCCAGCGCCGTGGCGATGACGTAGGTGTTCGAATACGTCGTCGAGTACGGGGTGTAGAAGGTCCACCCGGTGTCTACGCCGCCCGCCATCATGGCGAAGATCGCGAACCCGCCGCCGGCGATCAACAGGTACCAGCTCAACAGGTTGATCTTGGGGAACGCCAGATCGCGCGCCCCGATCATCATCGGCAAGAAGAAATTGCCCATGGTGGCCGGCACCGACGGAATCAGGAAGAAGAACACCATGATCACGCCGTGCATCGTGAACAGCTTGTTGTACGTCTCCGAACTGACCAGGTCGCCGGCCGGCGTCACCAGTTCCAGGCGGATCAGACTGGCGAAGACGCCGCCCAACGCGAAGAAGATCGAGATCGTGATGAAATACAGCACCGCGATCCGCTTGTGATCTTTGGTCAGCAGCCACGATTTCAGGCCGTAGCCGTTGTTTAAGTAATGCGTTCGTTCTTGTAAGACTGCGGTAGTCATAGGCCTAACGATTCGTAGCTGTGGAGGCGGCGCTGGCCGCGATCCCGGGTTGACTGGGTTGTTCCGCCGGCTTCTCGGCCAGCGTCTTGATATAAGCGATCAGATCCACCACGCCCTCCTCGGTCACCTGGCCTTGGAACGTGGGCATGAGCGGCTCGTAGCCGGACACCACTTTGGCGGCCGGGCTGAGAATCGATTCGCGGATGTACGCCTCGTCCGCCTTGACCGTTCCGCCGCCGGCCAGCTTCACGGTGGAGCCGAAGACGCCGACCAGGCTGGGACAGCGGCCCGAACCATCCGGTTTGTGGCAGTTGCTGCAGGCCAGGTCCTCAAACAGTTTCGCGCCGGCTTGGCTCAGTGTCCCCTTGGGAGCGCCCGAGAGCCATTGCTGATAGTCCTGCGGCTCCATCGCGTACACCCAGCCGATCATCCCGGAATGGTTGGTGCCGCAATACTCGGCGCAAAACAGATGGTACTTGCCGGGCTTCGTCGCCTCGAACCAGGTGGTGGTATAGCGTCCCGGCACCACGTCCTGCTTGGTGCGGAAGGCCGGCACAAAAAAGCTGTGAATCACGTCTTCGGAGGTCATGGTGAGCCGCACCGGGCGTCCTACCGGAATGTGCAGCTCGTTAATCTCGCGCTGCCCTTCCATGTGCTGCAGTTTCCACATCCACTGCTTGCCGACCACGTAGATCTGCATGGAGTCGTCGGGCGGCCGGCTCTCCTTGAAGAAAATGCTGGCCCCCCACGTGAACATGATCATCGTCAGCCCGAATGGAATCACGGTCCAGACGATTTCCAGCGTCAGTCCCGTGTGCACGTGCTCGGGAATTTCGTTCTCCGAACGCCGCCGGTACTTAATGGCGAAATAGAAGATCGCCAGGAAAATCAGCAGCGTGAAGAATACCGACACCGCCACGAGAAAATACAGCAGATGATCCACTTCGGTCGAAATGGTGGATGCCTGCTCTGGGAAAAGAGGTAGTTGCATCGTAAAGTCTATCCAGCCCGCATCGAACTACTCGGCTTCGGGTGAGCCTCGCGCCGGAACGCCACCACCATCCAGGCGGCTCCAAACAGGAAGAAAATCGCCCCCCCGGCGCGCACCATGTTCATGGCGACCGCTCCATACTTGCCCGTGGCCGCATCATAGTGATAGCAGAACAGCAGAATTTCATCGGCCGCGCTGCCGATCTTGTTCTTCGACGCTTCCACCAGCCCCAGCCGGACGTCGAGCGGCGCATATTCCACGCCGTAAAAGTACCGCGACAGCCGCCCTTCCGGAGTCAGTAGCATGATGCCGCTGGCGTGGGCAAACTGGTCCGTGGCGGCGTCGTATTTATAGCGGAAGCCGGCGGCGTCCGTCAGGGCCTTGATGCTGGCCGGGTCGCCGGTCAGGAAATGAAAGCCGTTGGCCGTCCCGGCCCGGCCGTACCGCCGCAAATAGGTCTTCTTCTTTTCCGCCGCCAGCTGCCAGGTGTCCTTGGGATCGAAGCTTACGCTCAACACTTCGAAATCCTTGCCTGGCGTGAACGAGACCCCTTTGAGCGTGCCCACCACGCCATTCAGGATCTGGGTGCACAGCATCGGACACCGGTAGTACACCAGCGCCAGAAGCACGGGTTTGCCGTGAAAGTACGTGGAAAGCGGAACCGCGCGGCCGAATTCATCGCGGAACACCAGATTCAGCGGAACCTGCTGGTTCAGTCTTTGGTCGATGCCTACTCCCAGAAGCGCGCCCGGCAGGGCCGGCTTCAGGTTGGCGCTTTGCATGCTATAGGAAGGTTGCGCCGGAGCGGGTTCGCCCGGCTGCGCGGATGCGGCCAACGCCGCAATCGCTAAACCGATGATGACATTCCTCAACATTACTTGCTTGGACCCTTTGCGCTCTTGGTCGTCGGCTGCAGGCGCGAAGGAAGCCCGCGCTGCAACAACAAATCCATGGCCCGGTCGATCGGGATCCGCACCGCCTTGTGCTCCCCGTCCGCCCAGCCATAACTGTTCAACAACTGGTCTTCGGCCGCGCGCATCTCCTGCAAATTCTCCGGCTCGTTCTGCAGCAGGCGCGGCTCCGGCGGCTGCTTGCGGGAATCGAGGCTCACCACGGGCGACGGCGGCGGCTGCAGCGCGTTCTCTCGCACCTCGAGAAAACGGAACACCCCGAACATCAGAAATACCGACGCGATGGTCACTAAAATCAAAGCGATGGCAAGCTTGCCGATCGCCCACACGTTGACATCGGCGTGCTCGTGCCGCATCTCCGGCTTGCTTAAGTCCGGCTGCGTATGGCGGGTTTCTTTATTCTCGGCCATGTTCCAAAGCCTCTGCCAGCTCCATCTCGTTCAACGGCATCAACGGCCGCTTCTCCAACTGGATCAGGAAATACGCCAGCCAGATTCCACCCAGCCCCAGAGGGCCCGCCAGATCCAGCCAGCTCACCGAAAGCGATCCTTTGGAGGAATCCGGCGTCACCATCCAGTAAATATCTACGACCCGCATGCACAGGATGAACACGGCGATGCTGGCGAGCAGTTTGAAATTCCGCTTCAAATCGCGCGAGAGCAGCAGCGCGAACGGCAGGGCGAAGTGGCCGAACACCAGGAGCAACGCGACATACTGCCAGCCGCCCCTCAGCCGCTCGACGTACCAGGGGATTTCTTCCGGCAGGTTGCCGGCCCAAATGATCAGAAATTGAGAGAACGCAAAATAGGCCCAGACCATCACGGTGGCCAGCAGGAACTTTCCCAGGTCGTGCAGGTGCCGGGGTGTCAGGACCTCGGACATCGGCCGGAAGTTGGAAAGAAACACCAGTACGGTGACCAGGAAGGCCATGCCCGACAGACCTTGCCCGATGACGAACAGCAAGCCGAACATCGTTGAAAACCAATGCGGACTGAGCGACATCACCCAATCGATCGACATGAACGTTACGCTGAACGCCCAGAAGATCAGGCCCGGACCGCTGATCGCCGCCATTCTGGAATTGGCGGGGACCGGCCCCTCTCGATCTTCCCGCGCCGACCAACGATTGAGGAACCAGCTCAGAAAGATCCAGCCGGCAAAAAACACCGCGGCCCGCACCAGAAAGAACGGGACATTGAGGTAGCGCGCCTGCTTGACCAGCAGGGTCGCATCGGTGGTGGGCTGGGTCCACGAATACAGGCTGGAAGTGCCGAGCGCGATCGGAATGAACAATAAGGCGAGCAACGGGAAGGTCCGCACCGCGGCTTCCGCCGGCCGCCGGATCACCACACCCCAGGCCCCGCCCGTCAGATATTGCAGCATCAGCCACGACAGCGACCCGGCCGTGATGCCCAGGACGAAAATATACGACCACAGGTACGATCGAAAGAACTGATCGCGCGCCGTAAACGCTCCCGCAGCCAGCGCCAATACACCGATCAACCCGATGATGCCCGCCCGCGCTCGCGACTGCCGCAGGCTGGTCCGCAGTTCGGTCGAAGGATTGAAATCGAGTGCCTGGCCGGTCATCGCGCCTCCTGCTGGATCACGAGGGCGTTGCCCTGGGCGCCCAATTGCGCCCGCTGCGCCGCCGGTACGTCGGCCAACGTGGCGTTCTCGCTCAGTTGCAGCGCTCGCTCATAGGCGATGATGGCCCAGCGGTCGGCCGGCGCCACTTGCGCCGAGTAATCCTGCATGGCTCCAAATCCGTTGGTAATCACGTCGAAAATGTACCCGTTCGGCGCCTGGCGCAGGCGGTCGATATGATACGACGGCGGGTGCCGGAATCCGCGCCGCACCACGATTCCGTTGCCTGTGCCCGTCCGGTCGTGGCAGGGCGTGCAAAAAATGTTGTAGCGCTCCTGCCCGCGCAGCAGGACTTCTTTCGTCACCGCAAACGGAAAGCCATCGACATAGTTGCCGTTGGCATCCTTGCCCGTGTAGAACGCCGTGTCCGCCTCTAGATGCCCGCGCGCCACCGTGCCTGCCGGTATCGGCCGCGCGGAGCGCCCGTCGTCGAAAAAACTGCTGGGCCGCAGCGGAATGTATTTGGGCTGGTCATGCATGTCCTGCCGGCAGCCCACCGCGCCGGCCAGGATCAGCGCTACCGCGCCCCACTTGAGATTAGTGCGCAACTTCAGACACCTCTTTAGCCTCCAGAGTCTCCAGGAGGCCCGAAGTCTTTTCCATGTCGAACAGCGGATCGGCCGCCTCGATGCACAGGAAGAACCGGTCATGCGACGCCGCCGAAAAACGCGGAACGTTGAATACCGGATGGTAGGGCATCGGCAGCCCGCACAACGCCAGCATCCCGAAGACCGCCGATATGCAACCCAGCAGAATCGTCAACTCAAACGTGATGATGATGTACGCAGGCCAGCTATCGAGAGGCCGTCCCGCGACGTTGATCGGGAAATAGATCACCGTGACGAAGTACTGCAGCAGGAACCCGGACAGGCCCCCCAGCAGCCCCCCCACCAGAACGATCAGCGACAGCTTGTTCTTGTGCAGGTGCAGAATGTCGTTTAGTTCTTCAATCGGAAACGGCGTATAGGTATCGAGTTTCTTGTATCCCTGCTCGCACACCGCGCGCGTGGCGTTGACCAGGTCTGTGGGGTTGTCGAATTCCGCCATCACGCCGTAAACATCCGGCTTCATCGTTTCACCTCCTGCCGGACTTTGGCTTGCGGCAGCAGCGTCCGCACTTCAAAAATCGAAATCATGGGCAGCAGCCGAACGAACAGGAAGAACAGGAACAGGAACAGCCCGATGGTGCCCCAGTACGTGGCCCAGTCCCAACGAGTGGCGTGGAACAGCGACCAGGAAGACGGAACGTAATCCTGCGCCAGGCTGCTCACAATGATCATGTAGCGTTCCAGCCACATGCCGATCAGTACGATGATCGACGAAAGGAACAACAGCGCCGGCTTGCTGCGGAAGCTCTTGAACCACAGCAGGTTCGGGGAGACGATGTTGCAGGTGACCAGGAACCAATATTGCGTCGAATACGGGCCGGTCATGCGATTCCAGAACGCCTGCTGTTCGTACACGCTGCCGCTGTACCAGGACATGAAAACTTCCATGATGTACGCGTAGGCTACGATCATCCCGGTGGCCAGCATGACCTTAGCGCAGTTGTCCAGATGGCGGGCCGTGATGATGCCCTCCAGACCATACGACGCTCGCAGCGGGATGGCCAGGGCCAGCACCATGGCGAATCCGGAGTAAATCGCGCCCGCCACGAAATAAGGCGGGAAGAACGTGCTATGCCATCCCGGCACGATGGCGATGGTGAAGTCGAAACTCACCACCGTGTGGACGGAGAGCACCAGCGGCGTCGACATTCCCGCCAGCAGCAGCGTCGCCGTCTCATACACGCTCCAGTGCCGCGCCGAACCGCGCCATCCCATGGCCAGCATGCCGTAGGCGTACTTGGCGAAACTGTTCTTCGCGCGATCGCGCAGCGTGCCCAGATCCGGAATCAGACCCACGAACCAGAACAGCGCCGATACCGTGGCGTACGTCGAAACCGCGAACACGTCCCACACCAGCGGGCTGCGGAAGTTCGGCTGCACCGTGGTGGAATTGGGATACGGGAACAGCCAGTAAAACAGCCACGGCCTGCCCATGTGCAGCAGCGGAAACATGCCCGCGCAGGCCACCGCGAACAGCGTCATGGCTTCCGCGAACCGGTTGATCGAGTTTCGCCACTTCTGATTCAACAGCAGAAGAATGGCCGATATCAGCGTGCCGGCGTGGCCGATTCCAATCCACCAGACGAAGTTGGTGATGGCGAATCCCCACATCACCGGCGTGCGGATGCCCCAGATGCCCACGCCCTTGGCGAACAGCAGCGTCGCCGACAACAGCAGCAGGTTGAGCAGGGCGAATCCGGTCCCGATCCCCACGATCCACAGCAGGGGGGTCCGCTTGGTCAACACCACGGCCGCGATCTGATCCGTGATGGTGCCGAACGTGTAGCCCTTCGCCAGAATTTCGTGGGGTTCCGGTTTTTCGATTACTTGTTGTTCGTCTGCCATCGTCGTGCTTCTAACCTTCGATCTCCGGGTTCGGATTGCGCAGGCTCGCCAGATACGTGGTGCGCGGCCGCGTGTTGAGATCGGCCAGCATCCCGTAATTCAGCTTCTCCGCCTTCATCTTCGACACGCGGCTGTTGGGATCGTTGATATCGCCGAACACGATCGCATCCGCCGGGCACGTGGCCTGGCACGCCGTCTTGATGTCGCCGTCCCGCACCTTGCGGTTCTCCCGCTCCGAATCGATTTTGGCCTCGTTAATTCTCTGCACGCAGTAGGTGCACTTCTCCATGACCCCCCGGCTGCGCACCGAAACATCCGGATTGCGCAACAGTTTGAGGCTGGGGGTATCGAAATCCGAGAACAGGTAGAAATTGAAGCGCCGCACTTTATACGGGCAGTTGTTGGAACAATAGCGCGTGCCCACGCAGCGGTTGTAGACCATGTCGTTCAGGCCTTCGGCGCTGTGGTTGGTGGCCTGCACCGGACAGACCAGCTCGCAGGGCGCGTTCTCGCACTGCATGCACGGCACCGGCTGATTGTACACGCCGGGGTTGTTCGGATCGCCGCTATAGTAGGTATCCACTCTCAGCCAGTGCAGATCGCGGCTGCGCCGCACCTGATCTTTGCCGACTACGGCGATGTTGTTCTCCGCCTGGCAGGCCACCACGCACGCGGCGCAGCCGGTGCAGGACGTCAGGTCGATCGCCATGCCCCAGGCGTATCCCTTGCTGTAATCGAACCCCGGGTACAGGGTCAGCTCCGGCGGCGGCGTTTCCGCACCCTCGTGCGGAGCCTCGGGATTCTTCTTGTACTCCGCCAGATCGGCGTGACGGTAAATGTGACGGCGCGTGTCGAGCACGTGCTCGTTCTGCGCCGTGGCCAACTGATACGTGCCGGAAGCCTGCTTCGCAACCAGCCCCACGTCGTGCCACAGCGCTTGCGCCATCCGCAGTCCGTAGGGATTAAAACCGACTCCCGTTCCGGCCCGTCCGGCCTTGGTCCGCCCGTACCCCAGATGCAGCGTGACCGCGCCATTGGCGTGCCCCGGCTGCACCAGCACCGGCGCCCGCAGCGTCCGCCCCTGGTAAGTCAGCTCCACCATGGGAACGCCGTCCGCCTGGTAATTCAAGGTATCCACAATGGGCAGCCCCAGACGGCGGGCATCGAACTCGCTCATGATGGCCGTGTTGTCCCACGTCACCTTGGTGATGGGCTTGGGCAGTTCCTGCAGCCAGCCGTTATTGGCAAACCGGCCGTCGTAAATCGTTGGATCCGGACGGAAGATCACCTCCAGCGTCCCGCCCAGCCGCCGCGTCCCCGCCGGCGCCGCGATCGCGCCGCCACGTATCGCCGGCGTCTTGGCCGGCAACGCCGATCCGGCCACCAGGCCGTCGTGCACCGATTTCCGCCACCAGGCTTCGAAATCCGCGCCTTTGTGCTGCCCGGCCCAGTACCCCTTCACGATCTCGTAGGGCGTGCTGAGCGGCTTGTCCGTCAGCATGTTCAGAACCTGCAGCATCGACCGGCCGCCGTACAGCGGCTCGATCAGCGGCTGCTGAATGGTCACCGTGCCGTCGAACGCCCGCGCATCGCCCCAGGTCTCCAGATAGTGCGCCTCCGGCAGGTGCCACTGGCAGAACTCCGAAGTTTCATCGGCGAACAGGCTGAGATGCGCGCGCAGCTTGGCTTTCTGAATGCGGTCGCGCATGCCGATCTCAACCGGCGCATTGAACACCGGGTTGCCGCCCAGAACCAGCAGCAGATCCACCGCCCCCGCGTCCAGATCTTTGACCAGATCCTGCAGCGATGCCACCTGATCGGCCGGGCTGGCCTCAATCGGATCCGTGTAGAACACCGTCTTGCCCACATTGCCCAGGCTGGCGTTCATCACGTGGGCCAGCGCGTGCACCATCGGCGGCTGATACTCGCCGGCGATGACCACGCTGGCGCCTTTATGATTCTGCAGATCGCGCGCGATGGCCCCGATCCATTTATAAATGTCGTTGTTGTCGCCCGACTTCGGCCCGTTGGCCGCGCCCAGCGCCGTCGCCAGCGCCCACGCAAACTCTTCCACATCGCCGGCCCGCAACGGCAGCCGGTGATCCGCCTTCGATCCCGTCGGCGTCGGCATCGGCTCCACCACGTACAGCCGGCTCATGGTGTTGTCGCTGCCGCGCACCTTGCGCCGCGCGGAGAACTGCCGCGCATACCGCAGGCTGCCGGCCCCCGACGCCAGAAAATCCGCATCCAACGAAACAATCGCGTCGGCGTTGGTGAAGTCGTAGTACGTGTTCGTGGGCTGTCCGAACGCCTGGCTGGCCCCAGCGCGCGCACTGTGCGGCCCCGCCGGCTCCCACTGGTGCCACTTCATCGCCGGATACAGCGCCTGAATCTGCCGCATCTGGTCGGCCACGCTCGGCGACGTCACCGTCTCCGTCAGGATGCGGATGCCCGCGCCCTTCTTGGCGGCCTGCGCCCCCAGCGCCTCGCGCAGCGCGCCGAAAAACGCGCCCCAGTTGCGCAATTCGCCTTCAAAGGTCGCCGCCTGCGACCGGTCCGGATCGTACAACTGCAGCACCGAGGCCTGCGAGAATGCGTCGCAGGCGCCCAGCGTCGCCGGATGATCCGGGTTTCCTTCAATCTTGGTCGGCCGTCCCTCGTGGCTCTCCGCGAGCACTCCGTGCGCCACGCCGTGGAGCGTAGTCGCCGTCGCGAAAAACAGAGGACGCCCCGGAATCAACTCCTCCGGCTGCTTGGCGTACGGCAGGATGTACTCGGCCGGCTGCTTGGTGCACGCCGCCAGCCCGCCCAGAGCCAGCGAAGCGCCCATCAACTTGAGAAAGTTGCGCCGCCCTTCATCGCTGTTTTCGTCTTCGCTCCAACCAATGGCCTGCTGCGGAAATTCCCGGTTGATCAGGTCTCTGAACCCCGGCGCGGAGGCGAGGTCCTCGAGGCTGCGCCAGTATTCCCGCCCGCGCGCCCCTTCTAGCCGCGCGCGAACAGCGGCAAGATCTAGTTTTTTTGGTGATTCGCTCATCGGTGGCACGTCGAACAACTGGTCAGGTGGCGCGCATCTTGAATCTGATTTTCCGCCATCAGGCGGCGCCCAATCTCTTCCTGGTCGCCGGCCGGAGTGTATCCCATCTTCGTGATAAATTCGTGCGGCCGCAGATTCGGCGCCGGATTCTTGTGGCAGTCCAGACACCATTCCATCCGCAAAGTGGCAAACTGCCGCGTCAGCGGCATTTGATCGATCCGCCCGTGGCAGGTCTCGCAACCCACTCCCTTGGCCACATGAATGCTGTGGTTAAAGTACACGAAATCCGGCAGGTCATGCACGCGGACCCAAGCGATCGTTCCGTTGTTGCGGAACGCCGTTCGCACCGGCTCCAGCGTGGGACTGTCCTTCCAGATCTGCGAGTGACAGTTCATGCAGGTCTTCACGGGCGGGATATTGGCGAAGCTGGAGTCTTCCACCGTCGTGTGGCAATAGCGGCAGTCAAACCCCTCGCCGCCCACATGGTGCGCATGGCTGAACGGCACCGGCTGGTCCCGCGGCACTTCCTGCCGCGTGGCATAGTGCGATGCGTCCAGTTGGTAACCCGCCCACCCGATAAACCCTAAAATGAAGACCCCGCCGAAAATCGTGACGCGCGCAAGCGCATTGGAGCTGTGATGAAAGATCTGGGACATAGCGTTAAGAGCGTCCCGTTTCCTCTGTTGAGTTTTTCTTGTTTCGCATCAGGAAGACAGCAACTGCCAGACAAACCCTTCTACGCACTGCACTCCCCTCCGGGATTTGTTCCCTCTCCAAGTGCCAAGTCCGGCTGGGAAGTTCTCATTGTAAAACGAAACCGGTGCAAAATCTCGGAGGCATTTTCAACTACCGCAAAGCCGCCTCGCCCGGTTCCGCCGCTTCCCCGGAAGTGACGAATCCGACGCTCTTGCTTTCCGCCACAGATTGGATGTGCCGTTAGCGTTCGGAGTGAAGAACCAACATCCTTCTTTGGGCGTTCGCGCAGCGCGCCGGCTGCGGCGTACGCCCCCAGTAACCAGACTTCGGGCATCGAGGAAGAATAATTATGTCACAGACGAAGGCGGATGCAACACTCCGGATCGGAGCAGGCCCAGAAAAAGTTCTGCCTGCTCCGGTCCGCCGTGGGTGGGCAACTCTCGCCAGCGCTCCGGTTTCAGCTGGCGCGCACGTGCCCGGGCGTCGCTGCAGGCGGCTCCAACGGATCGCCGGCTGTGGTCGTGAGCGCCAATTCCGGCCTCCCCCGGAACCGCCGCCGCACGATCCTCACCACCGCTCCGCGTGCGTCGACCGAAAGCACCCGGCCGACCACGATCAGTTGCACGCCCTCGCTCCAACGCACCACCAGTTCCACGGAAGTCCCCGGGGACAGCGGCTTGTTCCAATGGATCAGAATGCTGTTCCGGCTCCAGTTCGCGGTCCGCCCCGCGCCGGCCCAGACCAGATGCTTGGCCCCCCACAAATAGAAGAGGTCGAACTCCAGTTCAATCCCGTACCGGCGGCTCGCTCTCCGTTCCCGATCGCGCGGCTGGAAGGCGCGCGCCCCGGCTCCCGCTCCCGCATCGCCGCAATCCCGCTTGGATTCTGAGGGTGACATGGCTCCCCCCTTCCGATAGCAAAGTAATGCTATCGGGAAAGCGAAACAATACTACCGAAGGTTAACCGGGAACCCGGTTGGCAAACTTTCGCACCGGTGGGTTCCCGGCCCATCCGGGGTTGACCCTACCGAGCGCCCGGCGGCGGTTCTCCCAACCGCCGCCGTGATCTGCTCCCGCGTCTGCCGGTAGGCGGGGCCGCTGCCCGCCGGGGAACCCGGAGTCCCTTCCCGCACGCGTCCGTCGCGCCACAACAACAGCAGATCGTCTTCGCGCATCGGACGACAGGACATGCCTAGATATCTTTTAGGTGATTGGCAATGCGCCAGGCAAGCAGTAGCATCAACCATCGGGGAAGGAAGTGCTTTCTAAAGGATTCGGAAACGGGCTCTCCCCAAAAGCAGTCTTATGACAAAGGGCTTGCCTTGGTCCGCGATGCTGGTGGCCCTCCTGTCCACGTGCGCTCCCCTCTCCGGGCAATGGCTGCACGATCCCACACCCCGCATCCCACGAATGCCGGACGGAAGACCGGACCTCTCAGCGCCCGCCCCAAAAGGTGCGGACGGCAAGCCGGACCTGTCAGGCATCTGGGCGGCCGCGAACATCAACAACCCGGACCTCGCGGGGGACGGGGTTACCGCTCCCCTGCAGCCGTGGGCGGCAGCGCTCTACAACGAGCGCAGGGAGAACCTGGGGAAGGACCGGCCGTCCGGGCGTTGTCTCCCGCACGGCGTGACCGACTACGACGGGCTCGGCTTCAATTGGAAGCTCCTGCAGACCCCGGAAACCATCGCCATTCTTTACGAGGGCTACAACCATTACCGTCAAATCCTCATGGATGGCCGGCCTCTCCCCAAGCCCACCGGAGCCCGCGTATCTGGGCTACTCCGTGGGCCATTGGGAAGGAGATACACTGGTGGTCGACACGACCGGCTTCAATGAGATCGGCTGGATCGATGACAGCGGGCACCCCCTACGTTGCACCTCAATTTGCACCCGGATGAGGAGTTGATTGAATTCATCTGTGAGAACGAAAAGGACGCTCCGCACATGGTGGGACGCTAGTAGTATGAGTCTGTTCCTGTTCAGCCGGAGGACGCCTGCATGAACAGAATCGCAGTCGCCGCAACCTTGTGGCTGTTGCCGGCTCCGCTGTACGCTCAATGGCTCAACTTGCCCACGCCTGGGATTCCCCGCACTGCCGACGGGAAGCCGAACCTGACGGCTCCCGCGCCCCGGACCCCGGATGGCAGGCCTGACCTGTCCGGGTTGTGGCAGCCGGAATTTAACCCCTACAATCTCGATGTCATTCAAGACCCGAAAGACGAAGCGATCTTCCGGCCGGCGGCGGAGGCCCTCTTCCAACAACACCTCGCGGATTTCCATCGCACCGATCCCATCACCCAATGCCTCCCGGGCGGTCCCTTGGAGATTCTCGCTACCGGGGGTATCAATCTATACCGGATGATTCAGTCCCGCGCTGTGATTGGACTGCTGTACGAGCACGGCGCCATGTATCGGCAGATTTTCATGGATGGGCGCGACCTGCCCAAAGGCCCGAACCCGACCTGGATGGGGTACTCGGTGGGCCACTGGGAGGGGGATACGCTCGTGGTCGAGAGCGCGGGTTTCAATGACCGGACCTGGCTCGACCGGGTGGGCCATCCGCATTCGGAAGACCTCCGCGTCACCGAGAGATTCCAGCGCGTCGATTTCGGTCATATGTGGTTTCAGATCACCTATGACGATCCCAAGACGCTGATCAGGCCGCTGACCATCTCGCTGGCGGTGAACTACGCGCCGGATAACGACATGCTGGAGACCGTCTGCGAGAATGATCGGGACGCGGAGCATTTGGTAGGCCAGGTCAACGCAGACGTAAAGATCGGCCCCGCCGTTCTGGCAAAGTACGCCGGAAGGTATGAACTTCGCGGAGCCGCACCGGGCATCGCGGGTTTCTTCGGCAGGACCCAAACGTTACGCGTGATCGAGGGTCAGCTGTTCATGAATGCGATCCCTCTGATTCCGCGATCGGAGACGAGCTTTGACTCGGTGGCTGCGCCCGTGGAGTTCTTCCTGGATTCCCACGGCACGGTGACGCATTTCCTGCTTAGGGCAAACGACGGCGAAGGTCGGTACGACCGCAAACCCTGAGACGCATCGCAATTGTCTTCGCATCGCAGCGGAGGGAACTCTTGAGAATCGGCAATGCGGCCGCGTCCGGCATCGTTCGAATGTGTACCGCTGACCGCCTCCGAATTCCCAGTCACAAACGATCGCACCCTTTTTTTCAGTGGCTTAGCCGCGTCAATCCGGGATGCCTCATCCCACGTCTGCTACCGTGAAATCAGAAAGAGGCTCGCGCTTACCACGCGGGCCTCTCCGGTTTTTCTTCCTGGCCAGGAAGCGTTGCATTGTAGTGGAACTGAACTTCCCGTAGGGCCGTGAACGCCCGTACGGCTGAGCGCTTCCGCAGACGCGGTCGGCGGGAAGAATTTGGAAGGTCTTCCATAACACCCGGTGGAGTGCGGATAGCTATTGTCGTCGTCCCATCGGATATCAGAGAGTCCAGCATCGAATCGGCGGAGTAAACGTAGCGCCACAAAGCGATTCCAATGCTCCCTGAAGATGCGATTTAATCCAT
>JAIQFS010000072.1 GCA_020073145.1 Terriglobia bacterium
TCATAAGATAACAGCCTCGATGGCATACAAGCCCGGCCAGCATTTTGTTCTGGACCAGACAGCTGCAGAAGTGATAATGAAGCATAAAATTCCTACTTACATTCTTGGAAAAGACCTTAAGCAGCTGGAAAATGTCCTTCGTGGAAAGCCATTCCATGGGACATTAATCAATGGGTAGGTGACATTCTTAACCCAATTTTTATAAACACTTCTTATTTATTTAAGATATGGCATATGAACTCATACATGCAACTGATTTCAACGAGGCGAGGAAGAAGATAAGGGAAGCCCGGAAGGAGGCGGAAGCAGGAAAAGAGCACGGAAAAGACATTAAGATAGCTTTCACAACAAAGGATGATGAGCTTGCAAGGAAAGTCCTTGAAAAAGAGCAGATAGATGCGCTTATCATAAGCCTTGCAAAAAGGAAGGACAGGATCAAGGAAAGGGATTCTGGATTCAACCAGGTATTGGCAAAGCTGGCGGCAAAGAAAAAAATTGCGATAGGCATAGACATAGATGAGATGCTTTCAGCAGGAAAAAAGGAGAAAGCAGAGATGCTTGCCAGGGCCAGACAGAATATCATGTTATGCAGGAAAGAGAATTTGAAGATGATATTTTATCCTGAGACCAAAAAGGACCAGCATGATTTAAAAGCTCTGGGGCTTGTCTTGGGGATGCCGACATGGATGACAAAATCAATTTAAATAATATTGAAAAACACAAAAGATGGAAAAAGACATAAGCAGACTGATCGAATCATTGAGCCCAAACGAAAGGAAGATAATTCCACATCTCAATGAAAAAGATATTGCAGAGATATGCAAGAAATCGAACCTTGATAATGTCTCTGTCCTGAGATCCCTTGAATATCTTAAGAGCAAGGGCATAGTCAATCTTGAAGTCAGCCAGAAAAAGATAGTCGATGTTGGCGTCAATGGGGCGTTATACAGGAAAAAAGGGCTTCCCGAGAGAAGGCTGCTGAATCTCCTGGACGAGAAGAGGATAATAAAGCTGGAAGATGCTGAAAAGCAGAGCAAACTTTCAGAAGAGGAGTTCAAGGCATCTTTGGGTATCCTTAAGAGAAAGGCATTCATCGAGCTAAAGAATGAGAAGATAATCCTGAGTGCAAAGAAAGAGGAGATATCAAAGAAGAGCCTTGAAGAGATCTTCATCGATGATCTTCCGCTTGAATATGGCTCATTAAGCCCAGAACAGATGTATGCCCTCAAATCTCTGGAGAAGAGAAGGAAGATAATAGAGATATTCGACGAAAAGGCAATAGGCATAGAGATGACAGAGCTTGGAAAAAAGGTTATGAACACAGAGATGAAAGGCAGCGACATGGTCGAGCAGATAACTCCTGAATTGCTGAAAAAAGATTCATTATGGCAGAGCAAGAAGTTCAGGAGGTATGATCTTGGGATACCTGTGCCAAAGATAAACGGCGGAAAAAGGCATTTTGTGAACCAGGCAGTGGATTATGCCCGCGGATTGTGGACAAGCATGGGTTTCAAGGAGATGTCGGGCGACATGGTTGTCAGCAGTTTCTGGAACTTCGATGCTCTTTTCACTGCCCAGGACCATCCCGTAAGGGAGATGCAGGATACCTTCTTCCTTGGCAGAAAAGGGGATCTTCCTGACAAAAAACTTGTCAAGGCTGTCAAAGACAGCCATGAATCGGGCGTTGCAGGCAGCACTGGCTGGGGATATGAATGGAGCGAGGAAGTGAGACAGTGGATTGGTCCCATAATTTCGAATTCAACCAGACAGAAGGCATTGTCGTGGATCCGAAGGCGAATTTCAGGCACCTTCTTGGATATCTGAAGCAATTCTTCAGCAAGATGGGATTCGAAAAAGTGCGATTCCGTCCAGGATATTTCCCATATACAGAACCTCGAAGCCCTCGAACATAGAGTAATCCACGCGCATGTGATGCGTCTTGGCGCTGATCGTGTACGCTTCGTTGGGATCCCAGAGCACCAGGTCGGCGTCGCTGCCCACGGCAATCTCGCCTTTCTTCGGATACATCCCGAAAAGGCGCGCCGGGGTGGTCGAAGTCAGTTCCACAAAGCGGTTGAGCGAAAGCTTGCCGGAGTTGACGCCGTGATGATAGATCAACTGCAGGCGGTTTTCGATGCCGGGGCCGCCGTTGGGAATCTTGGTGAAATCGTCCTTGCCCAGGACCTTCTGATCGGCGAAGCAGAACGGGCAGTGGTCGGTGGAAACCACCTGCAGGTGATCGTGCTTCAGGCCGTCCCAAAGCTTTGGCAGGTGCTCCTTGGGGCGCAGAGGCGGAGTGAAGACGTACTTGGCGCCTTCGAAGTTGGGCCGCTCCAGTTCTTCGATTGAAAGCACCAGATACTGAGGGCAGGTCTCGGCGAACGCCGGGACGCCGCGGTCACGGGCCTCGCGCACTTCGTTGAGGGCGTCCTCGGAAGAGAGATGCACAATGTAGACCGGCGCGCCGGCGATTTCCGCCAGCGCGATGGCGCGGTGCACGGCCTCGGCCTCGGCGCGCGGCGGCCGCGTGAGCGCGTGGTAGATGGGGGCGGTCTTGCCCTCGGCCAGCGCGCGCGCCACAATCACGTCGATCACGCTCCCGTTTTCCGCGTGCATGCAGATGAGCGCGCCGTTCTTCGCGGTCTGCGAGAGCGCTTTGAAAATTGTGGCGTCATCGACCATCAGCACGTTGGGATAAGCCATGAACAGCTTGAAACTCGCCACTCCCTCGCGCACCATGTCGTCCATGTCTTCCAGGCCGGCCTCGCCCAGGTCGGTGACGATCATGTGCAGGCCGTAATCGATGGTGGCCCGCCCCTCGCCTTTCTTCCACCAGGTGTCGAGCGCGTGCCGCATCTTGGTGCCGCGCGCCTGAATCGCGAAATCGACAATGGTGGTGGTCCCGCCGAAGGCCGCCGCGCGCGTGCCGGTTTCGAAGTCATCGGCCGACGTCGTGCCGCCGAACGGCATATCCAGGTGCGTGTGCGGGTCGATGCCGCCGGGCATCACGTACAGGCCCGTAGCGTCAATCACTTTCTCAGCAGCTTGCGCCGCAATGCCCGGCCGCACCTCGCGAATCCGCTCGCCTTCGATGAGAACATCAGCGGCGAGGGTCTCGCGCGCGGTCACGACCGTGCCATTGCGAATGAGCGTGTTCACGAAGCAGCTCCTGTCCGTTCCGTCCACGACTCCCGCGGTTTGCCGGTGTCGATCTGCTCCATCGTGATGCAGCCCTCGACCGGGCAGACCAGCCAGCACAGATTGCAGCCGACGCATTCGGCCTCGTCCACGCGCGGGATGCGCTCCGGCGGTGTTTTGCCGTCGCCTTCCCGCAGCGAATCCAGCTTGGCGATCGGCGTAACGGTGATTGCGCTGCGATCACCGGCGTCGACATGGATGCACTGGTGCGCCCCGTCCCAGCAGGCGATATAACACAACTCGCAGCCGATGCACTTGTCCCCGTGAATGCGCGCCACAATCTTATAGTTCAGATCCAGGTTCTTCCAGTCTGTGATCTTCGGTAGCGAGCGGCCTTGGAAATCGTTGATGGTGGCGAAGCCTTTTTCGTCCATCCAGGTCTTCAGCCCGTCGATCATGTCTTCCACGATGCGGTAGCCGTAGTGCATGGCTGCGGTGCACACCTGCACCGTGCCGCAGCCCAGCAGGATGAACTCGGCCGCTTCGCGCCAGCCGCAGATGCCGCCGATGCCGGAGATGGGTAAACCAACTTCCGGATCGCTCGCGATCTGTTGCACCAGGTGCAAGGCGATGGGCTTCACGGCCGGCCCGCAGTAGCCGCCGTGCGCCGACGCGCCGCCCACATTGGGCCGCGGCGTGAAGGTATCGAGGTCGATGCCCGTGATCGAGTTGATGGTATTAATGGCCGACAACCCGTCAGCACCCCCTCGCCTCGCCGCGCGCGCCACGGCGCGAATATCGGTGACGTTGGGCGTGAGTTTGACTAGCAGGGGAGTGCGCGCGACTTCCTTCACCCACTCCGTAATCATCGTGGTGTATTCCGGAACCTGGCCGACCGCGCTGCCCATGCCGCGTTCGCTCATCCCGTGCGGGCAGCCGAAGTTCAGCTCCAGGCCGTCGGCGCCGGCATCCTCGGAACGCTTCACGATATCGTGCCAGGTTTCGCGCTTCGATTCCACCATCAGCGACGCGATCACCGCGTGCTTGGGATAGCGCTTCTTCACCTCGGCGATCTCGCGCAAGTTCGTTTCGATGGGCCGGTCCGTGATCAACTCGATGTTGTTCAGCCCCATCATGCGCTGCCCGTTCCAATCCACGCTGGAGTAGCGGGACGAGACGTTGACGATCGGCTCCCCGATGGTTTTCCACACCGCGCCGCCCCAGCCCGCATCGAAAGCCCGCATCACCTGGTCGCCGCAGTTGGTGGGAGGCCCGGACGCCAGCCAGAACGGATTGGGACAGCGGATGCCGCCGGCGAATACGGTAGAGAGGTCAGGCACGGGAGATCTCCAGCCGGCGGACCATGGCGAGCGCGGCGCGCTTGCCGTCGGCCACCGCGTCCACTACTTCGCGGCCGCCGTTCACGCAGTCGCCCCCGGCGTAATACTTGGCGTGCGCGGTCCGGCCGGTAGGCCGGTCTACCGCGATCAGGCCGTTGTCGAGTCCGATGCCGCGGGATTTCGCGAGCAGCTTCATCAGGCGCCCCTGGCCCACGGCCGGAATCACCATGTCGCACACGAACGCGAACTCCGAGCCCGGCAGCGCTTCCGCCTTCCGGCGGCCGCTGGCATCGGGTGCGGCCAGGCGCGTGGCCGAGAATTTCACGGCGCGGTCGAGAATCTCCACCGGCTGCGCCAGCCAGTGAAACTGCACGCCTTCTACCTTGGCGTGCTCGTACTCGAACGGGAACGCCGGCATTTCTTTCTCGGTGCGGCGATAGAACACGTGCACTTCTTCCGCGCCCAGGCGGCGCGCGGCATTGGCCGCGTCGATGGCGGTGTTCCCGCCGCCGATCACGACCACGATCCGCCCTACATGCGTCTCGTGCGAGGTCTTGTAGTGGGCGATGAAGCGGAGCGCATCGACAACCTCGGGCCGATCTTCGCCGGGAATGCCGAGCCGCTCCATCGCGCCTAAGCCTACGCCCACGAAGATGAAATCGAAGTTCTGGTCCAGGGAGTCGAGCGACACCGCCGCGCCGACTTCGGCCTGCCGGAACTCGACGCCCAGGGAGCGCACCAGCTCGACTTCCCGCAAGCTATCCGAGGGGCGCAGCTTGTACTCGGCCACGCCATACGTGTTGAGGCCGCCGGGCAGCGGCCGGTCGTCGAAGACGGTGACGGCGTAGCCATGCCGCCTCAGTTCCGCCGCGCACGCCAGCGACGCCGGCCCGCCTCCGATGCACGCCACCCGGGCCGGGGCCTCGGGCCGGGGGCCGGCAGCTAGGAACGGGCTCTTGGCGTAGAAAGCATCCATGGCATGACGCTGCAGCAGCCCGATCTCAATCGGCTTCTGGTTATACCGATGCAGCACGCACGAGCCTTCGCATAGCACGTCCACCGGACACACCCGCGAGCAGCTCAAGCCCAGAATATTCGCGTCGAGAATCGTCAGCGCCGACCCGCGCAAGTTGCCGCTTGCAATTTTCTTAATGAAGCGCGGCACGTCGATGTGGGTCGGGCACGCCGCGGCGCACGGCGCGTCATAGCAGTAGAGGCAGCGGTTGGCTTCCACCAGCGCGGCCTGGGCGTCGAGCGGCGGGTGCAGCTCCGGAAATCGCTCCAGGTTGCGCGCCAGCGGTAGCGCCTCCGCGCTCATTTGGCTCTCCCCGAGGCCACCGCGCCGCAAGCCGCCAGGCTGTGATCCAGCAGTTCGACGAACTGATCCACGTCCGCGCGGCCCACGTTCATGGGCGGCGAAATGCGCAGCACGTTGCCGTACATACCGCCCTTGCCGATCAGCAGCCGGTTCTCGCGCGCCGCTTCCAGCGCCAGGGCAGTCTCCGCCGTCGCCGGCGTCTTCGTCTTTCGATCCTGCACCAGCTCGATCGCCTGCAGCAATCCCATGCCGCGCACGTCCCCGATGATCTCGTGCTTGCCCTTCAGTTCTTCCAGGCGTCCGCGCAGATACGCGCCGGTGTCGGTACAGTTGGCGCGCAGGTTATGCTCCTCAATGAAATCGATCACGGCTTTGGCGGCCGTGGCCGTGACCGGGTTTCCGCCAAAGGTGGAAATCGTCAGCCCCGTGAGCGCATTGGCCACTTGCGGCTTGGCCACCGTCAGCCCGATAGGGCTTCCATTGGCCAGCCCTTTGGCTGAGGTCATGATGTCCGGCACCACTCCGTACTGCTCGATGCCGAACCACTTCCCGCCGGTGCGCCCCCAGCCCGTCTGCACTTCATCGCTGATGAACACGCCGCCGTGGTTGCGGATGATGCGCTCCACAATCTGGAAGTATTCCTTGGGCGGCGTGATGAATCCGCCGACGCCCTGGATCGGCTCCCCGATGAAGCCGGCCACGCGCCCGCCGGTCGCGCTGCGGATCAGCTCTTCCATATCCTCGGCGCACTTCACCTCGCACGAAGGATACGTCAAACCGAACGGGCAGCGATAACAGTAGGCGTTGTGCGCGTGTACGATGCCGGCCTGCGAGGGCCCGAGCCGCCACGTCCCTTGGCCGGTGAGCGTCATCGCCATCGCGGACCGGCCATGATAGGAGTGGCGCAGCGCCACAATCTCCGTGTTGCCGGTGTAGCAACGTGCCGCCAGGATGGCGGTCTCATTCGCCTCGGTGCCGCTGTTGGTGAAAAACGATTTCGTCAACTGGCCGCCCGGAGTGATCCCGGCGATCTTCTTCGCCAGCGCCGCCTGCGGCTCGTTGGCGAACAGCGTCGAGACGTGCTGCAGCGTGTCGAGCTGCCGGTGCACCTTGGCGTTCACTTCGTCGTTACAGTGCCCGACGCTCACCGTCACAATGCCGCCGAAGAAATCCAGGTATTGGTTGCCGTCGGCATCCCATACGTACTGGTTCTTGGCGCGCGCCACCACTAGCGGCTCTTGGAAATAGTGGAAGACGGAAGGAAACAGGAACTCCTTGTTGGCGAGGATGATTTCGTCTTTCGTCATAGCTACGCCTTTACCAGGGCCTCGTACATATCGGGCCTGCGGTCGCGGAAGAACTGCCATGTCTTGCGGACTTCGGCGATTTGGTCCAGGTCCAGATCCGCGGTGAGGACCTCGTCTTTATCGCGCGCGGCCTGCGCGAATATCTGGCCGCGCGGATCGCAGAAGTAGCTCGAACCGTAAAATTCGCCGATGTTCCACGGCGCTTCGACGCCCACCCGGTTGATGGCCCCGATGAAGTAGCCGTTGGCCACCGCGTGCGCCGGCTGCTCCAACTTCCAGAGATATTCGCTCAGCCCGGCAACGGTGGCGGAGGGATTGAAGACGATCTCCGCGCCAGCCAACCCCAGCGCCCGCGCGCCTTCCGGAAAGTGGCGGTCGTAACAGATGTAGACCCCGATCTTGGCGAAGCCCAGATCGAACACCGGGTAGCCCAGATTGCCCGGTCGGAAGTAGAACTTTTCCCAAAATCCCGGCGCCACGTGCGGAATGTGCGTCTTCCGATACTTTCCCAAATACGACCCGTCATTGTGGAGCACCGCGGCGGCATTGTAATAGACGCCGTCCTGCTCCCGCTCATAGATGGGCACAATCAGGACGATCCGCAACTGCCGCGCCAGGTCCTGCATCAGCCGGATGGTCGGCCCGTCAGGAATGGGCTCGGTGAAATCGTACCAGCGCGTGGTCTGCTCCGCGCAAAAATACGGCCCGTAGAAGATCTCCTGTAAACAGACGATCTGGGCGCCGGCCGCCGCGGCCTGCCGGATGTAGGCCACGTGCTTGTCGATCATGGCCTGTTTGGTGACGGCGAGCGAGGCGTCCGGAGCAGCGGCGTTGGAGGCCTGGATGAGCGAGCACCGTACGATGCGAGACATATTCCTCCCGGCCGCGCAGGAAACACTACGCCTGTACAGGCCTGAAAGCCACTACACAGGGGCGATACGCGTAGTATAACGCTGCGCGGCGAAGGACACGGGCGCGCCGATTGTGTTTGTAGGTTGCGTGTAGTAATGTCCAGAGGATATGAAGCGATTCGTTCTCACCAGCCTGTTGGCCGCCGCCATCCTCGCCCTGCCCTTGGACGCCCGCATCACCCGCATCGTGATCGAGCATCGCGACTCGCCGGCGTACCAGGGCCAGTCCTTCGGCGAGGCCGGAAAGTATGAGCGTCTCATAGGCCACGCCTATGGCGAGCTCGACCCTAAGGATCCGCTGAACGCCATCATCACCGATCTGCAATTCGCGCCGCGCAACGCGCGCGGGCTGGTGGAATATGTCGCCACGTTTACGCTGGCCAAACCGGCGGACCTCTCCAAGGCGAGCGGCGTCTTGATCTATGACGTCGCCAACCGCGGCAGGATCGCGCTGGCCACCTCGGCCACCGAGGCCGGCGCTATGGCCGATCTGTTCAAGCGCGGCCACGTACTGCTCTCGAGCGGCTGGCAGGGGGACATTCCGGCGCGAGAGGGCCTCGAAACCATCACCGTGCCGGTGGCCCGCAATCCCGATGGCTCGAGCATCACCGGGCCGGTGCTCGTTCGCTGGAACAATATGCCGCCGGACTCGAATAGCTTGCCGCTGGCGCGCGGTCTGGGAGCCGGGTTTCCCGCGCCCGCTCCGGCGAACCTGGATCCCACCAAAGCAGTGCTGACGCGACGGGCCGCCGAGGGCAGCGCCGCTGTTCCGATTCGGCCCGCGGACTATGCCTTTGCCGATTGCAGCAAGGCGCCGTTTCCCGGGGCCCCCGATCCGGGCAAGCTCTGTCTCAAGGGCGGTTTCGACCCGGCCTATCAATATGAGCTGGTCTACACGGCCAAGGACCCTCCGGTGCTGGGCATCGGGTTCGCGGCCACGCGCGATCTCAATGCCTTCCTCCGATCGGGCGAGTCTGAAGCGCTGCCTCGCAAGATGCCCTTCGCCATCGCGCGGGGCACTTCGCAATCCGGCAACTTTCTGCGCAGCTTCATCAACCTCGGCTTCAACCAGGACGAATCGGGACGCATCGTGTGGGACGGCATCAATCCCAATATCGCGGTGCGGCAGTTGGCCATGAATCTCCGGTTCGCGGCCCCGGGCGGCGGCGCGGAATTGTACGAGCCGGGCAGCGACGGCGTAGTCTGGTGGAGCGATTACAAGGATGACGCCCGCCACCGGCCCGAGGCCGGCCTGCTGGATCGGTGCCGCACGAGTGGAACCTGCCCCAAGATCTTCGAGACGTTCGGTTCCTTCGAGTTCTGGGGTCTGCGGGCCTCGCCCGACCTGGTGGGAACCCGCGCGGACCGCGACATTTCGTTGCCGCCCGACGTCCGCCGGTATTACTTCCCGGGCGTAACCCACGGCGGCGGACGCGGCGGATTCAACACCGCGGCCCCCGCTCCGCCCGCGGCGTGCGAGCTGCCGGCCAATCCCAATCCGTCTTCCGATACCATGCGCGCTCTGACCGAGGCGCTGGTCGATTGGGTCACCAAAAACACGCCGCCGCCGCCCAGCCAGTATCCCCGCCTCGACCGCGGTGAGCTGGCCGCGCCCACTCAGGCCGCTCTGGGATCGCCCCTCGTCCCCGGCGTGCCGCTGCCGGATGACATCATCAATCCGCTCTACGATTACGATTTTGGCCCCAGCTACCGCTCCAACGATGCCAGCGGCGTGATCGCGGCCGCGCCGCCGGTGATCCAGCAGGTGCTTCCCAGTCTGGTTCCCAAGGTCGATGCGGACGGCAACGAAACCGTGGGGATTCCGAGCGTGCTGCACCAGGCGCCGCTGGGCACCTACCTCGGGTGGAATGTCACCGCGCGTGGATTCCTGAAAGGACGAGAATGCGGCTTGAACGGCGCCTTCATTCCCTTCGCCAAGACCAAGGCGGATCGGCTGGCGGCGGGCGATCCGCGCCCGTCGCTCGAAGAGCGCTATGCCACGCACGCAGGTTATGTGGCCGTGGTTCGCGCTGCCGCCGCGCGGCTGGTGCGCGGCCGCTTCCTGCTGCAGGACGACGCCGACCGATTAATCGCGCAGGCCGAAGCCAGCAACGTCCTGAAGTAACCGAAGTACGGCCTACTTCTTGGCCTGGAACAAGAGCGGCGCGAACTCCGTCAGGTTGCGCCGCCACACCATCCAGGTGTGCGCGCCCGGCGTCTCGACGTTCTGGAACTGCACGTCTTTGGATTTCAACCAGTCTTTGAACTCGCGGTTGTCTCCGATGAGCGTGTCCTCGGTGCCGCACGCAATGTACAGCAGATGAAGCTAGGAGTTGAGCTTGGCGCTGACCGCGGGAAAAGCCTTCTGCAGCAAGCTGGTACCGACCGTCTGCGGTTCGCCGGGAGTCAATGGGCCGCTGCGCAGCATGACCAGCGCGCTGCTGAGGCCGGCGACGTACGCGAAGTCGTCCGCGTGGTTGAGGCCGATGGTCAGCGCCTGCTCGCCGCCCATGGAGAGGCCGGCGATGGCACGGTTGTTGCGGCCCTTGGCCACGCGATAGTTCTTCTCCACCAGCGGGATGATTTCGCCTAAGAGCGAATCGCTGAAGCCTTGCCGGTTCTGCTCCCCATTGCTGAGGATGGCCGCGAGCCCGGCTTCGGGATGCGGCACTCCGTAGCCCAGCGGGTTGACCATGATCATCGGTTTGGCCTTGCCCTGCGCGATCAGGTTGTCCAGGATCACGTTGGCGCGGCCGGCGGTGGTCCAGGCACTGGCATCGTCGGAGAGCCCGTGTAGCAGGTAGAGCACGGGATATTCGGTGCGGCCTTTGGGATCGTAGCCGGGCGGCGTGTAGACCCAGAAATCGCGGTCGTCGCCCGTGATCTTCGAATGGAAGAACTCATGGATCACCACGCCGTGGGGTACCTCGTTCGTTTCCCAACTGAGTGTGCCCGGGCCGGTCACGTGCACCAGGCTTTGGCTGCCGCCCATGACCGTGGTCTTGAGGAGCGGATTGCCCGGATCGGCAATCGTAACGCCGTCCACCACGAAGCTATACGGGTAGAAGTCCGGCGGCATCGGATCGGTAGTGAGCGTCCACACGCCCTGCTCGTCCTTCTGCATGGGGACGCGCTGGGTGAGCGCTACCAGAACCTGCTTGGCGTTGGGCGCCCGGAACCGGAACGTGACGCGGCCGTCGGCGCTCACCTCGGGCGAGCGGAGGGTCGGCCCGAAGATTCCGCCCGGCGACCGGTTCGGCGGCGGAGCTTGCCCCCACGACGCGGCCGTTGCCAGCGAAAGAACAACCAGAGAGGTGGATTGAAAGGTCATGGGTCCTCAGTTCTGGACGACTAGTATATCGGAACGGACCTACGAGACGCGGCTGAGCTCCAGCTTGCGCTGTTGCAGCCAGCGCAGCCGGCCCTGGTGTTCCTGATAGAGCGTGCCGAAGCCCGCCCACCAGTAGCCGAACACGAACAGCAGCAAGAAGGGAATGGCGAAGAAGTTGGAGGTCTGGATCGCGAACACGACCATGGAAACGAAGTAGAAACCGACCAGGATTTCGGCGTACGGCAACCACCCGCTGCGCCGGCGGTATTTCTTGACTTCCAGATTCACCTGGCGGTCACTGAGGTTGTACTTGGGAGTGCGGGCGAACGCGGTCTGGATACCCAGCAACGCTTCCAGCACGGCCCGGGTGTTGATGATGGTCAGCCCCACGCCCACCGCGATCAGCATGGGCAGCATGAGGATGGAACGCTTCCAGTTCTTGGGGTAGAGCTCGCGCTGCGCCACCACATAGAACAGTGAAATCGACCAGAATGAGGCCGCGATCAGCGGCAGGTCGAACGCCACCATCTGCCAGACGCCCATGTAGAAGCGCACGATCATGACCGGCAGCATCAGCGCCGAGACCACGACCATGAGGGGATAGGAAATGTTGGGCGTGAGGTGCAGGAAGGCTTCGGCCTTCACGCGTTTCGGGACGTCGGCGCGCAGGATGCTGGGCAGCAGCTTGACGGCCACCTGGGTGAGGCCCTTGGCCCAGCGCGACTGCTGCACCTGGAAGCCGTGCATTTCGACCGGCAGTTCCGACGGGCAATCGAGACCGGGGAGATAGACGAAGCGCCAGCCCTTCAATTGCGCGCGATAGCTCAAGTCGGAGTCTTCGGTGAGGGTATCGTGCTGCCAGCCGCCGGCATCGGCGATCATGGCTTTGCGCAGAATGCCGGCCGTGCCGTTGAAGTTGAAGAAGTAGCCGGCGCGCGACCGGGCCCCGTGCTCCAGGATGAAATGGCCGTCGAGGAGCATGGCCTCCACTTCCGTGAGGAAGTTGTAGTCGCGGTTGAGATAGCTCCAGCGCGTCTGCACGACGCCGACCTGCGGATCGGCGAAGTGCTGGATGGTGCGGTAGAGGAAATCCGCGGGCGGACAGAAATCGGCATCGAAGATGGCGACGAATTCACCGGTGGCAGTCTCGAGACCCTCTTGCAGCGCTCCGGCTTTAAATCCGTGACGGTTCGAGCGGTGGTGATATTCGAGCGGATATCCCAGGGCGTGGTAGCGCTCCACCAAGGCTTCGGCGAAGGGGGCGGTATCGTCGGTGGAATCGTCCAGCACCTGGATCTGGAGCAGTTCCTTGGGATACTCGATCTTGACCACTTCTTCGATCAGGCGCTCGACCACGTAGCGTTCGTTGTAGATGGGAAGCTGAATGGTGACCGGCGGAAGGGAGTCGAAGCGCTGGGTCGGTTCTCCCGTGGCCTTCTTGCGATGTTTGAAATACGTTCGAATGATATCGTACCGGTGGAGCCCATAGACCGAGAGGATTATGAGTACCGTGAAGTAAGGGATGAGCATGGCCCAGTCGAACCAAGCCATCTGGTGGATGCCGGCAAAGGGGTTGTCGAACAGCCGGTTCATGAGGCGGGCGGTGGGGGACAACGCCAAGAATGCGAGCGGCACGGTTATCGACATAGCAAGCGCCCGGCTGCCGAACTCGCAAGCAGACGGGGCGGCAAGAACTTCGACCGAGAGTTATATGGTAACAGACTTTAACGCGAAGGCGGTTTAGGCGGGTGTGGCGTCTTGGCGAGCTAAAGCACGGTCGTGGATGCGGGTGAAGAACAGGAGGGCGCAGGAGGCACCGATGAGGCAGAAGGTCATATCCCATTGGGTGTCCCAGACGTCGCCCTGCGTGCCGAGGAAGGCGTCGGCGGCGGTTCCGGTGGCCTTGGCGGCCGCGAACTCGAAGAGCTCGTAGAGGGCGCTGATTGCCATGCATACGCTGAAGACGAGGGTGGTCAGCATCTTTCCCGGCCGGAGGGGCGTGGCGCGTAACAGGACCTCGCGCGCGATCAAGGCGGGCACGAAGCCCTGCGCGAAATGGCCGAGGCGGTCGTAGTAATTGCGATCGAGATGAAACGCCTGTTTGATCCACTCGAACACCGGCATCAGGGCGTAGGTATAATGGCCGCCGACCATGAGGATGGAGGCGTGCACGGCGATCAAGGCGTAGACGAGATTGGTGAAGCGGACCTGCGGGTACAGGAAGATCAGCGCGGGGATTCCGATCACGGCCGGCAGCACCTCCAGGAACCAGGTGAACCGGTCGTGACAGCCGATGAACGACCAAAGGAACACGGCGCCAACGGCCGCCAACAGGAACAATGGTACGGAATCATCCGGTGCCCGACGCATAGGCCAATCGTACATCCATTCCGGCGGGACGAGCGGACCGCTTCCGGCATCTGGTAAAAAGAGGAAGTTATGAAACCCAGACTCGATTATCGAAAGAGCGTGCCGCAGGAGGCCCTGCAGGCGTTGTACTCGCTCGAGCAACATGTGCGCAAGAGCGGGCTAGAGACCAAGCTGCTGGAACTGGTGCGCATGCGAGCTTCGCAGATCAACGGGTGCGCCTACTGCCTCGATATGCACAGCAAAGACGCGCGGGCCGAAGGGGAGACCGAGCAGCGGTTGTACGGCCTGAGCGCGTGGCGCGAGACGCCGTACTACACGGGCCGGGAGCGCGCGGCTCTGGAGTGGACCGAAGCAGTGACGCTGGTGTCGCGAGACCAGGTGCCGGATGAGATCTACGAGCGGGTGCGGCAGCAGTTCAGCGAGGCCGAGTTGATCAGCCTGACGCTGGCCGTGGTGGCGATCAACTCGTGGAACCGGATGGCGATCGCGTTCCGCGCGGAACCGGGAACGTATCAACGGCCGGCGACGAAATCGGCGACGTAAATCCGCTTCGAGCGCCTGGGCGGTGTGGCCTGGCAAAACGTCAAATGCCCGGAAAGCTGGAGTACGTCCATCCACCGTGGTCGGCGAGGTAGCGCCGCGCAGCCTTATTCGGATCGGAGTACGCGTGCCGGGTCAATGCGAACGGCCCTCAGCACGGGCGGCAAGGCCGCGAAAATTGCCGTCGTCATCAGCGCGAGCGCGGGCGCAATCAGCGATCTGGTATCGCTGGCCCTTACGTCGTACAGGAGCGTTGCGATATACCGTGCGGAGGCCATGCCCAGCGCCAGGCCGGTCAGGGAACCGGCGAACAATGAAATGAGAATCTCGAGAGTGACTCGCCCGACAATCGCCGGGTTCCGGGCTCCAAGCGCCATCCGGATCCCGATTTCGCGGCGGCGTTGAAACACGGAATAGTCGAGCACCCCATAGAGGCCGATTGCCGCGAGCAGCAATGCGATCGCCGCAAAAAAGCCCGCGAGCATTGACAGCAGCCGCTCGCGCACCGTTTGCATGTCGATCAGTCCTTGCTGGGTTTGCACGGTGCTGACGCGAAATTCCGGATTGGCGCGGCGGATTTCCCGGCGCAGCGCCAGCGTCAGGGAGAGGGGATTGGCCGCGACCGTGCGTACGACCAAGGTTCCGCTGAGCCGCATCATGCCGCGGCCGTCGAGTATGTTCGTGTACACCACCGGCAACATCGGTTCACGCAAGAAACGATAACTCGCATTGCGCACCAGCCCGACGATTCTGAGCCGCTGTCCCTGCAAAGCCTGCCAGGTTGCTTGGAACGTCTTCCCCACCGGATTCCCGCCGTTGAAGAAGACCCTGGCAAACTCCTCATTGACGATTACCGCGCCGGAAAGATCGCTTCCGCGGAAGTCGCGTCCAGCCAGAAGCCGGACTCCGAGAGTGTCGATCCAACCGGGTGAGACGTTCTCCAGCCAGGCCGGCGCCTCGCCCGCGGGCGCGCCGTCGATCGAGATCCCGCTGGTCTTGTATCCGTTGCCGTCTAGTGCGGCCCAATCTGCAAATGCCGCCGATTCCACGCCCGGAACGCGGCGTAGCTGTTGGGCGACCTGGTCCCAAACAAACGGAGGCAAGTTGGGATGCGCCGTGATGACGTTGAGATTGAGAACGCGGCCGGCGGTGATGCCGGTCGATCGGTTGGAGAGCCGCGCGAACGTCGTCGCCAGCAGCCCGGCCGCGAACAGCACCAGAAAGCAGAAGGCCATTTGCGCGGAGATGAGGATGTGCATCGCGCGCCCCCGGCTTACGCCGCCCTGGAGTGCGCCCGACGGCGGAACTCGGGAAGCGCGTAACGCGGGCGCCAGGCCGAAAAGAAAAGTCACAACCAGCATCAACGCGACCGAAAATGCGGCCACTCTCCAATTCGTGGTCAGAACCAGGCGGGCGGGATTACCGGGCGGATTGATCCGGCTCACCACAAAAGGTCCGGACCAGAGCGCGAACCAGACCCCTGCCGCGGAGGCGAATAGCGTGAGCAGCGCGCTCTGAACCAGTACCAGTTGGATGAGGCGCGCGCGTCCCGCGCCGATCGCCGCCCGTACCGCCATCTCGCGAGATCGAACCGCGGCTTGTGCCGTCATCAGGTTCGCCAGGTTCGTGCAAGCCATCAGCAGCACCAGCGCCACCAGGATTGCAAGCGCCATGACCCCCTGGCGATAGTCGCTGCGCAAGTCGGACGCGCCGGCCAGCGCGGACTCGGCCACGAGTGTCCGCGGAGCTGTCGATGGGTTCGCGGACCGAAGAACCGCCAGCAGGCGGTCTCGAACCGGTTCGATCGCCGTGTTAGGAGGCAGGTGTACGAAGATCCTGAAAATCGCGGCGACCGGATTCTCCACCAGCACCTGCATCATGGTGGGTAGGAACAGGTCGATCGCGACGCCAGTCTCGGTGCCTGCGAAGCCCTCCGGCGCCACGCCGATAATTTCGAAAGCCTGGCTCGCGTCCCCGGTCCGCCAGTCCGGACCGATCCGCACGATCCGCCCAATCACGCTCCGGTCACGGCCGAACCGGTGCGCCCAGTAATCGTACGAGAGGACCGCCACTGGATGCCCGCCCGGTTTCAGGTCGTCGTTTGCCGTGAGCAGCCGGCCGAGCGCCGGACGAAGTCCGAACTCGCGAAACATCCAGCCGGAAACGAATTGACCGTGGACTTTCTCGATCTCCGGATCGGCGCTATAGGTCGCGTCCAACGAAGGGGCGCCCGAAACCGCGATCAACTCCCCTTGATTTCGCTTGGGATCATTGTGCAATGCGGCGCGCATTTGACGGAACTGGCCGTAAGTAAAATTGCCCCCGAAACCAGGTTGCCGGAGTCCGTAGAGGCACTCCGGGTGAGCGATGGGTAAGGGCCGCAGAAAGAACGCGTCGATAATGCCGAACGCGGAGATGCAGGCGCCCATGGCGATGCCGAGCGATAGAATCGCGGCCGCGGAACTCGCTTTGCGTTTTCGGAGTTGACGCCAGCCGAAGACCGTATCGGCACGAAGCGAGTTCAGCCGTCCGCTTGCTTTGTCAAGCGGGCCTTCCGCGCTGGGCATAGGGAGATCATATCAATCCGCATGTCGTCATGCGGGCCTCCGCTGTCCACATGCCTCCACTCTCCAACAAAATCGGTGATAGAGGCTTTCCCTGTCGATTTGGGAGCCGGGCGTTCGTCCACGTAGCAGCCGGGCCTTATAATGCGGTCATGCGGCCCACTCGCCACCGCAGAGTTGTCCCGCTCGCGCTGGTGGCGATCGGGCTGATCCTGCTGGTGTTGGCTTTTCGGAACAGCGGCAACTTCCTGGTTGTCGACAATCGTGAAAAGTCCGACGCAATTGTGACGACACAGGGCGACTCCCTCGATGCGGCATACTGGCTAGGCATCCATCTCTTGAGCGAGGGATACGGCCGGGAACTGCTCATCGATGCGCGGCAGAATCAGATCTTCTTCGGCCGCAACCAGGCGGAGTGGGCCAGGGACTTTATCCAAAAAACCGCGTCCGGCGTTTCGGGCCAGGCGAAGGTTTGCCCGATCACCGCCGGCACCACGGCGGGAGAAGTCTACGAAGTCGGGAACTGTCTGAAGGGCCGTTCGATCCACTCGGTCCTGCTCGTGGTTGGTGACTTTTCACAGCCGGCGTTCCCTGGCCATATTTTCACAGTTGCTGCCGCAGTACCACTGGTCGATCGCAGCGCTGCCGAATGCCGACGCCTTCGGCGTGGCGTGGTGGCAGAAGCGGGAATGGGTGCGGACAGCGGTGGTCGAGTGGCAGCACCTGTTGTCGTGGGGGATGCTGGACCGGTGGCGCTATAGGCCGGCGCGTCCGTCATCAACCTGACGCGGGCACTCCACTAGCGCACGGTGGGACTGGCGCCGTCCCAAGAGACGTCGGCCGTGGGACCGTAGGTGGCGGGCACGGATTTGTCAAGCAGCCGCAGATAGACGGTCAACTGGGTGCGGTGGTGGGCGGTGTGCAGGATGCGCCGCCAGAAGATCCAGACGCGCGAGCGATCGACATCGAAGAAGCGCGCGGGGGCGAGCCACCAAGTTTCGCTCTGGCCCGCGAGGAAGGCCAAGCGCGGACGAGCCAATTCCACAAGGCGCCCGCCGTATCCGGAAGCGGGCAGCACCTCGGCGGGCGGGGGCTCGGGTGAACTCAGAAACTCGCTGAAGAAGCGGCGCTGCGACAGCAGTTCATGCTTCATCACTTCCCGGACGGTCATCGATTTGGGATGGGGGCGGAAGTCCATCTCGGCTTCCGAGAATTGCGCCCAGATGGCGTAGACCTTGTTGATCTCCGAGGCATAGGTATCGAGGGCGTGCTGGAGGAGAGGAACCGCGGCGCGGGGGACTTCGCTTTCCGGGATGGCACTGTATTCGTATCGCATGTGCTTCGTCTATCGTTCGGCGGCGGCGACTTCGATGACGGCGTCCCACAGGTATTCCACGAGTTTATCGAGGCCGCGGACGGAGATGGATTCGTCGTCGGCATGGGCGCCGCCGAGGGGTCCGTCTCCAGCAGGCCCGATGGGACCGGTGCCGTACGCCTGTACGCCCTTGGCACGGAGCTGGGCGCCATCGGTGGCGCCGGTCAGCATGCTGGGGATGGTGGGGGCATCATAGAGGCGGCGCCCCGCCTTCTCGAGGGCGCGGAACATCTCGGTATCGAGGCGCGAGGGCGGCGCGGCGGGACGCTCCGAACTCTGGGCCGGGACGATATCAATGGTCGGGTCATCGATGACGCGGCGCAACTCGTCCAGGAATTGAGTCATGTCCTCGTCCGGCAGGGCGCGGATGTCCAGGTATGCTTCGCCCTCGGACGGAATCACATTGTTGCGAAACCCGGCCTTCAAGATGGTGGGGACGACGGAGGTGCGGAGGATGGAATAGTGGCCGGGTTCGTGATCGCGGAAGTAGCGGTCGATGGCCGCTGCGCGGGCCGGCCGCAAGATGGCGCGATAGCGGACGGCCTCGGCGGGAGGGCTGATGCCGGCCAAGCGTTCAAAGTAAGTGCGGGTGGCCGGGCTGAGGCGCATCGGCGTCTGCCACGCGCCGGCCTTGGCGACCGCGGCGGCCAGATGAGTCACGGCGTTCTGCGTGATGGGACGCGAGGCGTGCCCGGATGGGCCGCGAGCCACCAGCCGGACGCCGCGGGGCACCTTCTCGGTGACGCTGATCAGCACGTCGCGGGCCTTGGCGCCGCCCTCGACGACGGAGCCGCCCTCGGCCAGCGCGTATTCGGCGTCGATTTCCGGCCAGTGCTGTTTGACCATGTAATCGATGCCCACGCTGGTGGTGCCTTCTTCGCCGGCCTCCGCGAGGAAGATGACATCGCGGTCGAGCTTCACGTGCATCCGGTTGAGCAGGAGCAGAATCATCATGCCGGCGACGACGTGCGACTTGTCATCGTTGGCGCCGCGGCCATAGATGAGGGCATTCTTGCGGACCGCGCCGAAGGGATCGACGCTCCAGCGTTCGCGCTGCACGCCGACCACGTCAGTGTGACCCATGAGGAGGATCGGGCGTTTCGAGCCGTTGCCTTTGATGCGGGCGACGAGGTTGGCGCGCGAGGGATCGAGCGAGAGGAGTTTGACGGGAATGCCCTCGGCTTCGAGGACTTTCTGAATGGCCTCAGCGGCGCGGGTTTCGTTGCCGGGCGGGTTGCTGGTGTCGATTTTGAGAAGGGAGGAGAAGTGAGTAAGGATTTCGGGCTCGAGCTTGGCCCAATCGACGGGGTAGCGCTGCTGCGCGGCCGCGGGAAGACAAAGGAGAGTGAAGGCGATCCAGCGCCTCATAGAGGTATGTTCCCATGCTTCTTGCGCGGCATGGTATCGACCTTGGTTTCGAGCATGCGGAGGGCGCGGATGACGCGCGGGCGGGTTTCGCGCGGTTCGATGACGTCATCGATAAAGCCGTGCTCGGCGGCGATGAAGGGATTGGCGAAGCGGTCGTTGAACTCGGATACTTTCTCCTGGCGCTCGGCGGGGGGCAGGTCGCGGTACAGAATATTGACCGCGCCTTCCGCGCCCATGACGGCGATTTCGGCGCTGGGCCAGGCGAGGTTGACGTCGGTACGGATGTGCTTGGAACCCATCACACAATACGCGCCGCCATAGGCTTTGCGGGTAATGATGGTGATCTTGGGGACGGTGGCTTCGGCGAAGGCGAAGAGCAGCTTGGCGCCGTGGCGGATGATGCCGCCGAACTCCTGCTCGGTGCCGGGCAGGAAACCGGGCACATCCTCGAAAGTCACGAGCGGGATGTTGAAGGCGTCGCAGAAGCGCACGAAGCGTGCGCCCTTGTCGGACGAATTGATATCGAGGCAGCCGGCCAGAAAGGCGGGCTGGTTGGCGACGACCCCGATGGAGCGGCCATCCATGTGGGCAAAACCGATGACCAGGTTCTTGGCGTAGTGCTCATGGACTTCGAAGAATTCGCCGTCATCCACGACGCGGCGGATGACGTCCTTCATATCGTAGGGGCGGTTGGACTCGGCGGGGATGAGGGTATCGAGCGCGGGGTCCATGCGATCGGCGGGATCGGTGGTGGCGCGGCGGGGGGCGTCCTCGCGGTTGTTCTGCGGGAGGTAGCCGAGGAGGGCGCGGATCATGCGCAGGCATTCGGCGTCATCGGCGGCGATGAAGTGGCCGACGCCGCTAAGGGAGTTGTGGGTCATGGAGCCGCCGAGCTTTTCCTTGGTGACGTCCTCGTGGGTGACGGTCTTGATGACGTCGGGGCCGGTGACGAACATGTAACTGGTGTTCTCCACCATGAAGATGAAGTCGGTGATGGCGGGCGAGTAAACCGCGCCGCCGGCGCAGGGGCCCATGATGGCGGAGATTTGCGGGATAACGCCGCTCGAGAGCGTGTTGCGCAGGAAAATATCGGCATAGCCGGCGAGCGAGAGGACGCCTTCCTGGATCCGCGCGCCGCCGGAATCATTGAGGCCGACGACGGGAGCGCCGGTCTTCATGGCGAGGTCCATGATCTTGCAGATCTTCTGTGCGTTGGCGCCGGAAAGCGAGCCGCCGAAGACGGTGAAGTCCTGGGCGAAGACGTAAACCAGGCGGCCCTCGACGCGGCCATAGCCGGTGATGAAGCCGTCGCCGGGGATGACCTGGGATTCCATGCCGAAATCGTGGCAGCGGTGGGAAACCAGTTTGTCGAGCTCTTCGAAGGAGTTCTCATCGAGGAGAAGCTCGATGCGCTCACGGGCCGAGAGCTTGCCTTCCTTGTGCTGGCGGGCCTGGCGTTCCAGGCCGCCACCCTTTTCGGCGGCCGCGTGGCGGCGGCGTACTTCGTCCAAGCGGTTCATCGGGACCATTGTAGCCGGGGTGGGCGGGAACCAAGGAGAAATCAAAAGGCAAAGGGCAAAAGGCAAAAATCAAAAGGGATCGGTGCGCTTCGCCTGCGGCTCAGCGGCGTTTGAATCCATGGGGCGGCGGACTGATGCCGAGTGGGGGCGGAGCGAGAAAGGCAAACGGGGAGAGTGGGCCGGTGTGCGGCGCCGGCGGCTTCGTGGACTTTCGCCAGAGGGCTTGGGGCTCCGGCGGAACGAAGCCGATGGGGAGCGGGCCGGGAGGCGGAGCGGGATCCGGGACGGGATCCGGGGGGAACGAAGCCAATTCTTCGGCGGCTTGGGGTTTCGCTGGGGAGGTTTGGGCGGCCCGGTGGAGTTTTTGCAAGTCCTTGAGGGCGCGG
>JAIQFS010000073.1 GCA_020073145.1 Terriglobia bacterium
CGGGCGCGTCAGGAAGAGACAGAACAGAACTTGCGAGAACCGGCACCGTCGCGGTAAAACAGCTTCATGTTCTGGGCGCAGCTTCGTTGGCCGGTTTTGAAGTGATCATGTATGGCCGGTTTTGAGGTGATCACCGAGGGCAGCGAGGTTGAAATCGATGAGTCCTTCATCGGTGGCAAAGCGCGAAACATGCATGCCAGCAGAAAGGCTCGCATGCTCGAAGGCAAGAGCGGTGCGTTCGGCAAAGTAGGGATTCAGGGAATACTGGAACGCGGGGGCACCCTGCGAGCGTTCGTCCTGGAGCGGCCTCATCACCGCGAGGGTCTTCAACAGAGGGTCCACGACAACGTGGAGCGGAATACCAGCGTCTTTACCGATGAGGCTACCCACTACTTCGGACTGAAAGGCCCTTTCGCTCACGAGTTCGTCAACCACGCTGAGGAGTATGTGCGGGGCAACGTCCACACGAATACGCTGGAGAATTTCTGGAGTCTTCTGAAACGCGGGCTTCATGGTACGTACGTGTCGGTCGAGCCCTTCCATCTGTTCCGCTACGTCGATGAAGAAGCCTTCCGCTACAACACTCGCAAGCCCATGAGCGATGCGGACCGATTCAGTTATCTGGTTCGGAAAATCGTAGGCAAGCGCCTCACCTATGCCGCATTGACCGGCAAGACGGAGGCGGGGCCGAGTCCAGACACCACAGAAGTTCCGTTCTGAACGGCAAGGTCGAGGAAAGCGCGGGAAGTCTAAAACCTGGATTCCAGTCGAGCCACGTCCTAAGCCTCAGCGTGTAACGAGGGATGCTAGGCTGGCTTCACTGTTGAGCGATCCCACGCGGCCAAGGCCTGAAGACTACCCTACGCTGCTAGATTGGTTCAACGCGGCTCGACGGTGGATTAAGAAGCGGAAGGCTTGATTTTCCGCTTCGGTCCGCGTCGATTCGGATTCAGTGCAGACTGGCGCTTGTACTCCGCTTCTCGCCGCATGATCTCGTCGTGCGGAACCGATAGCACCTTTCGCACGAGCGCATCGAGGCGCGCCATGGTCTCCGGGCCGTCCACGGATTCAGGTTTGGGCTTCATACACTCCTTCGCCTGTGCGCTCGCTTCATTCGGCTTCGCCACTGACTGGTTGGCCCCATGGCTTCTGATCTTCGGTCAAAAACGTTGTAAGATCTCCGCCTCTTCCGCAGACTTTGAAGCGACCGAAATCTTTGTACCAGTCTCCCTCTGGAACCTCGGGTTCTGATTCCACCCAAAACTGCAGGGCCATGAGATTATCAACGGTTATTCTTCGATCCCGAAGGCGCTCGCTCAGATGTTCACGAACATGCCGTGGAAATTCATTCCACTGATGTAATTTCACCGCCCAAAAATCATAGCACCTAACTCATTCCCGAGACGCTCTGCTTCTTTGGGATCAGCGCACTCGCGATATCGGTGAAGCATCTCTTCAAGACGCTGCTTCTTTTGATGCTCTGCGTCGATACCCGCTCGCAGTAGTTGCTGAATCGTACGGTTCATACTCATGCCCGTTTCTTTAGCCCGATTACTGATCTCGGCATTCATCTCTGGAGTAAGGCTAATGCTAATCCTTGCCCGCTCGTCGATGATCTGTGCCTGCATAGCAGCCCCTTCACTCATACTGATTCAGTATGCGGCAGAATGGTTCCAAATGAATAGAGAAGATGCGGCGAAACCGTTGAAATTCCAGGACTTGATTGCAAGTCATCGGCAAGACATTCCCCTTATCTTCAATGGTTTTCCACATGTGGAAAACGGACTTGGACTTGTGACTATCTCTCGTCGCTAGCCAAGTGATCCCAGACTGTTGTATCCTGTAGCCATGAGGGATATTCGTGAAGATCTGAGGCAGCGGCTGCAATCTATCGCGTTGCAGCGCGGCGAACTCCAGGCCCGCATGGAATGGCTTGACAAGGCAGAGGCGCACGTTCGCGGCCTTATGGAGTACGAGAAATATCAGGTTCAGACTCAGCAAGAGCCGCTGTTCTCTCAAGATCAACTTCCCGCTGAAGGGGAACGTACGGCAATCGCACAATTCTTGCGTGAAGCGCTGGCGGACGGGCGGTCGCGGACGTTAGAAGAGTTAAAGAAGTCCGCAGCCGTTCGCGACGTGAATTTTGAAGGAAAGAATCCCGGACGAGTTTTGCATTTTGCCTTGCTTGGGATGGCGCAGAGCGGAGTCGTCGCGATGGTCAATAAAGGGGTCTGGCAGATCAATACAGAGCGTCCGGTCGAAAACGATGCTTCGCAAGAAATTCGAGATAGTCCCTTGCGACCGATGTAGACTCGCTCTCACAAACTCATGACATTGGCTAATGATCTCTTCGGAGTGGGCGGCAGGCGGACAACGCCGACCGCACAGAAACGCCGAAGGCCCGGTGTTAGAGCACCGGGCCTTCAGAAACTGAGGTAAACAGCCTATCGAACCGCCGTAACTTTTAGAACTCTACAACCGCGTTGGCGACGGCCCTAAGGGAAACCAGACACTTCCATCTTAAGCCGACAGGCACTCGTCCGTCAATGCTCAACTGAGGCCCGCGTGCTACCGCACGTCAAAGCGGTAGCACGCTCAGATTCAAGAGGATAAGATGCCGTTTCCAAAGCAAGAACCCCGCTTCTACACGAAGAATAATATTGAAGCCATTACCCCTAGTCAACTCGGCTGTTATGGCATCATAGCCAGTGGTGCTGTGATTTATGTTGGCAAGGGCGATATTCGGAACAGATTGCTAGCTCACTTAAACGGTGACAACGCATGCATCAGCGGGCGATTGCCGACTCACTGGGTGGACGAGGTAACCGCTGACATGGACCGGAGGGAAAAGGAACTGATTTTGGAGTTCAATCGTGTCCGTCCGACCAACCCAGGTTTAGTTTCGGGAGGCGGCCCAGCGAGCGGGTGTGAGTGGGGCGATCTGGGATAGCGTGCGTTGTGCCATGCCGGGCAGCACCGCGAGCAGGTAGTCCTTCACCGGAACACTCAAGCGGCGGCAGGATTCCACCACCGAGAGAATCGCCGCGACCTTGGGTCCGGACTGAGCGCTGCCCACGTGCAGCCAGTTCTTGCGGCCCAACGCGACCGGGCGCATGGAGTTCTCCGCCAGATTGTTGGACAACTCCACTTCGGCGTAGTCGAAACAGCGCCGCAGCTTCGGCCACATATTTAGGGTGTAGTTCACCGCCTGGCCCAGCGTGCTTTTTGGCAGAGCCGTTTTCCGTAGGGACACGCACCGGTCATGAATCTCGGTGGCCCAAGAATCGGCGTGCTCGCGGCGCAAGGCTAGACGCTCTTCGACGCTCGACTGCTGCTGGCGAGCGCGACGATCCACCAGGAACAGCGCGTCCATGCGCGTGACCATCTTGATCGCCTCCGCATCTTTTGGATTTACCTTCACCGCATCGACAAACTTGCGGCGCGCGTGCGCCCAACAGCCCACGTGTACCAGCTTCTTTCCGCCGACATCGTCGTAGGCCTGATAGCCGTCGGTTTGCAGAATCCCTTCCCACTCGCCCAGGAACTTGCGCGGACCCTCGCGTCCGCGGCCCAACTGAAACTCGAACACCGTTTCGCCGCCCGGCTGGCCGTATTGCCATAAGTAGGCCTGATGATCGGCGCCGCGCTTGTCGTGCATTTGAACGGGCACGGTTGTTTCGTCGGCCTGTAAATAGGATGCGCGCAGAAGATTCTGCCGCATCACTGCGACCACCGGTTGCAGCAACTCCCCCACCCGCATCACCCAACCGTCCAGTGTCGCGCGGCTGATTTCGACACCCGCTTCGCGTTCCAGCATCGCTTGTTGCCGGTATAACGGAAGGTGATCGCAGTACTTCGCGATCACCGTTTGGACCACCACCGCGTCGCTGGCCAGTCCCTTTTCCACAATGCGCGGTGCGAGTTCCGGCATCCCGATGGTGGCGCACTTCCCACACGCGCGTTTTTCGCGCTTGGTGACGCGCACGAAGTACTGCGCGGGTTCGACGTCCAGCACTTCGCTTTCGTCGTAACCGATGATCGAGGTTTCCGCGCCGCACCTTCGGCAGTTCGGCTCCGCGCATCGAACCACCTGCTCGATGCGCGGCAGGTTCTCCGGCAACGAACGGCGGCCCGGATGTGGTCTGCGTGCCCGTGTGGGCTTTTGCGGAAGTGGTTCGCTGCACGCTTCGGCTTCTACTTCTTCGCTCGTGGCGCTGGGTTCCACTTCCGCCAATAACTCCAGCTGCAGATCGCTCAGCGTTTCACTGTGCGGGCCCAACACCTGAATGCGCCGTTGCCGCAGCCGCTCTTCGAGCACTTGAATCTTCAGGTGTGCCCACTGCAACTCGCGTTCCAGCATCGCGATGTGCGCCTGTGGATCGAACGCCGCCATAGGGGAGATGTCTCATATTACGCGAACTCGCGAAAATGTTCCAGAGCTTTTTCAACCCTTTTCAAACGCTCTTGCGATACCAGCCGCGCAGCTTGGTCTGCTTCAAGTCAAGCCCGTTCACCAGCATCGCCAACTCCTCGGTCCGCATCGTCACGCTGCGCACGTTGTCCGATTCCGGCCAGCGAAAACGGCCCTTTTCGAGACGTTTCGCGCACACCCATAATCCACTGCCGTCCCACACCAAGGCTTTCAATCGCGTCTTCGTTTTATTGGTGAACAAGAACAAGTGTTCGCTCAACGGATCTTCGCCCAGATGATCGCGTACCAATCCGTGCAAACCTTCGAACCCCTTGCGCATGTCGATGGTTTCCACCGCGATGTAAATCTTGGTCGCCAGCCCCAATCCAAACAGCATGGCGAAAACGTCACGCGCTTTCAGCGATGCTAATCAAACGCGCCAGTTCCGCATCGGCGAACCGCCACGAGCATTCGATGCGCCGTCCGTTCGAAAGACTGAGCGTGAAGTGCGGTGCTGGTTCCGTGTTGGCCACTTTGACGGCCACCATGCGCGGCCGCCCCTCTTGTTTCCGCGGCTTGACGGCATGCTCCCGCCGCCAGTAATCGAACGTCGTCAATGCAATGCCACGCTGCTGACAAAACTCCCGCCGCCTCAGCCCACTGACCGCGTACTCCTCCAGCACTCGCCGCATCTCAGCCGATCGTTCTGTCTCTTTTCCCATGCCGCCATCTTCAGCTGTCTCTGGCACCGGCTCAAGATGGATTCCTCAGACGCTTACGGTTCAATCCGGTCTGCAATCAGCGCGTAGGCTAGGCATACAGCTGCACCCGCTTCCGGTTCCTGCAAACCTGCCGGACAAGCGGTCAAAACAATAATCCCTACCGTCGATTGAGATCCGCGTCAAAAGTGAACTGACGTGGATCTCAACCCGACGCCCCATCAGTTCATCGGTAAAAGATCCACACGCAATTGTCCCAGGCAGGCCAAGTCGGTTTAGCAGGATACATATCGCTTCACGCAGGCGACCTCGCATTATCTGCCATCGACTTGCACCACACGAACTCGGAGTCCCTCGCAGGGAAAACACGATCACGGCCATCCCCTCTATTATTAATTATGTTTATAGAAACCGCAACTGATATAAACCAACGGCCTGTCACGCCACCCCATCCTAGCATTTCTGGAATAGCCAAGTATATTTGTGCCCTTGCCTTTTGCTGTATGATCCGTCATAGTACACACGTGATCCCATTTCGTGTGAACCTGGGGCCGGGCGTTCCTATCCATGAACAGGTGGTCTACGCGGCCAAGAAGGCCGTCATCTCCGGTCAGATGCGAGCGGGCGAGGCGTTCCCGTCGGTGCGGGTATTGAGCAAGGCGCTCAAGATCAACCCCAACACGGCGCACAAAGTGATCGGGCAACTGGTCTTGGAAGGACTGCTCGAAGTGCGCCCGGGACTCGGCACGGTGGTGGCGGGGCTACCGCCGTCCAGCGCCGCGGATCGCTCCCACTTGCTGCAGAAGGAACTAGAACAACTGGTGGTGGAGGCCAAGAAGCTCGGCTTGGATCTCGACGATGTCACCGAAGCCGTCCACTGGCATTGGCGCCGCCTCGAAGCTCCCGAGCCCCTAATGAGGAGAAGATAATGCCTCCCGCTCTCCGCATCCTCGATCTTCATAAGAGCTTCCGCTCGGTTGCGGTTCTCGACGGCCTGAATCTGGAAGTCCCCGAATCGAGTGTCTTCGGCTTGATCGGACCCAACGGCGCTGGCAAGACCACCACCATCAAGATCCTCATGAACGTACTCAAGGCCACCACCGGCCGCGCCGAGGTCCTGGGCGTCGATTCGCGGCACCTGGGCCCGGAACTCCTCAGTCAAATTGGGTATGCCTCGGAGAACCAGGAACTGCCCGATTGGATGACCGTGGAGTCCTTCCTCGCCTATGTCAAACCGTTCTATCCCGCCTGGGACGATGCCCGCGCCGCCGAGCTTCTCCGGCAATTCGAGCTTCCCCTCCAGCGCAAGCTCCGCCATCTCTCGCGCGGCATGTGGATGAAGGCCGCGCTGGTTTCGTCATTGGCCTACCGCCCCCGCCTGCTCGTGCTCGATGAGCCGTTCAGCGGCCTGGATCCGCTGGTTCGTGAGGATCTGATTGAGGGCGTGCTGGAGAGCGCCGGCGAAACCACCATCTTCATTTCCTCCCACGATCTGGCCGACATCGAAACTTTCGCCAGCCACATCGGATACCTGGACCATGGGCGGCTCCAGTTCTCCGAAGAGATGAGTTCCTTGACGGCGCGTTTCCGCGAGGTGGAAGTCACAGTCGGGTCGCCCGCCATCCTTCCCGGCGAGCCGCAGTGGCCGGCGCACTGGCTGCGTCCCGAAGCCATGCCCGCCGTGGTGCGGTTCGTCGACACCCGCTTCGACCCGGAACGCACGCCCAACGAAATTCGCCGCCTCTTCGAGGATGTGCGAAATATTGCCGTCAGCCCCATGCCCCTGCGCGCCATCTTCGTGACCATCGCGCGCAGCCGGGCCAAGGCGGCCTAGAGGAGCGCCAGCATGCGACAATCCCTGCATATCTTCCGCAAGGACCTGCGGTACCTGCACCGCGAGATCCTCCTGATCTGGGCTCTGGCCATCGCCTTTGCGTGGGGAGTCGGGTGGACGAATTTCCTGCTCCTGACCAGCGGCGCCTTTACGATCGGCCGCCTGGTCCATGCCGAAGCCATTCCCGGTGACCGCCAGTTCTGGATCACGCGGCCTTACCGCTGGAGAAGCCTGCTTGCCGCCAAGCTGGGATTCATTCTGCTGCTGGTGAGCCTGCCGTTCGGCCTGGCCCAGTTGACCGTCGTGGTCACCCAGGGTTTCCCGCTGGCCTCCAGTCTTCCACGGCTGTTGTGGTCGCAGGTTCTGCTGGTCCTCTGTCTCTGGCTTCCCCTGGCTACCGTCGCCGCCCTGACTTCGGGCGTCATTGCGTACACACTGGCCGGGTTGGGTTTGATGGCCGTTGGGTTTACAGCCTTGCCCGCGTTGGCCGTGTCCGCCAATCCGTGGCCAAGCGGCGTCGACTGGATGCGGAATTCCGTGGTGGTCGTCTTGGCCGCTGCCGCCGGGATGGCCATCCTGTATCTGCAGTATCAGCGCCGCCGCACCCTGCTCGGCCGGGCCCTCGCGGCCATTGCTCTAGCGGCCGGTGTGCTTCTGTACCGGAGTCTGCCGTGGCCGGCCGCATTTCAACTACAGTCGCAACTGTCCGCGCAGCCCGAGGCAGGCTCCGCGATTCACGTCGCCCTCAATTCCGCCGCCGCGATCTTTGCCCAACCCGTGCCGCGCGGGAACGACGCTTTGCTCCATATTCCCCTCTCGGTGAGCGGTGTTCGGTCCGGTGTCGACGTGCGGTTCGACGGCGCCGCCGTCACCGTTCGGAGCGCCGGCGGCAGGAAGTGGACACAACACGCCTTCAACTTGGTCAGCTCGAGCGTCAAGGACGGCGCGTTGCAGTTCGACGCGACCTTCCACTTTCTGGATCCTGCCCTTCTCGCCGCCGTGCGCTCCCAGCCAGTTACGGTTCACGGGGCCGTCTACCTCGCCCTGTTCGCCCAGTCGCGCGAAACCGCCGCACCGCTCCGCGACACACCCATCCGCGCCCTGGATGGCCTGCAGTGTTATCGCGACCGCTTCAGCGTGGTCTTTTGCCGTTCGGCCTTTCGCTGGCCGCGGGAGTTGGTGTACACCCGGGTTACCCACGACATCCTGAACCCCATCAACACCCTGATCTCCTACTCCCCGTTTCCCGCCGGACTGAGCCTCGATCCGGTCGAGGAGCACTGGGCTTCCGGACCGCCGCTCGCGACGCCGGATGTGGCCTTGGTGGCGAAGCAGCCGATCGCGTACGTGGTACGTGATTTCGAAATCCGCGATGTCTCGGTGTACCACGCCAACGGCCTCTATCGCCGTACCCTCTGACGTGGGGAGGCGATTCGCCCGCCCAAGGGCCGCTCAGTCCTCCATTCGGAGAAAGGGCAGACCGGCCGTCACCAGCTGCTGCCACGATGGCTCTGCTCGCAGGTCTGGCAGGCTCCGAGGCGCCGGTGGTTCAGCCATGAGCGGCTGGAGTTCCCGATGCCACCAGCCAACGTCATACCAGACGCCGAGTTTATAACCCACATGCCGATAGACCCCGACCGGCTGGAATCCGGCTGCCTCATGGAGGCCGGCACTGCCGGGATTGGGCAGCGTCATGCCGGCGAAGGCACTGAAATACCCTTGAGCCGCGAGGATTTGGAACAGGGACGCATACAACCCTCGGCCAATGCCGCGCCGCCGGAAATCGGCGTGGATGTAGACCGAAGTTTCAACCGACCACTGATAGGCGGCTCGGTGCCGGTGCCGGCCGGCGTAGGCGTAGCCGGCGATGCGGCCTCGGTGTTCGCAAACCAACCACGGATACGCGGGTAGCGTTTCCTCGATGCGGTGCTCCATCTCCCGCTCGCCGGGTGGCTCCGTCTCGAAAGAGATGGGCGTCGAGGCGACAATCGGTCCGTAGATTTCCGCGATGCCGGCCGCATCGCTGCGAGTCGCTAGCCGGAGCTCCGGCATGCCTGAAGTCACGGTTTTACCAGAAGACCAACTTGGAATCGGCTGGCGTTATCCGTGGCCTAGATACATCAGCCATCCCAGCCCGAACAGCGCGACAAAGAAGCAGACAAAGACATACAGGCCATACTGCAGGCGGTCGCGATCGCTCCGCTTGGTGACCACGCCCAGCACCACCGAGGTGAACAGCGAAAACAGAAATGCCGCCTCAAAATGAGTCAGGTTCATTTTGGGCATTAGTCCTTCCTCCCGGAGGCGATTTCAAAGGCATCCACCATCGCCAGCACATTCAGCAGGCCCGCCGTCACCAGGAACTTGGTGCCGTAATCGTGAACGTGGCCGGCCATATCCGGCTGGTTGTAACCCAGCCAGACGCTGAGCAGATACAGCAGGCCGGAGGCGATATCGCCAATGAACCCTCCGGTGTTAATGACCGTGGTCAGCAGGTCTCCACTCTGCGGCTGGAACATCGCGCCGCGCATCATCAGCCCGCAGGCGAACATTCCGGTCACCGCCACGAGCAGGATCAGTCCGCGTCCCGTTCGTTTCAGCAGGAGATGACCGGCCCCGGGAATCAGCCAGCCGAGCGCAAGTGCCGGCGCCCAGGCGCTGATCGGAGGCGAAGCCTGCTTAGGTTCTTTTTCCGTTGCCATTTCTTAGAGTTTACCAGTTGCGGCGCGTTCCAATCCGTGGGCGGCCGGGGGCCAACCCCGGACGGGGATACTCTCAAAATTCAGTACCGGGGCCGTCCTCGCCGCCGGGTATAATCTAAATGTGCGATTTGCTCCGATTCTCCTGCTATTCCTGTCGCTAGCCGCCTGCAATCGCGGCAGCCAGAGTAAAGATGCCGTAAAGCAGGGAGTTCTCGACTACCTGTCCGGCCGTAAGGATCTGAACATCGCATCCATGGATGTCGAGGTCACCGCTGTCCAGTTCGATGGCGCCAAGGCCGACGCCACCGTATCGTTTGCGCCCAAAGGCACTCCCTCGGCGCAGGGCATGACCATGCATTATCAACTTGAACAAAAGGGCAGCAGTTGGACGGTGGTGGGCAAGCAGGACTCGGGACATTCCGGTTCGGTCGCGCCCGGTTCGGCCAATCCCCACGGTGGCGGCGAGATTCCGCAGGGCGAAGCCAATCCGCATGGAGCGGGCGCGGGCGGCGGCGTGCGCATGCCTTCGCCTGACGATCTGCCTCCCACCGGCGGCAAAAAGTGAAGCGTGTCGCCATCTTGGGCGGCGGTCCGGCGGGAGCCTTCGCGGCTGAACGCCTGGCCTCGGCCGGTCTCGATGTGCGCGTCTTCGACGAAAAGTTGGCTTGGGAAAAGCCCTGCGGCGGCGGCCTGACCTACAAGGCCTACCACCAGTATCCGTTTCTCCTCAATAACGCGACTCCCAAGAAATTCGTCTCCGAAACCGTGCTGGCGGCGCCCAAGGCCGGAGCCGTCAGCCTCAACCTGGATCAGCCGATGCTGATCTATTCCCGCTTCGACCTCAACCGCCTTCTGCTCGAGCGCGCCGAACACGCCGGCGCCCAGATCGAAAAGGCCCGCGTGCTCGAGATGACCCGGCAGGGCTCGGGCTGGCGGATTCGCACCAACCTGGGGATCTCGGACGCGGATTTCTGTATCGTCGCCACCGGCGCCCGCAACCCGCTTCGCGATGTCGGCACCCAACTGACCTCCGACGACACCATGTCGGCGCTCGGCTACTACGTTCCCGGCGATCAGGCGAAAATCGATATCCAGTTCCTGCCGCGCCTGGAAGGCTACATCTGGATCTTCCCGCGCTGCGGGCACCTCTCGGTGGGCATCTGCGGCAGAGGCGAGCCCGCCGGCTCCCTGCGCAAACGCCTGGAGCAGTATATGACCGAGCGGGAGATCGCCTGGAAGCACGGGTCGTTTTACAGCCACCTGCTGCCCTCGCTCCACACTTCTTCCTGGCGGAAGAACCGCGTGACCGGCGATGGCTGGCTGGCGGTGGGCGATGCCGCGGGCCTGGTGGATCCCATCACCGGCGAGGGCCTCTATTACGCCATCCGCTCCGCCGACCTGGCGGTTCGCGCGCTGCTTCTGGAAGTGACCAGCCTGGCCGAAAAGATGACTCATTATCAGCGCCTGCTGCGGCGCGATTTTGCGGCCGACCTGGAGTTCGGGTCCCGCCTCGCCAGCCGCGTCTTCCTCGGCCGCTTCTTGTGGGGCTCCGTGCCCGCGCGCATGATCCAGTTCACCCGCCGCAGCCCGCGCTTCTCGGCCATCATGCAGGATCTGTTCTCCGGCCGCCAAACCTACCTCGAACTCCGACAGCGCCTGCTGAAGAATCTCAACGGCAGTCTGTACGAAATCGGGATGAGCCTCGGCATGCGCCGCCTCGTGCCCCGCAAAGCCAGTTGATCGAACCGCCGTGACCCACTCCAAATCCGAAGACCTGTTTCGCCGCGCCTTGCAGATCGTTCCCGGCGGCGTGAATTCGCCCGTGCGCGCCTTTCGCAGCGTGGGCGGCACGCCGCCCTTCATCGCCCGCGGCCAAGGCTCCCATCTCTTCGATGTCGATGGCAATGAGTACATCGATTACGTTGGGTCCTGGGGACCCCTTCTGCTCGGGCACCGCCATCCCGCCATTCTGAGCGCTCTGGAACACGCGCTCACCATCGGCACCAGCTTCGGCGCGCCCACCGAGGCCGAAGTCGAACTCGCTGCGGCCATCTGCGACGCCGTGCCTTCCATCGAGATGGTGCGGCTGGTGAATTCCGGCACCGAAGCCACTATGTCGGCCATCCGGGTGGCGCGCGGTTTTACCGGCCGCGACCTCATCGTTAAGTTCGAAGGCTGCTATCACGGCCATGTGGATTCACTCCTGGTCAAGGCCGGCTCGGGCGTGGCGACGCTGGGAATCGCCGACACCCGCGGCGTCCCCAAGGCTTTCTGCGACAGCACCCTGGCTCTGCCGTATAACTCCCCCGATGCCATGCAAGAAGCCTTCCGCGCGCACGGCCAGCGAATCGCGGCGGTGATCGTGGAACCGGTGGTGGGCAACATGGGCTGCGTCCCGCCGCGCCCCGGGTACCTGGAAGCGCTCCGTGAAATCACCGCGCGTCACGGCGCTCTGCTGATCTTCGACGAGGTCATGACCGGCTTTCGCGTGGCCTTCGGTGGCGCGCAGCAGCGCTTCGGCATTCGCCCTGACCTGACCACACTCGGGAAAGTCATTGGCGGCGGCTTGCCCGTGGGCGCCTACGGCGGACGCAAAGACATCATGAGTCTGGTGGCGCCCGCCGGCCCCGTCTATCAAGCCGGGACGCTATCCGGCAATCCGCTCGCGGTCGCCGCCGGCCTGGCCATGCTGCGGTATCTCAAGGCGCATCCGGAGGTCTACGCGCAGCTCGAATCTTGTACCGCGGAATTGTGCTCGGCCGCGCCGCCCGGGATCACCGTGAACCGCGTCGGCTCCATGTTCACGTTCTTCTTTACCGACCAGCCCGTGACCGACTACGAGTCCGCCAAGCGCTCCGACACCGCCCGCTTCGGGCGCTTCTTCCAGGCCATGCTGGAGCGCGGCGTCTATCTGGCGCCGTCCCAGTTTGAAGCCGCTTTCGTCTCCGCGGCGCATACCGAGGAGGACATCCGCCAGACCATCGCGGCTGCCCGTCAGGCCTTCAGCGCTTGATCCCCCGCAGCAAACGCCGCGACGAGTAGCTCACGATTCCGAAGAACAGGCCAAAGCTGATCGCAATCACTGCGATCTGGCGTCCGGTCGAGAGCCGCGTTACATCCGGCCCGGGCCGCGCGCCGAAATCCAGCGCCACATGCAGGTGGGCTTCGGCTGGCCGGTCGGACTCCGCGCGGTTATCGATCACCACCACGTAATCGCCCGGCACCCGGACCTGGTACCGGAGTTGGGCGGATCCCCCGGACTCGGTCATCGCCAGAGCGCCCGACGGCTTGCCATCGCGCAGACGTTCCAGGTCGTCCTGGCGCATCAGGGCCAGGCGAACCTCATGCGATCCGGATTTCACTTCAAAGTCCGCGGAGACAAACGCCGGCTTCTGCCGGAGCCCCAGCTCCACGTAGCGCCACTCCCCCGCCGGAATGCGATACACCTCATCGACTAAATCGACGTGGGTCGCCGCCAGCAGAATCAGTGCAACAGGAATCATGCAGGGAGGCCCCGCAGCGGTCCCACGCCCTGTCCGTCGAAGCAAAGGGCTAAAATGGGGTCCATGAACGACAGTATGGCACAGCCGCAGCCCGGGCTTGCCTCTTTGGACCTTCCTGGCTGGAAGACGGCCGTGAGCTGGGTGGCCGGCATCGTCTTGGCGATCGTATTTCTGGTTTCCGGGCTGTACAAGATCACCGACCCGCAAGGCTGGGCCGTGCGGCTGACCCAACTGCAATTCCCCGAACACCTCAGCCTGGCCGCCGCCTTGGGTGTTGGCATGGCGGAGACTCTCGGCGGGGTCCTGGTGCTAGTCCCGCGGTTCCGGCGGTGGGGAGCCATCCTTACCGGGTTGCTGCTGGTCGCCTTCATGATTTATATGGCCGTCAACTACACGGCGTTGAAGGGCGCCGATTGTAGCTGCTTTCCCATCGTCAAGCGAGTGGTTGGGCCGCTGTTCTTCGTGGGCGACGCCGCGCTGCTGTTGATCGCGGCCTGTGCCGGAATCTGGTCGAAACCTTCCACCGGACTGCGGAGCGCCGTCATTGTGCTGGGCGCGGTGGCCGTTTTTGCTGGTGTCTCCTACGGCGTCGACGCCGCCCGCCAGAGCGGCGCCAAAGCTCCCGATACGATCACGGTGGATGGCAAGCCGTACTCACTCCAGCAAGGCAAGATTCTTCTCTTCTTCTTCGATCCGGAGTGCGTCCACTGTCTCGATGCCGGCAAGCGCATGTCGCACTATAACTGGGGCGACACACGCGTGGTGGCGATTCCCATCCAGCAGCCCCGCTTCGCCGCGGCCTACTTGGAGGACACCAAACTCCATGCAGGGATCTCCAATGACCTGGCGCAGCTGAAGGCCATCTTCCCGTACGTCGCCGTCCCGGCCGGCGTGGCTTTGGAAAACGGCCGCGAAAAGATGCCGCTCACCAAGTTCGAAGGCGACGGCGAGCCCGAAGCCACCCTCCGCAAGCTCGGCTTCGTGCAGTAAGAATCCAATTCCTCATCATGGATCTCGACCTGCAGCCATCCCTGCGCGGCGCCTTCATCGAGCTCCGTCCTCTTCGCCCCGATGACTGGGAGCCCCTGTTCCAGGCCGCCAGCGATCCCTTGATCTGGGAGCAGCATCCGGAACGCGAACGCTACCAGCCGGACGTGTTTCGGCGGTATTTCGACGGCGGTATCGAATCGAAAGGCGCCTTCGCGGTGATCGATCGCAAAACCGGCAAGATCATTGGAAGCTCTCGGTATTGCAACCACAATCCGGCGCAGCGGGAAATCGAAATCGGCTGGACGTTCCTGGAACGGGAGTATTGGGGCGGCGTCTATAACCGGGAGCTGAAGACGCTGATGCTCGACCACGCATTCCGATTCTTCGACCGCGTGGTCTTTCGCGTGGGAGAGAACAATCTCCGCTCCCAAAAGGCGCTTCAGAAAATCGGGGCGCAGTTCACCGGCGTGGAGCCGCCGGCAATCGCCGCAAGAACCCAGAACAACGTCGTCTTTGTAATTCGGAAAGAGGACTGGGCACCCTGAACCCAGCCTGCCGCTTTACTGATCCGCCCGCCGCTTCAGCGTCGGCCGCTCGTCCTGATCCGGCTTCTGCTTGTCGTCGCCGCTGGTCTCGTCCACCGGACCGGTTCCCGTGCCCGGCGCGCGACGCAAGCGCGGACGGTTCGAGTCCTTATCGGTATCGACCTTCCGCCGGTTGTGGAGCATCGCCAGCCGGTTCTTGACGTCGTTGAATTCGGACGTATTGACTACGTACTCCGGCTTGGCCACCAGGATCTTTTGAATCTCTTCCTGGGAGGCTTTGATCCGGTCGTCGGTCATCGGGTGAGTCGAAAAGACCTTCGCCATCGTGCCCGGCTTCTTCTTCTCCATCGACTGCACTTTCTCGAAGAAGTCCACGAACGAGGTCGGATCGTAGCCGGTCTTGTACAGGTACTGCAACCCCAGGTAATCGGCTTCGCGCTCAAACCCGCGCGAGAACGTCAGGAAGCCCATCGGAATCGCCAGCCCGGCGCCTTGCCGGATCGCGTACCCGGTCCATCCGCCCATGAAGATCAGGGGAATCGATGCGATGTTCACCAACTCGCCCCGCGTGGCCTGCTTGGTGCCGTGCCGCGCCGCGACGTGCGCGATCTCGTGCGCCATCACGCCCGCCAGTTCCGACTCGCTGTCCGCTTTCAAAATCAGACCGGAGTTCACAAAGAAGAATCCGCCCGGCAGCGCGAACGCATTCACTTCTTCGGAATCCAGCACCTTGATCGTGAACGGGACTTTGGCGTCCGAGTTGCGAACCAGGTTTTGCCCAACGCGGTTGACATACTCCGCAATGATCGGGTCGTCGATGATCTTGGCCTGCCGCTCCACTTCCTGCGCCAGTTGCTTGCCCAGGGCGATTTCTTTCTCCAGCGAGTAGAAATTCACGCCCTTGCCGACATCGCGATTGCCGATCTCGTCCGGGTCCTTTTTCTTGTCCTTGGCGGAGACGCTCCCACCCAGAAGGCTGAGCGCGGCCACCACTCCCACTAGCCTGGCAGAACCCCTGTTCATGCGGATCACTCCTGTCTAGCTACACTATACGCCCATCCCTGGCGTTTGAGCTTCACTTATATGAACGTTTGGGAGTACCCGTAGGTTTCTGCGAGCTCGCAGATTCGCAAGCTTTTAACAGACCTCTGAACAGGACAGAAATGGTCCGCGCAACCTCAATACAGGCCGAGACTGATGACTTTTCCACCCGGGGCGACCAGCACATCCAGCTTCCGGTTCAAGTAAGAGTAGAAGGTGCGCCCGTTCTGGGCCTGGTTGGTGTTGATGTTGGTGCCCCAGACCTTGCGGCATTCCTCCCAAGTCATCTCTTTGGGATAAGCGAAAACCGTACGCAGGGCTCCGGAATCGTTGTCGAAATCGAGCTCTAGCTCCTTGAACTTGCCGCTGGGGTCGCGAAACGCCAGAATCTGGCCGTCCGGGGTCTTTTTGTCATCGTAGGCCACCCGCTGGTGCACCGGTTCGCCTAGCAGGGCGCGCGCATTCCCCTTCTTCCAAACCCCGATAACCTTTTGAAGATAAAGGGAGCTATCCTCTTTGAAGGCATCCGGCAGCACCACCTTCGCCCGCTCGGGGGCCGGTTTCGCCTCCGGCTTAACCTCGGGCTTCACCTCGGGCTTCACCTCGGGCTTAACCTCAGGCTTCGCCTCGGCCGGCTCTTCCTTGGGGGGGGCTACCGTCCGCGCGGGCGCTCCCGGCAGCGTGAAAACCCCGGTATCCCGGGACGTTCCCGTGCTTCCGGAGGAGGCAGCGGTCACCGTGAGGGGCCTGTCGGCGCCAAATGCGCCTTCCAGCGATAGAGCCACGAGCAGGGAAATGCAGAGCTTCATAACGGCCTCGTTGGTCCCTTTCACTGTACCTGGACGCCGTCGCCGTTATAGCTTGAATTTGGATGGCGCTCCGGTGTTTTCCGAAGTTAGGGGCCGCCCGGTGCTGGACCGGCCGAGGGTTGAACCAGCCAACGGTTGAACCCGGGCACGCCGGGCTTTACCATGGCAGGCATGCGACGGCGGCTCGGCTTTGCGCTCCTTGCGGCGGCGGTCTTTCCGGTGGCATTGCAGGTGGTTCCTCTGGCGGCGGCCGGCACGGATTGGGGGCCGGTGCAATTCCTGGTCGGCCGCTGGACCGGTGAAGGCGGCGGCGCTCCCGGCGCCGGCACCGGCGCCTTTTCGTTCACACCCGACCTGCAAGGCGCTGTCCTGGTGCGCAAAAGTTTTGCGGAATATCCTGCAGCGGGCGGCCGGCCAGCGGCCCGGCACGACGATCTGACCCTCGTCTATCGCGACGGAACCTCCCCTTCGATGCGCGCCCTCTATTTCGATAACGAAGGCCACGTCATCCCGTATGTCGTGCGCCCGAGTGAGAACGGCGTCGTGTTTACGAGCGACGGCCAGCGCGACCAACCTCGCTATCGCCTCACGTATACCCGCGACGGCCCCGACCATCTCCGCTTGAAATTCGAAATCGCGCCGCCGGGAAAGGAATTCCATTCGTACATCGAATCCGTGGCCCGCCGGGAAGCCGCGGCCCCGCCCCCGCCAAAGAAAGCCAGGTAAGGCAACGAAGGAAGGAAACGAGGGAGAGCAGGGGAGGGAAGAGAAGAAGTGGCGGAAGCCAGTGGGAGTCGAACCCACCCGCGACACAAAGTACCGCACGGCGGGTTTGAAGCCCGCGCCCAGCACCGGCCAAGATTGGCTTCCACGCGCGATTGTAGCAGACCCGCAACACGCCGCCGTTGCAACAACGCAACCCCGGACGCTACACTAGAGGGCAGTTCTTCTCCGCATTCCCCGGTCGTCTAATGGTAGGACAGCGGCCTTTGGAGCCGTGAATCGTGGTTCGAATCCATGCCGGGGAGCCACACCGCTGCGCCCATTTTGTACAGAACAATCCAGCCTATCAGTCGCTGATGAATTGCGACATATCCATCTGGCATTTGAAGATCGAATCGTGTTGCTCTCGATGGGCGTTAGATCGACCGAGGTCGAACGGGGCCTGCGGGAAGCTCGAAAACAGTGCGTTTCGAAACTGGGACTCGCAAAAGATGCCTGCGGCACGCGCAACACGCGAGTGGTGCTTGCTGAAAACCAATTACTCGTACAATGGTGGGGTGCGTCGAAAAGGAGTTGCTAGGTTCACTATGATCGCATTCGATGCAGCACACCGAGCTGTCCACTATCCGCCCGATCGCCGATTTCGCATTTGGATTCGGCCATCAATCCTGATCGGAGTTGCTTGCGCAATCGTGGTGTTGAGTGTAGCGGCCTGGATCGAGGTCGCAGTATCGGGAATGCCTCCTGTTCCGTCGGTTCCCCAAATATACCCCAACAATTTCGCGGGGCCGCACGGCTTCCCCGTTTGGGTACGCTACTGCCACTTCTTTAATTTCCTTTTTGTGATGATCCTGATTCGCAGCGGGCTTTCGATCCTGATGGACCACCCCCGTCTTTATTTCAATGACGGCTGCACACCGGGGAGCGAGTGGATTCGGTTTACGCCTTTGAAGGTTCCACGCGACCGCATCTGGACCGCGAAAGATGATGCGCGTTACATCTCACCTCTCGTAGGCACGCCAGGCTACCGCCACACCATTGGCCTTGCCCGCGTGTGGCATTTCATCGACGTGCACGGCTTTATCGCAACGGGCCTCGTTTTCATAGTGATGCTCTTCACCACGGAACAGTGGAAACGCATCGTGCCTACTTCTCCGCTGGTTCTCCTGCAAGCATGGAATACCTTCGTCCACTATGCGACCTTTCATTTGCCGCAGGAACCAAACGGATTCTACGGCTACAACGCATTGCAACAGATCGCTTATTTCACCGTAGTGTTTGTATTCGGGCTGCTCGCGATCGCCACCGGCATAGCGATGTCTCCGGCGGTGGTCAACACGTTTCCGTGGTATGCGCGGATATTCGGGGGCCGGCAATCGGCCCGCTCGATCCATTTCTTGACAATGTTCGGTTTCCTTGCATTTTTGATCGTGCATGTGACTCTGATCGTGATGACGGGATTTGAGCGCAATATGAACCACATTGTGAGGGGCACCGACGATCAGAACCCTGCCGGAATGTACTGGGGGTTCGTTGGAATCGGTGTCGTCGTACTCTCGTGGATCGTGGCGCACTACATTTCCTGGAACCATCCGCGGGGAGTGCAACATGCCCTGAAGTCGGTGACGTATCCCATGCAGCTTCTTACGCTGAACCGGCTGTTGCCCCAGCAGAGGTATACGGAGGCCGAAATCTCTCCGTACTTCTGGCCCAATGGAAAGATGCCGATCCGCGACGACTGGAAGCACCTCGCCGAAAGCGGGTTTGACAGTTTCCGGTTGAAGGTGGGTGGGCTGGTCAATAACCCGGTGGAGCTTTCGATCGCCGATTTGGAGCGCCTGGGTGAGGTTGAACACATCACGATGCATCATTGCATCCAGGGGTGGAGTGGCATCGCCAAGTGGGGCGGGATTCCGATGCAGCAGCTGATTGATCTCGTGCAGCCGAAAGCAGAAGCCAAAGTCGTCGCTTTTTTCTCCTTCGGCGAAGCTCTTTATGGCGGACCCTATTACGACACCCAGAGCTTGGAGAATGTGCTAAAACCCCAATGTCTGCTGGCTTCAAGAATGAACGGGCAACCGCTTTCGGAGGTGTACGGCGCACCTCTGCGGCTGCGAGTGGAAAACCAGCTTGGCTACAAGATGGTCAAGTGGATCGAGCGGATAGAATTCATCGCATCGGAAAAATCGCTTGGCGAAGGAGAAGGCGGCAAGAACGAAGACGATGAGTATTTCGACCTGCTGCCGAATATTTGATGCAGAACCGTGATTCTTTGGCGCAGCAAGAGGCGAGCGCCGTTCCTTCGAAAACTCAATTTCTCAAACGACTGTGAATGCAGGGGATCTGGCGTTGAGCGCATAAACACGGACGCCCTCTCCGGCGCCGTGGAGCGGGAATCTCTACGGTGGCGGAAGGGCTGGCGGGATTGGCCCG
>JAIQFS010000074.1 GCA_020073145.1 Terriglobia bacterium
CGGCTACGAGACCAGGTCTCGCGGACTTATCGCCGTGCGTTGTGGACCGCCCGATGGATTAAATCGCATCTTCAGGGAGCATTGGAATCGCTTTGTGGCGCTACGTTTACTCCGCCGATTCGATGCTGGACTCTCTGATGTCCGATGGGACGACGACAATAGCTATCCGCACTCCACCGGGTGTTATGGAAGCACTTCCAAATTCTTCCCGCCGACCGCGTCTGCGGAAGCGCTCAGCCGTACGGGCGTTCACGGCCCTACGGGAAGTTCAGTTCCACTACAATGCAACGCTTGCTGGCCAGCAAGTTTTCCTGATTTGAAGATACCAGGCGGGCGGGGTGCGAGACCCCGAGGTCGAGGACCAACCCATTCATTTTATGGAGGATAGAAAATTGATTGGGGGCGTGAACGCCTTCACGAGGCGAAGGGGAGTTCGAGTTGCCGCAGTTGGCGCGGCTGGGGTTGGAAGATCAAACCTTCATCACGGCGTTTGTGAGCCACGGATCCATCAAGGAGATGGAGCAGGTGTTCGGAGTGAGCTACCCGACCATCAAATCGCGGCTGAACCGGATTGCGCAGAGCCTGGAATTCGTCGACACCAACCCGACGCCGTCGCGGGTGGAGATTCTCAACCGGCTGAAGAGCGGGGGGCCGGAACGGGAGACGGAGGCTAGCTAATCGGTTCGGGACACGGTACAATAGAATTTGAGTGTCGGACCAACGCAGTGGGCGAAAGCCCACTTTTTTGTTGGGGTTGACGATTGTCAGGAACGATGCGGGAAGCAATGGCGTCCAAAATCGAGGAGATCGCGCAGCGGGTGGCGGATTCGGAGGGCCTGGAAGTGGTCGAAGTCGAAGTCAAGGGCGGCGGCGCTCAGCGGCTGGTCCGGATTTCGATCGACAAGCCGGCCGGCGTCACCCACGCCGATTGCGAACTGGTCTCGCACCAGGTGGGGACGATCCTGGACGTGGAGGAGGTAGTGCCGGGGGGCCGGTACACGCTCGAGGTCAGCTCGCCCGGCGTCGAACGGAAGCTCGTCAAGCCGCAAGACTACGAGCGGTTCCAGGGGAAGAAGGCCAAAATCACGCTGCGCGATGAGATCGACGGGCGCCGCCATTGGGAAGGCACGCTGGCCGGGCTCGCCGACGGCGCGGTAGCGCTCGACATCGGCTCCGGGAAGACCATCCGCTTTCCGTTCGAGCAAGTCCAGAAGGCCAATCTGAAGTTCGATTGGTAACCAGCGACGCAATCCGCCAGAAAACGAGGACACCTTGGAAACCATTTTTCAGTCCATCGAAACACTCAGCAAGGAAAAGGGGATCGACCCGCAGATCGTGTTTGACGCGGTGAAAGATGCCATGCTGGTGGCGGCCCGCAAGCATTACCGCACCAACGAAGACTACGTCGCGGACATGGATGCGAAGACCGGGGCCATCCAACTGTTCGCGGTCAAGAAAGTAGCGGAGGTCGTGGAGGATCCGGTGCATGAGATGACGCTCCACGAAGCGCGGCGCATCGATCCGGCAGCGGAAGTGGGCACGGAAATCCGCATCAAAAAGAGCACGGAAGCGCTGGGGCGGATTTCGGCGCAAACCGCCAAGCAAGTCATTTTTCAGAAGGTGCGGGAAGCCGAGCGGGAAACGGTCTATCAAGAGTACTCGGGGCGCGCCGGGGAACTGGTAAACTGCACCATCAAGCGAGTGGAAGGGCCGGATTACATTCTGGATCTGGGGAAGACCGAGGCGAAGCTGTCGAAGAAAGAGCAATCGCGGCTGGAGAGCTACTCGGTGAGCGACCGGGTACGGTGCGTGATCAAGCTGGTGGACAAGTCGAGCAAGGGGCCGGGGGTGCTGGTTTCGCGCGCGGCGCCGGAGCTGGTGATGCGTCTGTTCGAGCAGGAAGTTCCGGAAATCTACGACGGCACGGTGGCTATCAAAGGTTGCGCACGAGAAGCGGGGGAGCGCACCAAGATTGCGGTGCAGAGCCGCGACCGCGACGTGGACAGCGTGGGGGCCTGCGTGGGGATGAAGGGCATGCGGGTGCAGTCGATCATCCGGGAGCTGCGCGGCGAGAAGATCGACATCATTGAATACTCGGACGACGCGGTGACGTTTGCGACGCACGCGCTGAGCCCGGCGAAGGTGAGCCGCATCTCGATCATCGATCCGCTGGAAAAGCACATGGAAGTGATTGTGGACGATTCGCAGCTGTCGCTAGCGATCGGCAAGAAGGGGCAGAACGTACGGCTAGCGGCGAAGCTGCTGGGTTGGAAGATCGATATCAAGAGCGAGGAAGAGAAGCGGCAGGAAGTGGAGTCGCAGATGGCGGCGCTGGTGGCCCCGGGGGCGCCGGTATCGGTACTGCTGGATTACGGGCTGGCCGAGGCGGTAGTGGAGAAGCTGGTGGGGGCTGGGGTTGGGACGATCGAGAAGCTGGGCGGGATGACGCCGGAGCAACTGGAAGAGATCCCGGACATCGGGGCGGACGCGGTGCAGGGCATCCAGGTGGCGGTGAACGCGTATTACGGCCAGTTTGAGCAGCCGGCCGCGGCGGAAGCGGAGCCAGCGGCGGAAGCAGAGCCAGCGGCGGAAGCGGAGCCAGCGGCGGAACCAGCCGCCGGGCTGCCGGAGGCGGCGGAGGCGGGAGAGCCGGCCGAGACGGCGGCAGGCCCGGAAACACAAGCGGGCGAGGCGCAGTTTGGTAGGATAGAAGACGCGGGTTCCCCCACTCACAACACGGACGAAGGAGCGGGGCCGGAAACTACGGGACCCGTATCGGGCACGGTGGAAGAGCGTGACGCGTAGTGCAGGCCACGGGGCTCGAGCTGGACGAAGACAGTAGTTCTATGAAGAAGATTCGCATCAACGAGCTGGCGCGGGAGCTGGAAGTCAAAGCTCATGAGATACTCGATCGGCTTCCCGAACTGGGCGTCACGGAAAAGAAGACGCACTCCAGCTCCGTCGATGAAGACGTAGCGATCAAGTTGCGGGCCTTATATGGCTCTGGGCCAGGGGACCGGCAGGCGGCGGCTGAAGCCGAGCCCGAGCCGGCCGCCGGCCCCGAAGTGGCGGAACGGCGCGAGCCGGCGCCGGTGGTGGTGGAGGCGAAGCGGGAAGTGCCGGTAGAGGTGAAAGAAGTCGAAGAGACACGGCCCGCCGCGGAAGAGACGAGGCCGGCGGCGCCGGTGCGGCCGCCACTGGCGACGGGGCGGCCGGTGCATCCGCCGCTGGGCACGGCAGGCCAGGCGCCGCCGGCAGTGGTGTTCACGCCCGGCCGGCCAGTGCCGCCAGCAGCCAAGCCTCTTCCCGGTCCGAGCGCACCCACGCCGCGACCAGGGCAGATTCTGTCCGGACCGCGACAGCCGTTCCCGACGGCGCCTAGCGAAGGCGCGCGTTCCGGAGCGCCGGCGCTGCCGCCGCGTCCGCGACCGGGCGAAGCGATTCGGCCGGCGCCCCCCACTCCGCCGGCGGCGACGAGCCTGAGCGGCGCTCCGGCGAGCGCTCCGGGAGCCCGTCCGCTGGCCGGTCAACCGGCGGCGCGGCCCGTGGTTCCGCCGCGTCCGGACCTGGCCGCCCGGTTAGGCACGCCGCGTCCGGCCCTGCCGGGAGCGGGAGGGCCCCCGCGTCCGGGAATTCCGAAAGCGCCGAGCGTTCCGGTTCCAGGGCAGCCGATCTACCGGGGTCCGATTCGCCCCGGTCAACCCTTAGTTACGCGAACGGGAGTGCGGCCGGGCCCACCGAGCCGGCCAGGCACCGGTCCGCGGCCGCAGCACCCCACATCGCGCCCGCGGCTGGAACCGGGGATGGCGCCGCCACCGACGGAGCAGCCGCGCGGACGAGCGGGCGACAAGCGGCCCACGCGACAACCGCGGGAGCGCATCGAGGAAGAGCGAACGCTACGGCCGACGCGCCGGCACGTGGAGGCCGGTCCGCCGCCGATCAACCGCGAGATCACCATTTCGGAAGGAATCACGGTGAAGGAGCTTTCCGAGAAGCTGGACGTGAAGGCCAACCTGGTGATCAAGAAACTGCTCGATAAGGGCGTTTTCGCGACGATCAACCAGACGCTGGATTCCAAGCTGGCGACCGACCTGGCGCGCGAATTTGGGGCGTCGACGGCCACCGTGACCTACGAAGAAGAGGCCATGCAGTCGGTGGAGGACGCGGAAGAGGCGAAGGACCTGCAGAAGCGCGCGCCGGTGGTGACCATCATGGGGCACGTGGACCACGGCAAGACGTCGCTCTTGGACGGCATCCGCGAAGCCAACGTGGCGGCGCGGGAAGCGGGCGGAATCACGCAGCACATCGGCGCTTACCAGGTGGAGCTGAACGGGCGCAAGATCACGTTCATCGATACGCCGGGTCACGAAGCGTTCACGCGGATGCGGGCTCGCGGAGCCAAGGTCACGGACGTGGTGGTGCTGGTGGTGGCGGCGGATGACGGAGTGATGCCGCAGACGCTGGAGGCGATCGACCACGCGCGCGCGGCCAAGGTGCCGATTCTGGTGGCGATCAACAAGATCGACAAACCGGACGCGCAACCGGAGCGCATCAAGCAGCAGCTCTCGGATCGCGGCCTGCTGCCGGAAGACTGGGGCGGCGACACGGTGATGGTGCCGGTATCGGCGCGGACGCACCAGGGGTTGGATACGCTGCTGGAGATGATTCTGCTGGTTTCCGACCTGCAGGACCTGAAGGCTAATCCGGAGCGGCCCGCCATGGGCACGGTGATCGAGGCGCAGTTGGACCGCGGGCGGGGTCCGGTGGCCACGGTGCTGGTGCGCAACGGCACACTCGGGGTGGGGGATTTCTTCATTTGCGGGGCGGTATTCGGCAAGGTTCGCGCGATGCAGAACGACCGGGGCGCGCAAATACGCAAAGCGGAGCCCTCGATGCCGGTGGAGGTGATCGGCCTGGATTCGCTGCCCGATGTGGGCGACGACTTCCAGGTGGTGACCGACACGGCCAAGGCCAAACAGATCGTCAATTTCCGCGACCAGAGACAGCGCGAGGCGTCGCTCGCGAAATCGAGCCGGATCACGCTCGAAATGTTGCACGAGCAGATGCAGGCGGGCGAGGTCAAGGAACTGCCGCTGATCATCCGGACGGACGTGGGTGGTTCGGCCGAGGTGCTGACGGAGACGCTGCAAAAGCTCTCCAACGAGAAGATCAAGGTGCGGGTGCTGCGCGCGGCCGTGGGCGCGATCAACGAGTCGGACGTACTGTTGGCCTCGACCTCGAACGCAATCGTGATCGGGTTCAACGTGCGGCCGGAGCGCAACGCGGCGTCGCTGGCGGAGCAGGAGAAGGTGGACATCCGCCTGCACACGATCATCTACAACGTCACTGACGAGATCAAGAAAGCCATGACCGGCCTGTTGGAGCCGGTGTTCAAGGAAGTGTATAAGGGGCGGGCGGAAGTGCGCGACACGTTCCGGATCTCGAAAGTGGGCGCCGTGGCGGGGTGCATTGTGCAGGACGGCACGCTCACTCGCGATTCCGAAGTCCGGCTGCTGCGGGACAACGTGGTGGTATACACGGGCAAGGTGGCGTCGCTGCGCCGGTTCAAAGACGACGTGAGCGAAGTCAAAAGCGGCATGGAATGCGGCGTAACGCTGCAGAATTATAGCGACGTCAAACAGGGAGACATCATCGAGGCGTTCGTCACCGAGCGCGTCGCCACTGAAGTCTTCGCCTGAGCGTGTCATGGCAACGGTAGGGGTTCTGACGCTGGAATTGCGGCTGGAACACTCGCACTCCCTGAAAGACAAACGGCACGTGGTGCAGAGCCTGAAGGAGAGGCTCCGTCACAAGTTCAACGTGGCCGTGGCGGAAATCGACGGCCAGGATCTGTGGCAGCGGGCCACGGTGGCGGCGGTGACGGTGTCCCCAAGCCATGACTTCGCGGAGAAGGTGTTGCGGTCGGTGGAAGACGAGGCGGCGTCGCTATTGGGGGCGGATCTGGCGGACGCCACGGTGGAGTGGCTGACGTAGGTGCCGGAAGCAGGGGCCGGGGGCCAGAGATGGATGAGCGGCGGACATTGCGGGTGTCGGAGGCGGTTCGGGAGGAGCTAGCCGAGATCGTCGGGTTTGAACTGGACGACCCGCGGCTGCTCGGGGTAGAGGTGACCGAGGTCCACGTCAGTTCCGACGGGCGGCACGCGAGTATTAAGGTTGCAATCCGGGGCGAGGAGAAGCAGCAGAAGGACGGGTTGGCGGCCCTGGAGCACGCTCGGCATTATTTGCGTCACGAAATTGCGGCACGATTGAGCCTGCGGCATGTCCCCGAACTGCATTTCGATCAGGACCGGTATCCGGATGCGGACGATCGTCTGGAAGTCCTCCTGAAGCGGGCGAAAAAAACTCGCGGCCGGACGCAAAATCTGCCCTAAAATCAAACAGTTTGTGTTAGTTTTGTTCTAGTTGACGAAGCCCATGCGCGTGGCCCCCATGACCAGCCGATTTCTGGACGCCTGCCGGCGGCGGCCGACGGATGTACGGCCGGTGTGGTTCATGCGGCAAGCGGGCCGCTATTTGAAACAGTATCGTCAAATTCGCGAGAAGCACGGGATTCTGGAGATCTGCAAGCGGCCGGAACTGGCGGCGACGGTGACCCTGCAGCCGGTGGAACTGCTGGACGTGGATGCGGCCATCATTTTCGCGGATCTGCTGCTGCCGGTGCAGCCGATGGGGCTGAAACTGCGGTACGCGGCGGGCGAAGGGCCGGTGATCGACAACCCGGTGCGAACGACCGACGACGTGGATTCCCTGTCGACGGCGAACACCGACGATCTGGGCTACGTCGGCCAGGCGATCCAGTCGGTAGTGCGAGCGCTGGCGGGCAAGGTGCCGGTGATCGGGTTTGTGGGCGCACCGTTCACCATGGCCAGCTACATGATCGAAGGCGGCGCGTCGCGGAACTTCATTCGCACCAAGAAACTGATGTACAGCGACGAGACGCTGTGGCGCCGGCTGATGGGCAAAATCGTGGACGTGCTCGCGCCGTTCGCGCATTCCCAAGTGACGGCCGGGGCGCGGGCCATCCAGGTGTTCGACAGCTGGGTGGGGGCGCTAGGTTCGGACGATTACGTGCGCTTCGCGGCGCCTTATTCGCGAGCGTTGATCGAACGGATTCGCTCGACCGGGGTTCCGGTGATTCACTTCGGGACCGGGGCGTCGGGATTTTTCAAGGAACTGCACGCGGCGGGCGGGGACGTGATGGGCGTGGACTGGCGGATTAACATCGACCAGGCGTGGATGGACATCAGCTACCGGTCGGCGATCCAGGGAAATCTTGATCCGGTGGCGCTGTTCGCGCCGCTGCCGGAGCTGCGCACCAAGGTGCAGGAATTACTGAAGCGCACGGGCACGCGACCCGGTCACATCTTCAACCTCGGTCACGGAATTCTGCCGGATACTCCGGTGGAAAACGTGAAAGCGGTGGTCGAGATGGTTCGCGAATTCCATCCATGAAGACGGGCGTCCTGCTGCTGGCGCATGGCGCGCCGGAGCGGGTCGAAGACGTCGAACAATACCTGACATACGTGCGGAGCGGCCGGCCGGGCTCGCCGCAGGTGGTGGAGGAAGTGCGGCACCGGTACGCCGAGATCGGGGGCCGGTCACCGCTACTGGTGTGGACCCGGCGGCAGGCGGAAGCATTATCGGCCCAGTTGGGGATGCCGGTGTTCTTCGGAATGCGCAACTGGCACCCGTTCATCGCCGAGGTCATGCCGCAAATCCGGGAATCGGGCGTGGAGCGGCTGGCGGCGGTGTGTCTGGCGCCGCAATACTCGGAATTGAGCGTGGGGCTGTACATCAAGCGCACCGAAGAGGCCGCGCGCGCGGCGGGGTTGACGGCCGAGATCGTCTGGGCCCACACGTTTCATGAGGAGCCGCTGCTGATTGAAGCGTTTGCGGAGCGGTTGGCGCCGGTGGCCGGGAACCGGAAAGTGTTGTTCACGGCGCACAGCCTGCCGGAACGGGCGCTGGCGACGGGCGATCCGTACGAGCGGGAGGCGCGCGCCACGGCGGCGGCGGTGGCGGCGCGGCTCTCGCTGCAGGATTGGGGCTTCGCCTATCAGAGCCAGGGCATGACGGAGGACCAGTGGTTGGGCCCCACGGTGGAATCGTGTCTGGACGGTTACGCCGCCGCGGGTGTGCGCGAGGTGGTGGTGGACCCGATTGGGTTCGTCTGCGACCACGTCGAAATCCTGTACGATATTGACATCCTCTTCCGCGGGTATGCAGCCGAGCGGGGCATCACGCTGAGCCGGCCGGAGTCGCTCAACGATTCTCCGACGTTCACCGCCGCACTGGCGGAAGTGGCGAAGCGATGTCTGGCCCCCAATGGCTGAAGTAGCGATCATCGGCGGCGGCATTTCCGGACTCTCCACCGCCTACTACCTAGCCCGGCGCGGCGTGCGCTCGACGATTATCGAATCGCGGCCGCGCCTGGGAGGGGTGATCCAGACCGTGCAGGTGGACGGCTGCACGGTGGAGGCCGGACCGGACAGCTTCATTTCCGCCAAGCCGGCGGCCATGGAACTGATCCGAGAGCTGGGGCTGGGCGACCAGGCGATCGGGTCCAACGACTTTTCCCGGAAAACGTTTGTGTGGAAGCACGGGCGGCTCGTGCCGCTGCCGGACGGGCTGATGATGATGGTGCCGACCAAAATCATGCCGTTGCTGACGACCAGGCTGTTGAGCTGGAACACGAAGGTCCGGATGGGGATGGAATTGTTTCACGCGCCGCGGCCCCACGAGAGCGATGAATCCGTAGCGGAGTTCATCGAGGAGCACTATGGAGCGGAGGCGGTAGACTACCTGGCGGAGCCGCTGCTGTCGGGAATCTACGGCGGCAACCCGCGGCAACTGAGCGTGACCAGCGTGCTGCCGCGCTTCGTCACGCTGGCGCGGCAATACGGAAGCCTGACGCGCGGGGTTCTGGCGGAGCGGGCGAAGGCCTCGAACCACAACGCCGCGCCGGCGCCGTTGTTCCGCACGCTGAAGAGCGGGCTGGGGCAGATGATCGAGGCGCTCACGGCGGCGCTGCAGGAGAAGGTGGAGGTGCGGCACGCGCGGGCGCAGACGGTGGAGCGGGCGGACAGCGGCTTCCGCGTGCGGCTGGACGGCGAGTGGATGGAGGCCAGGCGCGTGGTGATGGCCTGCGAGGCTCACAGCGGGGCGGCGCTTTTAGGAGGCGTGGATGGGCGGCTGGCGGAGTTACTGGGGTCGGTGCCGTACAGTTCCTCGATGACGGTGGCACTGGGGTTCGCGGCGTCGGATTTCGCAAGGCTTCCCGACGGGCACGGGTTCCTGGTGCCGAAGAAAGAGCGGCGCCGGCTGATGGCGTGCACGTGGATCGGGGCGAAGTTTCCGTTCCGGGTGCCGGAGGGCACGGTGGTGGCGCGGTGCTTTCTGGGCGGCACGGACAACGCGGGCGTGCTGAACGAGACGGACGAGGCGGTGACCGCGAGCGTGATGGAGGAACTGCAGGAGATCGCCGGGTTCCGCGCGCAACCAAAGTTCGTGCGGATCTTCCGCTGGCCGCGCTCGATGGCGCAGTATACGGTGGGGCATCCGCAGCGGCTGGCAGAGATGCAGGCGCGGGAGGCGGCGCTCGCCGGCCTGCACCTGGTGGGGAACGCGTACGAAGGGATCGGCATCCCCGACTGCATCCGCATGGGCAAGCGCGCGGCGGAAGGGATTAGCGGGTAGGAGGAAGGGCAGGCGAATCGCCCGCCCCACCAGCCTGGCGACACGCCAGAACGGCTACAGCTCGACGACGATTTCCGGATCGGCTTCGAGCATTCGATCGTCGCTCAGGTTGTCCTCGAAGATCTCACGGTTTCGGGAGACTCTGATCTCGAATGGATAGTGACCGACTGGAGCATCGTCTCTGACCGTCCGCGCCAGCTGGTATTTGCCGGGTTCTTGGGTAGCGTCTATCGTCGTTTCGCTCGCGGGCATGAAGGGAGACCGTCTCGGATCGTGTGGGTTAAAGACGATTGTGAATTTGTCAGCGAGTGCGATGCCAAACGTGTCGCCGTGGTGAAGAACGATCGATTCTCCAACCGGAGTCTGACGATAGTGGAAGACCCTGGTTACGGGATCCAAGTGGATGTGCAGGTCAATGTGTTTGGGAGGTGCTTTTACGGTTGTCGTGCTCATTGACAAACCTCTTTCGGAAGAGCTGGGGAACAAGCCGGATCTTTGCGCAAGGCGGCAAATTCCGGCTCGCGCCTCACATTTTCCGGCGTCTCGCCGGTTTCCAAGGCGGCGTGGAGAGCTTCCAAAGCCTCTTTACGCTGCCCGCAAATTTCGTACACGCGGGCTGCTTTGATGAGCACGCGCGCATTATTCGCCAAAAGGTGACGGGCCCGCGCGATATCCGCGAGCGCGGAGGCGCGGTTGCCCGTGTGGGCCTGGTAGACAGCCAGACTGCTCCAGACGTGAGCGTCCGAAGGATTGATGGTGAGCTGGCTTTGGGCCAGCTTGGCAGCCGAACTCCAGGCGTGTCGCGCACGTCCCTGTTGTCCCGGCGTCCACCAACAGGCATCCCCGAGGTTTCCCCAGAGAATGAAATCGGCGGGCCGCTGTTCCACGGCCCGTTCCATCAGGGTGGCGGCTTCCGCGAAGCGGCCTTCGAAGTAATACTCAATTCCGAGATTGGTATATGCCGCCGGCGTTGGCTTGAGCGCCAGCGCCCGCTCCAGGGCGCCGACGGCCTCGGTGTAGCGTCCCATCGTCAAATAAAGGGCGCCGAGATTCTGAAACACAGACACGTTTTCGGGGGTCAGGACGATCATCTGGTGGAAGATGGTTTCGGCTTCGGGAAACCGGCGCTGTTCGACATAGAAGTTCGCGAGGTTGACATAGCCCGGCCATTCGCCGGGCCGGAGTTCCACGACCTTGCGATAGGCCGCTTCCGCCTCCAGGAGGTTGTCCATCGATTGCCAGGTGTCGGCCAGTGCGCCGTGCGCGTCGGGATTCAAAGGTTCGAGTTCCAAAGCCCGGCGGAAGGATCGGATGGCTTCCTGGTTGCGGCCTCGGCTGTTTTCGACTCGTCCGAGGATGATGTGGACCGGCGCGAGGCGGTCATTCAATTGCCGGGCGCGCAAGGCGCTGTTGGCGGCCTGTTCCAGCCACTGCGGATCCTTGGTGGTGCGCCAGGTGCGCCAGAGGGCCTCGGCCATGCCCGCATGGGCCAGTGCATATTGGGGATCCCGCCGCAGAGCCTTGTAAAAGGCGGCGACGGCGTTCGCGAGGTCCTCCGGAACGTCGTAGTGGGAGAGATAGCCGCGGCCTTGCAGATAGAGTTCGTAGGCGCCGGGCTCGTGAGTGCGGTAGGCGTCGAGCACATTCTGGTCTTCCCGGCGGCTGGTGATCTCCAGGATCTGGCCGATGCGAGCCACCGCCCAGTCCTGCAAGAAAGGCAGTTGATCGGGAGCGAAACTCGCGGTTTCGGCGCCCAGTTGCCGCGAATTCCCCGCATCCACCACGCTCAATGCGAGGCGGACGCCACCCGATTCGGGCAAAACGCTGCCAGTGACCACCAAGTGGGCGCCAAGCATGCGTCGGGCTTCGGACGGTGTGGCAATCGATTGTTTCCTGACCTCGCCGGCCGGCACTACGCGAACTGACCCTTGAGACTTCTCCAGCCGGGTGAGGGCGGCGGCAAGCGTATCGGTCAGGCCGTCGCAAAAGGCCTGCCACGGGGCGCCACCGGCATTGGCGAACGGCAATACCGCCAGTTGCCGCACGGCAGAAACGTCACCGGGACCGGTTCCGCGGCCAAGAGGGGCGTGGTTGACTAACAGGCCAGCGAGGGCGACGAGCAGGAACAGAGCCCATCGAGCGTGGCTTGGCCGAGGAGCTTGTAGCGAAAGGGTCTCGGCCCGAGTTGCGGATTCCAGCCGGACGGCCGCTGCCCGCAAATCCGCCGCCATCTCGGCCGCGTTTGGGTAGCGCCGGCCGGGGTCTTCCTCAAGGGCGCGCTCCAGAACCGGGTACAACGGAAGCGGTACGGCCAGGGAATGGCCAGCCCGCGGAAGCTTACCGGCGATGAGCTCATGCACCACGACGCCCAGGCTGTAGACATCGGAGCGGGCATCCGCGTCCCTGCCCTGAAACTGCTCGGGAGCCATGTAAGCCGGGGTCCCGACGACGGCTCCGGCACCGGTCAGATGGGCGTCGGTGGCTTGCCGGGCCAGGCCGAAATCCGCCAGCTTGAGGGTGTCATCCTCGGCGAACAGCACGTTGTGAGGTTTCACATCGCGGTGAACCACGCCGTGCTGGTGGGCCGCTCCCACGGCGTCCGCGAGTTGCAAAGCGTATTCGAGCGCCTGCGCCAGTGTGTGGGGAGGCCGCGTATGCAGATTGCCTCCGGGAAGGTATTCGAAAACCAGAAACGTCTCGCCGTTCCACTGATCGATATCGTGAATGACCGCGATGTGGGGATGATTGAGCGTGGAGATGATGCGGGCCTCGCGCAAAAACCGTTCGCGGGCGCGAGGCGAATCCTCGAGACGCGGTGCCAGGAACTTAATCGCGACCAGGCGATCGAGCCGGGTGTCGCGCGCCTTGTAGACCACCCCCATCCCGCCTTCGCCGAGTTTCTCCAGGACCTCGTAATGCGCGATGGTGCGGCCAGTCGCCGTGACGAGTTGAGGAGTCACAGGACTTTTTATCCATTATGAAGTGTACTCCGTGACTCGACGTCACGCAAGGCCTTTTGGATGCCCTAAAGGCGCGTTGAAGAAAACAGTCCGCCGATTCTTAACCCTGGCTCTACGGGTTGCGGTCGAACCGCTCATCGCCCTCGACAGCCCGATCGATGAGGTGCGTTACCTGGCCGTCAGGGCCCATGAAGAATTCCACGTTCGAGTCCGCCGATTCGAAGACCGTTTCCGATCTTGCCGCCATCGGAAAAGTGCCCAGGAAGAGCTGCCCGCCGGCCAGAATTATTGTGAGTTTCGTTCCGTCTTTGGACGCATACGTCCCTACGTACTTGGCGAGGATCTCGACGCTCACGCTGAGTCCTTCATGCGTTTTGCCCCGATAATGAGCGGAGTCGCGCTCGTCTTCGTTGCAGACATACTCGAGCATCTCGGTATCGGCTGCGTACTTGACGTCGATGGACCGGGTCAACGGCTTGACCAGCACCTTGGGATCGTCGAAGGTGATCTCAAACTGCATGTGTCCGAAATCGACGCGCCGGAACCGCTCCGTGATGCGCAGGTCTTCGGTGTGAGGGTGCCCGGCTTCGTCGAGCCAACTGATGTCGTTGAACCCGTTGCTTTCGACGACCAGCGTGTCTCCATCCCAATGACCGATCGAGTACCCGTTCCAGGTCGGACTTGGATCCTTCGGCAGGTTCCGCCCATCCAGGAAGACCTGCCGGAAGCCACCGCCTTCGAAAAGGATCGCGACAACGTTGGGCGACTGCATCATCCGGTAGAGCGAGTGATCGGGGCCGCCGGTGCCGAAGATCTGATGAGGGCCTTCCGGCAAACAACGCGAGTGCGGAGAGTCCCGCGAAAAGTCCGCGACGCGCTTCCGATATAGGGCCTCCGCCTCCGGCCGGAAGATCGCTTCGTCCTTCACGTCCTGAATGAGGTTCCCGGAGTACACATTCCCGTCCGGGAGCCACAGTCCGGAAAGATCGGGCTTCCCGTTCGCCGTTCGGGGCAGCGGCGCATTCAAGTCGGGCTTGCCGTCGGCGGTCCGTGGAATGCCCGGCGTCGGCTGGTCGAGCCATTGGGCTCTCCCCGGGAAGGGAGCCAGCGCGAGTGCGGCCACCGCGGCAATCCACGGAGACCCCAACGATTTGATCAAGTCCATAGAATCACCATAGTAGCCGACCGCATGACCTCCATCGCTGGTACGGGATGAGGCAGATTCCGTACACGGCACCGCGGGCAATTAGGGCAACACGGAGCCGCTTCACCGTCGTAGATATGGATGATAGCCTCCTTTATCATTCACTTCCCGAGTTGGCCACGTCCTCGTCCCAAGAGAGGGTGAAATCGTAGTCGGCGGTGAGTCCGGAGTCGCACGGCAGCACGCGCCGGCAGAGTCGTAACGCCCGCCCGCCAGAGACCGCATGTCCCGAAGCGGTCCAAGCCAGCGCCGAACAGTTGAAATCGCTGCGCGAGAAACGCCGGGACACCATCGAGATTTTGGCGCTCCCGTCTGTTGCCAGCCTCTCTGGAACCTGATATCGTGGACTGGCTCCATTGTCGGATAGTGATTTACATCGATGGCCCACGTTTCGGGGCGCATCACATCATCCGTGCGGTAGTTGTGGATCGCGAAGGCCGGAAGCACATTCTGGGCTTGGAAGCCGTCGCGTCGTCAGTTCTTCAGTTGATGCATGGTATCAGCTCGGCCTTAGACAATCGCTCGATTCGTTGTTTCGCAAACACGGGAATCGATTTCTCGATCACGGAGGTTTAACGATGCGAAAACAGTATCCCTTGTCCCTTTCGTTGCTGTTGCCAGCCTTTTTAGTCCTTGGCGGATATGCCGTCGTAAGGGCTCAGCAAAGAACTTCTTCGACGGCCCGCGGGAAGCGCTGGTCCGATGCAGCCACTTGGCCTGACAAGAAGGTGCCCGGCAAAGACGCCGTCGTCACCATCGGGAAGGATATGAACGTTATCCTCGATGTCAGCCCACCGGATCTGCGCAGTTTGACGATCAACGGCAAACTGAGCTTCGCAGATAAGAAAGACCTTGAACTCACCACCGAGTGGATCATGGTGCATGGGGAGTTGGAAATCGGCACCGAAGCCAGGCCCCACACCCGTAAGGCGACCATTACCCTCACCGACAACGTCAAAGACGAAGATATGAGTGGAATGGGCGGAACGAATGACCGCAGTGACCGCGGGATCATGCTCATGGGCGGGACCCTGAACCTGCACGGGAACCGGACGAACTCCTGGACGAAGCTGTCCAAGACTGCCGAAGCCGGCAGCAACTCGATTGAAGTCCTGAACGCCGCGGGCTGGCGGGCCGGCGACGAGATTGTCCTCGCGTCCACGGATTTCGATCCCCATCAGGCAGAGCGGCGAACCGTTTCCGCCATCCGAGGCAATACGATCACGCTCGACAAGAAACTGGACTACATGCACTTCGGCAAGATCACCTTCGACGTGGATGAACGCGGCGAAGTCGGCATGCTGTCGCGCAATATCGTGATCCAGGCTTCGCCCGACGCAGACCAGACGCTCTTTGGCGGCCACATTATGGCGATGAACGGGAGCAAGATGTTTGTCGAGGGCGTCGAGCTCAATCGCATGGGTCAGAACATGCATCTGGCGCGGTATCCGATCCACTGGCATCTGATCGGCGATGCGCAAGGCCAGTACATCAAGAACTCGGCGATTCACGACACCTACAGCCGCTGCGTGACCGTGCATGGCACCAATTACCTGGACGTTGAAAACAACGTGACCTACAACAACATTGGTCACTGCTTCTTCCTGGAGGATGCCGTGGAGCACGGCAACCAGTTCGTGCACAACCTGGGGATCCTGACCAAGTGCCATCCGGACGCGCCGTGCGTCGCGACAAACCTCGCTGCAGCCGGAGAGAGCCGGCCGGCGGTAAGGAATGGTCAGGCTGCCAAGGATATCCTGATCCCTTCCGACAACACGGCGGCGACTTTCTGGATCACCAACCCGGACAACATCTACCGGGATAACGTGGCCGCGGGTTCCGACTCGAACGGCTTCTGGATGTCATTGCCGGAGCACCCGACGGGTAAGTTCGAAGGCACGGAGATCAGTGCGAAGACCTGGCCGCGTCGAACGCCATTCCGCGAGTTCAAGGGCAACGTCGCCCACTCCAACTACGACTCGTTCATGTTCGACCGGAACGTTGCGCCCAATGGCACTTTCAGTGTTACCGGCAGCTCGCATACCGGCCATGAAAATCCCGCTGACGCGAACAGCAAGGCGGTGGAATCGGTCTTCGAGAATCTCACCTCCTACAAGAACCGGAATGGCGCCATCTGGGGCCGCGGTGAGATGCACGTATTCAAGAACGTGAAGCTGGCCGACAACGCGAACGGCTTTACGCACGCGTCTGGCGAATTCGGTCGTTACGCCTTTACGTCAAAGGTGGTGGACTCGCTGTTCGTGGGCGAAACCGAGAACGTCGGCAACCCCAGGACGGACGCGGAAAAGGCTTACGGCCGCAGCTTGCCGAAGCCCGAAATGCCGGATTTCCCGATCCACGGCTACGAGTTCTACGATTACCGTCATGACGTGGTCAATACCACCTTCCGGAATTTCGAGGACAACGCCACTCGCAAGTCGGGAGCGATGTCTTACCTGCTGTATACCAGCTTCGGGGTCAGCTCGAACAACTCCGTCGACCACGTGAAATTCGTCAACGCCAAGCCGGTATATTTCCCGCCGATGGAGCGTAAGTGGGGCAACGATAATGGCGGCAGTACGGCCTATAAGACGGCGGTGATCCGCGACAAGGACGGCTCGTTCGGCGGTGGCCCCAATTCCTACGTTCTCATCAATGACGGCGTCAACGACAGCATCGCAGCCGACGCAGGAGCCTGTGAGATCCAGCCCACCTGGAACGCTGCCGTGTGCAAGGGCGATGTGGGGCGCCTGAATGTGGGCGGCCCCGGCGGGGGAGGACGTGGATTCGGCGGCGGCGCTCGTGGCGGTCCCGGCGCAGTTGCGGGTCGCGGTGGGCCTGGCGGTCCCGGCGGACCCGCCGGCTTTGGTGGACCTGGTGGTCCGGGCGCAGTTGCCGGTCCTGGCGGAGCGGGTGGTCCAGGCGGCGGCTTCGGTAGAGGCGGGTTCGGTAGAGGCGGCGCTCCTGCTCAGCCGCCAGTCGTGCTCAGCCGCAACGGCAAGGAGTACAACCTAACGGGCACCAACGTACGAGCCGGTACCGAGATCAAGGTGACCACCGAAAGGCCGTCCGTGTCCCTCTCCCTGACGGAGCTGGACAAAGGCTCCTGGGTCATCTTCGACCTGCCGGGATTCACCACCGCAGCCTCGGGTGCGCCGCAGGACAGCCTGGATGCGCTGCGCAAAGCCAGCGACACCTCGTACTTCAAGGACAAGGATGCACTCTGGGTCAAGGTGGTCTCCAACGGTGACCCCGGCACCGGCGCCCCTGGTGGGGGAACCAGCCTCCAGGTCAGCCGGTAAGCGGAACCCTGCTGTTTGAGCATGAGCCCCCGGCGCAGGTCCGGGGGCCTTTTGTTTCGTACCGCAATGCTGCGCAATCGGTTCCCGGAATCGCCTCCGGCGTCGCTTTGCTCCAGTAAACCTACCGGGCGGAGAAGTTCGCAACACCCCGCCGGGCAGGCGTACGGCTTCAGCTATTTGTACAATCGCGCGGGCGCGCTGACGAGTGCGACGTATCCTTCGGGGCGCACGGTCATGAACGGGTACGACACGGCCGGCCGGCTGTGCAGCGTAAGCGGCGCGACCGGCACGCCGCCGGCAGGGCCGTATCCGTGCACGGTGACGGGGACGTCGCAGATCACCGCCTATGCCAACGCGGTAGCCTACACGCCGCAGGGCAGCCTGCAATCGATCGCGCGCGGCGACGGGCTGGCGGAGACCTGGGGCTACAACAACCGGCTGCAAGCCACGTCGGTCACGGTGGGGTCGGTTGGCGCGGCCTTCGGCATGAACCTGTACTATTGTCCGGGGCACGCTGCCGCTTGCACCAGCAACAACGGCAACGTTTCGGGGATCACGCTGGCGACGCCCGGAGTTGATCAGAATTTCGCCTATGACCACCTGAACCGGCTCACCTCGATTCAGGAAGGCGCGAACACGCAAGCGTACGACTACGACAACCGCGGGAACCGGTGGTGGACGCAGGACGCGGGGCTGCCGCTGAGTTCGTTCGTGCCGGGGAGCGCCGGCGGCTACAACGACCGCAACCAGTTGATGATGGCGTCGGCGCAATACGCGGACCGGGGGAACCAGACGGCGATCGGGGTGTACACGTTCGCGCACGACGGGGAGAGCCGGATGGCGACGGGGACGGTGAACGGCGCTGCGACGACGTACTGGTACGACGGGGACGGGCGGCGGGTGCAGAAGCAGAACGCGTCGGGTACGATAACGTATGTGTACGACGCGACGGGGAACCTGGCGGCGGAGTACGGGGTAACGGTGCCGGCGCCATGCACGACGTGCTACGTATCGGTGGACCACTTGGGCAGCACGCGGGCGTTGACGGACGCGCAAGGCAACGTGAAAGAACGGCATGATTACATGCCGTTCGGAGATGAGTTGTTCGCGGGGGCGGGTACCCGAACGACGGCACAGGGATACCCGAGTGCCCCCGCCGCCGAGACGCTGAACCCCCTGTTCACCGGCAAAGAACGAGACGCCGAAACCGGGGCTGGATTTTTTTGGAGCTCGGTATATGAGCGCGGCGCAGGGACGATGGGCCAGTCCCGACCTGGTCAATCTCACAGACGATCGTATCCTTAACCCGTCGAACACCATCAACAAGTACATCTACGGCGGCAACAACCCCCTGAAGTACACGGACCCGGATGGGCGGGGCATCACAGTGTTTTACGAGAGCGGTTATCCGACCGGGCATATCATGATGGCCGCCTACAATCAGCAAAACAACGACTTTGCGTTCCTGAGCGTTGGGCCGCAGCAGCATCTTGATCCCAACATCCCGTTGCATCCTTCCGAGGGCGTGCCTGGCACGTCCGAGTTCAACTTGCCTCAGACGGTGGACGAGCTGCGTAAGAATTTTGCATCGCTTACGATCCAGACTTCCCCAGAAGTAGCGCAGCAGGCTATTGACGCGATCAGAAACGGTGCGGGTACCGGCAACTACTCTCTATTGGGAAATCAGTGTTCGAGCGCATGCGCGAGAGTGCTGAAGGACATCGGCCTCTCCCCTGGCAGCAAAGGGTTGGTTTGGACCCCAGACAAACTTTGGGCGAATCTGAACCTGCTGTACGGCAAGAAGAGGCCTCCTGCCTTCGTCCGATCAGTTTTAGGGCCGACGATCGGCAGCAGCCCGCTCATCACGCCAGCTTTCCAGCCTGGCATGGACTTCGGAAATCCACGGTACGGCATGCATGTTTTCGACTGGTTAATGTTGCAGCTCAACGCGCCAGTCAAGGCCTGCGTCACTGTCACAGATTCAGCCACAGGAACTACCAGCACGGAATGCCAATGAAAATCATCAGCGGCATCCTGTTCAGTGGCGCATGTTTCCTGCTGTATTACGGCGGGACAATGCTCCTGCTAGTTCCGGGTTACCCGGGTGAATCGTATTTTGCTGCCAAGCGGATGCTCTACGGCGCTCTGCCCACGCTGTTGAGCGCGGGGTTCTTGGTGAGTGCTGGTTGGCTCTGGACTCGATCGGGCAGTACCATCAGCCTCAAGAAAGCGATCGCCAATTCATTCTCCTGGGCTGTCGGTGCGGTTACGCTTTTCTGGCTCGTCCTGGTGATCATAGCTGGCATTCGACAAGGCTGACGGTGAAAAGGTGCCCAGACGCCTTTTCTGTTTAGTCGCCGTTAGCAGCCCGTGTCAGAACCCCGATTTTCGGCCGGAGCGCGATTTGAGCGGATTCCAACGGCGCGTGCCGGAACGGTCAGGTGTGAGCGGAGGAGTTTCGTAGAGCACGGAAATGGGCGCCGGGAGGGCCGCCAGAGC